>NZ_JAUSUL010000003.1:0-300000 GCF_030814015.1 Amorphus orientalis
AAGACGCCCGCTCCGGAGAGCGCTCCGGAAAAGGTCCGGTCCGTCGACTGGTCGAGCCTGAGGTTACCGCCAATCGCGATATCGCCGCCGAGCGCGTTGGTCACGTTCAGCGTTCCGGCCGCAATGGTCGTGGTACCGGCGAAGCCCGACGAATCGCCCGAAAGCGTCGTCGTCGCGGATCCCTGCTTGCTGATCGTTCCCGTTCCGGAGAAGACGCCGGAGAAGGTCCGGGGCGCGTTCTGAATCAGCCGCAGCTCGCTGCCGACTGCGATATCACCACCGAGCCCGCCATAGACTTCGAGCACGCCGGCCGACACGTTGGTGCTGCCGCCAAACGCCGAACTGTCGGCGGTGAGACTCATCTGGCCCGGACCGGACTTGGTCAGCGTCCCGGTTCCCGACACGGCGCCCTGAACCGAGGCCGACGCCCCGGTTCCAACTTCGATAGACCCGTTGGCGGAGCCGACGCCCACCGGATTGGAAACGGTCGTCGATGCGGTCACGCCGAGCGTGCCGCCGTTCAGGGTCAGGGTTCCAGACGACGATCCCAGCGAAGCCCCGTTGGAGATCGCGAGCGTGCCGCCCGTCACCGTCCACGGCGTCGTCTCGGTCGTGGTGCCGAGCAGGCTCCAGCTGCTGGCACCGGTCTTCTCGAATGCGTCGAAGCCGCGGAACTTGTTGGCCGATCCGATGCTGGCGACCCCAAACGTCCAGTCGGACGCCCCTCCGATCGCCAGTGTATCGGTCGTTCCGTTCGCGACGACGGTGTCGAAGATCCCGTAGCCGGCCTCCAGCGTCAGCCGGTTGGTGCCGCCGGTGAACTCGATCGCGTTCGCCCGCGTGGTGTTGCTGCCGTCGACCCCGCCACTCACGCTTCCGGACACCGTGAGGTCGAGGTTCTCGCCGGTGATTCCGATACCGCCGGCGCCGTACGCGCCTGCCGATCCGCCGGAGACGGGCGTGCCGCGGTTGGCGCCGTTCCCGCCGGTCACGGTGCCCGTGACGGTCACGGTAGCGGAAGAGCCGAAAGACAGGCCGGCCCCGCCGGCGCCGCCATCGCCGGAAGTTCCGCCGGACGTGCCCCCGCCGCCGAGGCCGCCGTTGCCACCGATGACCGTGCCACCCACAGTCAGGGTAACCGCCTGGTCGGTGGAGAAGCCGGCACCGCCGGCACCACCGTTGCCGCCGTCTGCGGTGGTGGAAAGGGCGGGGCCGGGCCCTCCGTTGCCGCCATTGCCGCCGCGCAGGGTGCCGAGGATGGACAAATCCGCAGGTTGGGTGGCAACGAGGCCAATACCACCGTCACCGCCCGAACCGCCGCTGCTGTCGGTAGTGCCGGTGGAACCAGCGCCACCGCTGCCACCCACGCCCCCGGTCAGGACGGACGAACCTCCAATCGATCCGGACGTCCCGGTGTAGACGGCGCCATAGCCGCCCGCGCCGCCGCCGCCGCCGCCGCTGGCATTGCCGCCCCCGATACCGTTGCCGCCATTTCCGCCGGTTCCGCCGGTCGGCGAGCCCGTAATGCTGGTTCCGACAAGGCCGTGGGCGCCGCCACCGCCACCACCACCCGAACTGCCGTTAGCGCCGTTCAGACCGGTTCCGGCACCGCCGCCACTCCCGAACCCGTTGCCGCCCGTTCCCTGGGTTTCACCGGCGCCCCCGCCACCGCCGCCGCTGCTGCCAGCGCCGCCGGGATTGGAGCCCGGGTTGCCGCCGCCGCCGGCGCCCGTGTTGTTGGAGGTTCCGCCCAAACCGCCCGAATTGGCCCCGCCACCCGATGCGCCGCCGGCACCGCCGCCGGCAAGCGCGGGCTGAGCCGCCAGGAGAACGACCGCTGCGGTGCTGAGAAGGGTCAATCGGCGCAGCCGCCCGCTCGACCGGGATCGCGGCGCTTCGCTGCGGGTGCAACCGGACGTCTCTCCCTCCACCGACGCGCGCCGCGGACCACACCTCTCACCACCCATGAAAACCGGCATCCAGACCATTCCCTCCACGCCTGCAGCAGCGCCCGAACTGGCCTTGCCGCCCGGAGAGGCAAGACGATCTGTGGGGGGTCTTTCAAGGGATACTGAATCGATGCGCCGGCCAGAGAGCGATTTGTGTGAAGTCGTGATTTAAATGACACATGATTTTTAACGCATAGAATATTTCTAATATATCATTTTAGAGAATTCTGATGAACGGAGCCGATCAGATCCTGCAAAACCTTTCATCCCCTATCTACCGAGGGTCGCAGATTACCGACGATACCCGCCCGGTGCGTCCGGACCGGACAAGGAAGGCCACACCGCCGGCACAGCTCAAGCGGTCGCGAGCTTCCCGGTCCCCAGGCGCAGGAAAAGGAAGGTGGCGATCGACAGGTTCAGAATATTCCAGGCGATCCCGTTCATGAAGGCCGGTCCGTAGGACAGGAAGTAGTCGTAGATCTCGCCCGACATCCAGCCGCCGACGGCCATGCCGATCAGCGTTGCCGAGAGCACGAGCCCGATCCGCCCGGCCGCTTCCTTCGCCGGGAAAAACGCGCGGATGATCAATGCATAGGTCGGCACGATACCGCCCTGAGCGAGGCCAAACAGAGCGGAAACCAGGTACAACGGAGCCAGGCCGTCAAACGGCAGGAACAGAAACAGCGACAGCCCCTGGAGAATCGAGCTGACCCACAGCGTCGGCAACGGCCCGATCCGGTCGGCCACCATTCCGAAAAACAGGCGGCTTATGATGCCGGTGATCAGCATCAGCGAGAGCATCTGCACCCCCGCCTGGGCGCCGTAGCCGAGCTGGGTGCAAAGCGCCACGATGTGGACCTGCGGCATCGCCATGGCGACACAGCAGGCGACACCCGCCACGATCAGGAGGCCCTGAAGCACAGGCAGCGGAAGATCGACGTCGGTCTCCGGGTTCGCTCCCGCGCGACGTACGGGACGGCGCACGACCGCCGGTTCCTCCGGTGCCTGGCGACGCAGGAACAGCATCAACGGCAGGATGGTCACGAAGCAGATGATACCGGTCGCGAGATAGGCGGTCCGCCAGTCCCACTGCTCGACCATCGCCTGGATCGCCGACGGCCAGACCGCGCCGGCGAAGTAGCTGCCACAGGCCACGATGGAAACCGCGATGCCGCGACGCTTGTCGAACCAGCGCGACACGTCGGCGATCATCGGGCCGTAGACGGCCGACGCTCCCATGCCGCCGATGAAGACGCCATGAATGATGGCGTACTGCCACAGGCTGGTCGACAGTCCGGCGAGCGTATAGCCGACGAAAAGCGAGACCAGCCCGATCGACAGCGTCAGCCGAACGCCAAACCGGTCGGACAGCCTGCCCATGACGATGCCTCCGACGGCAAAGCCCGTCATCAACGCGAAATAGGGCAGGGAGGCGCCGCCCCGGCTCGCCCCGAAATCGGCCTCGACAGCCGGCAAAACGACCACCGACGACCAGAAGCCGACGCCGGCAATCGTGGTGATCAGCGCGGAGACGATCAGGCGCATCCAGGCATAGCGGGAATCGAGGCCTTCGCTGGCCCGGTCGGCGGCGATCGACGTCATGGAAAGCCTCTCGGACATATCCGGGCGTCGCGCACAGCGCTTCGTGGGTCCGGACACGCGACACTGACGAAAGCCGGACCCTCCCTTGCCTCGAAGAAGGGAGCCGGCTTGCAACGGAAAAGGGAATGCGGCGGATACAGGCCGACGCCTGCACACTAGCACAGCGAGCTATGCACAAAAGGTGGGCAGGCGACCCTCGAGCCCTGCGCAGGACGCAACCCTCGCCGATGCGGACTGAACCGGAGCCGGGCCTCAGAATTCCAGCAGGAACCGACCCCGGGCACTGTGATCCTGGACCCGGTCGCCCAGCTGTCCCTCATAGGACGCGGACAGAACCGCCTGGGGTGCGAGCCGGACGCCGACGCCGGCTTCCACCACAGCCACGTCCGTAGCCACGGGCACGCCTTCGACGGCAAACCAGGAGCCGCCGGCGAACGCGTGGGTGCTGGTCGGGTCGACGGATCCGAACGCATGGCGCCAGCCGAGCGCGCCGCTGACGGCGAGCGGGAACCGGCCGAGGAAGGTATCGGCCTCGGCGCGCACACCGAGCGTGGTGTAGGTCACGTCGGTCTCGTCGTCCGCCACCGAAAGGGCCGCGGCCCCTCCCCCGCTTTCCCGGAAGCCGTCGGTCTCGAGGCGGACATGGGCCAGCCCCGCGAACGGCTCGAACCCGACCGGACCGGTGCGGATGTCGTAGCCGATCTCGCCGAAGGCCTGGGCCGTGCGCGCCTGGTAGCTGGCCGTCGTGCTTTCGGAGAATCCGGGAAAGGTGATCGCGCGGTCGGCATCCAGATCGTGCCAGGCGTAGGCACCGCCGGCGCGGAGATTGACGCCGCGCCACCGGGTGCCGCCGTAGAGACCCAGATGGTAGGTGTCCGCGTCGGCCGATGACGCCCGCGCATCCACGTCGTAGCTGGAGGTCTGGTAGCCGACCAGGAAGCCGGCCCGGCTCCAGGCACCGAGCGCCGCGTCGCCGCCGGCGAAAACGCCGGCCGTGGAGCGGTCCAGCGTCGCCGCGTTGCCGTTGCCGTCGCTGTCGCCCCAGGCACCGAAGGCTTCCGCCCAGGCGGCATAGTCGAGCGGCCGCGGCGTGCAGCGCTCCGCCATCGCCTGCCGTTCCCGGTCGGTCAGGGGAACGATCGCGCCGGAGACCTCCGGACACACGGCTTTCTGCGCCGACAGCGCGCCGAATGCCTGCCGGACCCGGGCCATCGCCGTGTCGCGCACGAAGCGGGAGTCCTCGATCAGCCCCGTCTCCACCGTGGCGTAAACCTCGCCGGAGAGCGCATCGAATGCCTGCAGCGCCTCGCTCGGCGTCAGGCCGAGCAGGTCGTCGTAGAGGGGATTACCGGGGCCGAGGCTTTCGACGCCGATGGCGGTCGCCCGCTGGTTCGCGGTGATGGTCACGTCGGAAAAATCGACGTCGTTGCGCTCCAGGGTCAGCATCACGCTGGTGGGCGCGTAGGACAGCGTGGGATCGAGGAAGGCGTAATTCGACGACACGCCGGCAAACGTTCCGACCACGCCGCCGCCGGCGGTCAGGATGGTGTAGCGCTCCCGGAACGCATACTCGCCCGCCTCGCCGACATGGAGCACGTTGCCGGCGAGTGTCGCCGTTCCGGTGACGGCGATCAGGTCGGCCGAGGTGCCGCCCGGCTCCGTCTCCACCTCGTAGGCGGATCCGGCCGTGAAGGTAAGATCGCCGGCCACATTCAGCGTGCCGATGGAGTTGCCGGGCGCGATGGTGCCTCCGCTCGCCAGCGACGTCGTCCCCACCGTGCCGCTGCCGCCGAGCCGGCCGGAGCCGCCGACCGTCAATCCTCCCCCGAGCCGGCCGTTCACCAGCAGCGTGTAATCGCTCACCGTGGTGGCCCCGGCGAAGCCCGAACTGTCGCCGGTCAGGATGCCCGTTCCGCCGCCCCGGAAGGCGAGCGTCCCGGCCCCGGAGATCGTGCTGGCGTAGGTTCCCTGGCCGGTCTGGTCGAAAACGAGGCCTGCTCCGCTGGCGACACTGACGTCCCCCCCGAGGAGGCCGGTCCCGGTGATCAGCCGGCCGGCTTCCACCGTCCAGTTGAGGCCGTTCATGCCGGTCAGCGTGAGCGCGCCGGCGCCGCGCTTGGTGACCGAGCCGGCGAGGCCGTCATAGGCAGACACCGCGCCGGCGAAGGTCCCGTCGGCGGTCTGGTCGAAGATCACCGCGCCGGCATTCATCAGGTCGCCGCGGATAGAGGCGGCCGAGCCGATCAGCGTGCCACCGGCGACGGTTGTGGAGCCGGAATAGGTGTTGGCGCCTGTCAGGGTCAACGTGCCGCCGCCGGCCTTGATCAGACCGGTCGCGGTCCCGTCGGCAAGCTGCGAGGCGATGGTCGTGCTGACGCCGGAATCCACATTGATGGTCGCCGCCTGGCCGCGCGCCGGGGAGAAGGCGAGCACACCACCGCTCAGCGTGTAGCCGTCGCGGGCGAACTGAAGCGTGTCGAAGGACTGGGTACCGGCGACCGTCACCGCCCCGGCGGAGGCTCCGGCGAAGACGCCGACGCTGCCCGCCCACGGCGCGTTGATGGTTGCGCGGCCCGGCGCGCCCGTCCAGTTGGTCGTCGTCGCGTCCCAGGTCCCCGGCCCGCCCTCCACGGTGCCGTTGCCGGTGGTGGTGGTGCCGTCCCAGAACTGGAAGGTCTGGCCCGCGCCCCGGATGAACAGGTTCACCTGGCCGGCGATCTCCGTCTGGACCTCGGTGGAGGCGCCGTCGAGGCCGACCACCTGGGTGTTTGCGAAGGATCCGGACAGCGCGCCGCCATAATCGAACAGGCGATAGTAGCCCGCCGCTTCCGCGTGCGCCTGCAACGTTCCGCCCAGAGACAGGTTGCCGCCGACCACGACGAGGTCGTCGTCGCCGCCGCCGACGAGACCCGCCGCACCCAGCTCGTAGCGGACCCGGCCCGCCGGATTGAGGACCAGATTCTGGCCGATGGTCAGGGTGCCGGGGCTCGTCAGCGGCCGCGTGCCCGGCGAAAGCACGCCGTCGAGGCTCACCGATCCGCCGATCCGCCCGGTGCCCGAGAGCGTCGCGTCGGACGCCACGGAGACGGTGGAGCCGGCCGCGCCGACGGTGCCCTCCACGAGCAGCGTTCCGCTGTCGACGAGCGTGTCGCCGGTGTGGGCGGTCGTGCCGGTCACGCGCAGGGTGCCGCCGCCGGCCTTGCGCAGACCCGTCACCGTCCCGTCCGCGATCGTGGAGGCGATCGTCGCGGTCACGCCGGTGTCGACGTTGAAGGTGCCCTGGGTCCCGCGCGTCGGCGCCAGCGCCAGAGCGCCGCCGGTCAGGGTGTAGCCACTGCGCTTGAACTGCAGCGTGTCGAAGCGCTGGGTGCCCTCGACCGTGACGGTGCCGGCCTCCTGGCCCGCGAAGATGCCGACCGTGCTGCCCCAGGTGTCGTTGCTGTCGGCGCGGCCAGGAAGGTCCGTCCAGTTGGTGTTGGTCGCGTTCCACACGCCCGGACCGCCCTTCACGGTCCCGTCGCCGACCATGTCCGTGCCGTCCCAGAACTGCAGCTTCTGACTGAAGCCCCTGACGACGAGATTGACCTCGCCGGGGTTGTCGGTCTGGACCTCCGCCGTATCGAACCGGGTTCCGGTGACCGACACGGAGCCGAACGTGCCTGTCAGCCGGCTGCCGTAGGTGAAGAGATCGTAGTGGCCGACCGCATCGACCTGGGCCTGGAGGGCACCGCCCAGCGTCAGGCTGCCGCTTACGGGCACGAAGTCGTTGGAGGCGCCGCCGCCGATCTCCGCCTCGTGCAGCTCGAACTGCGACGTCGCCGAAGAGGTCAGGGTGAGCGCGTTGCCGAAGGAGAGCGTCGCCGGCCCGCCGCCGGCCGGCCCCGGCGACAGCCTGCCGGCGATGGTCGCGCTGCCGCCGACGGTGCCGCTGCCGCCGATGAGGCCGCCGCTTTCCACCGAGAGGGTCGACCCGGAAGCACCGAGGGTCCCGTTCACGATCAGCGATCCGCCGGAGACCGTGGTGGACCCGGCGAAGGCGCCGGAATTGCCACTGAGGATCGTCGTGCCGGCAAGCTGGGAGATCATGCCGGCCGTGCCCGAGCCGGAGATGGCGAGGCCGAGCGTGTAGCCCGTGTCGGTGTGGTTGAGGACGATCTCGCCCGGCCCGCCGAAGGCGATCGATCCCGCCGAGAGCGTGCCGGGGGCGGCTGCGGAACTGCCGCGCGCGGCGCCGAAGGCCAGCGTGCCCTTGGCCGATGAGCCGAGCTGCAGCGTGCCGTTGCCGCTGCGCACCGAAACCGTGCCGCCTTCGGTCAGAACCAGGGTGCCCGTCCCCCCGATTCCGACCTGAACGGAATCGGCCGACAGGATCGACCCGGAACCGCTCACCAGAACCGACCCGCTCCCGGTGCTGTCGCCACCGAGCGACAGGGTGTCGGAGATCGAAACGGTTCCGGCGTTGCGGATGTTCAGCGTGCCGAGCCCGCCCTTCCCGACCTGGCCGGCGCCTGTCACCTGGAGGGTGGAACCGCTGCCCTCGACGATCACGAGCCCGGTCGAGCCCGAGCCGGACCCGATCGCCATGCCGGTCGCCGTAGTGACGGATCCGCCGTCTTCGACGCGCAGAGTTCCGCCGCTGGTCTTGCCGACCTCAAGGCCGAACGGGCTGGCACCCGTGTTGATCAGCTTCGAACCGCTTCCCGTCACCCGGATGAAGCCATCGGCGCGCGGAGCAACGCCAAGGATGGCCGCGGTGTCGGTCTGCTGACCGCCGTTTTTGATGATCAGCGTGCCGTCGACGGTGAGCGTTCCGCCGGAGTTGCCGAACGATCCGTCCAACTCCTGTTGATTGCCGGAGCCGATGGTTTCGTCGGCCAGGGCGGGGGCGGCGAGGAGAGCCGGCAGGAGGGCGGTCGCGCCGAGAAGGCGAATGCGGAGGTTACGCGGTCGGCGACCCAGGCGGCGTCTCGTCTGCATCCAACCCCCAGCGGTTCCCAAGGAGCCTTCTGCCTTCGGACTGACCGTCCAGGCGCCAAGGAGCGGCTCCAGATCTGGTAACCTTAACATCCCCTTCCCATCCAAAACGTTACTGTTCGGACGGGACCCGCTCAGGCGACAGCCGAACGGAGCCCAACCGTTCGGCAAAGGGACCTCAGCAGGTACTTAGCCGGTCCGCTCGGCCGAGGGTCAACCACAACCGGGTAAAACTGAATCTCAGAGCGGGAATAGCCCGGCAGCTGTTGTGCCGAGGCAACAATTGCGACCGGCGCAGGATTGCGACAGACGCTGCCCGAGCCCCTATCCGCAGGGGTCCGGATCTTCCCGCGTGAGGAGGGCCGCGACCGCGCGCGCATTGGCCAGCCGGGTGTCGCGGTCGAGCCCCGTCTTCAAAAGCGCCTCGCCGAGCATGAAGGCCTGGGCGGTCGCCGCCCGCTCACGGATCACCGCATCCGGCAGGGCGGTTTCCGACAAAAGCGCGACGAAGAAATCCGCGCGCATGAGGTCGACCTTCTCGACCGTGGCCGCAGCCAGTGCGTCGTGGCGGGCCCAGCTGCGGATGGCGAGCTCGATGTCCGCGCCGCGCCGGTCGGGCCGGCTGCGGGCCGGCAGCGTCAACAGCCACTCCAGCCGTTCGCGCGGGGTCTCGCCTTCCGACAGCGCCCAGCGGGACACCTGCACCGTCGCCCAGTCGGTCCAGTGTTCCAGGATCCGCGCGAGCAGCTCCCGGCGGTTCTTGAAGTGCCAGTAGAAGCTGCCCTTGGTGACCTTGAGCTGCCGCGCGATGACCTCGACACGCACGTCCTCGACGTTTCCGCCGGCGAGGAGCTTCAGCCCCACGTCGATCCAGTCGGTCGCGCCGAGCCGCGCACCGGATCCCGCGGCGGCGTCGGAGGTCTTGGCGGCGGCTCTTGCCATCTCGGGTTCCCGTTTTTTGCGACCGACAGCCGACACCATACGGCACCGTATTGACAACTGACAACTTCTTGTAGAGGCTCAAATCAAAAGAAGAGCCAGACGCTCCGCGCCGCCTGATGCGGCCTCGGATCGCACTGCCGACGATCATCGCGGGCGGCCAGCGCAAGAGCCGTCCCATTGGGAGGACTGCCATGTATCTTCGCTTCGCAGCGGCGGGGGCGCTTGCCCTTGCCTTCACCCTACCTGCGTCCGCCGAAATCAACGTCTGCGTGACGGTGTCGGCCACCGGGCCGGCCGCGTCGCTCGGCGTTCCGGAGAACAACACCGTTCCCCTTCTGCCGACGGAATTCTCCGGTCAGAAGGTGAACTACATCGTCTTCGACGACGCCACCGATCCGACGGCCGCCGTCAAGAACGTCCGCAAGTGCATCGAGGAAGAAAACGCCGACGTCATCATCGGCTCCTCCGCCACGCCGGGATCGATGGCGGTCGCGGGCATCGCGGCGGAAACCAAGACGCCGGTCATCCCGCTGGCGCCGATCTCGCTCGAAGGCGACGCCGGCCACTGGGCCTTCCCCGCTCCGCAGCCGAACGTTCAGATGGCCAGCGCGCTCGTCGATCACATGAAGACGAACGGCGTGAAGACGCTCGGCTTCCTGGGCTATTCCGACGCCTTCGGCGAGCAGTTCCTGAACGCCACGAAGAAACAGCTCGAAGGAACCGACATCGAGCTGGGCCCGGTCGAGCGCTTCGCCCGGACCGACACCAGCGTTACCGGCCAGGCCCTGAAGCTTGTTTCCGCGAACCCCGACGCCATCCTGGTGGTCGCCTCCGGCACGCCGTCTGCCCTGCCGAACCTCACGCTCGCCGAGCGCGGCTACAAGGGCCAGATGTACCACACCCACGGCTCGGCCAGTGACGCGTTCCTGCGGGTCGCCCAGGATGCCGCCGAGGGCACGATCCTGCCGGTGGGACCGGTCGTCGTGGCCGCCCAGCTGCCGGACGATCACCCCTCCAAGGAGCTGGCGGTCCAGTACACCAAGGACTACGAGGCGGCGAACGGCGAAGGCTCGCTCTCGTCCTTCGGCGGCCACATGTTCGACGCCGGCCAGATGATCCAGGCGGCGACGGAGAAGGCGCTCGCCACGGGCGCCGAGCCCGGCACCCCGGAGTTCCGCTCCGCCCTGCGCGACGCGCTGGCGAACATGGAAGAGGTCGTCGGCGTCCACGGCGTCTTCAACACCTCCGACGACAACCATTACGGCCACGACGAGCGCAGCCGCGTCCTGGTCCAGGTCGACGGCGGCACTTGGAAATATATCGGCCAGTGACGGCCCCGGTCCGCCGGGGCGCGAAACGTCGTCCCGGCGGATCTTCCTGAACCGGTCGCACGGGCAGCCCGGCTCCCTGTGCGAGCGGCGGCGTGATCCAGGGAAGTTTCGAAGATGACTGCGCTTTCTGCCAAAATCGGGGACCGACCGGCGATGTTCGCGGAGCCCCGGGTCGACGTGGAGGAACGGGCGGACGGAAGCTTCATCCTCCGCTCGCCTGTGCCGCTCCCCGAGCCTGCCCGCTGCGTCGGCACCTGGCTTGTGGACTGGGCCCGTCGCGACCCCGAGCGGGTCTTTCTGGCGGAGCGCCCGACCCCGGACGTCCCCTGGCGGACATTGAGCTACGGGGCCGCCTACGACCAGGTGATGCGGATCGCGACCTGGCTTCTGAAGCGCGACCTGTCGCCGGAGCATCCGGTCGTCGTTCTGAGCGAAAATGGCATCGACCATGCCGTCCTGGCGCTCGCGGCGATGCATATCGGCGTGCCCGTCGCCACCATCTCCACCGCCTATTCGCTGATGTCGGAGGATCACCAGAAGCTGAAGGACATGGTCGCATTCCTCCAGCCCGGCGTGATCTACGTGTCCGACGCCGACGCCTACGGTCCTGCGCTCGCGGCGCTCTCCGACGTCACCGAAGCCCGCATCGTGGCCAGCGCCGGCGGCCGTTCGAGCCACGGCGCCGTCCTGGAATTCGACGCCCTGTTCGAGGAGCGCGACGACGACGCCGTGAACCGGGCGTTCGACGCGGTCGGCCAGGACACCATCGCCCGCTTTCTCTTCACCTCCGGCTCCACCGGAACGCCAAAAGCGGTGATCAACACCCAGCGCATGCTGACCTCCAACCAGGAGGCGAAGGCGCTGACCTGGCCGTTCCTGGCCGAAGAACCGCCGGTGATCGTCGACTGGCTGCCCTGGAGCCACACCTTCGGCGCCAACCACAACTTCAACATGGTGCTGAGGAACGGCGGATCGCTCTATATCGACCGCGGCAAGCCGATGCCCGGCGCCATCGACACGACCGTGGCCAACATCAAGGAAATCGGCCCCTCGCTCTGCTTCAACGTCCCGCGCGGCTACGACATGCTGGTCAGCGCCATGCGCGAGGACAGAGAGCTGCGCGAACGCTTCTTCGGTTCGGTACGGCTGATCTTCTACGCCGCCGCCGCCCTCCCCCAGAACATCTGGCACGCCCTGGAGGAACTCTCGGTGGAGACCTGCGGCCGGGTGACGCCGATGGTCGGTTCCTGGGGCACCACGGAGACCGCACCGCTGGCGACCGACTGCCACTTCCAGGCCGAACGCTCCGGCAATATCGGCATTCCCGTTCCCGGGACCGAACTCAAGCTGGTGCCCAACGCCGGCAAGCTGGAAATCCGCGTGCGCGGCCCGAACATCACGCCCGGCTACTGGAAAAGCCCGGAGCTGACGGCGAAGGCCTTCGACGACGAGGGCTTCTACATCACCGGCGACGCGGTGAAGCTCGCCGACGCAAACGCCGCCGAAGCGGGTCTCTTCTTCGACGGGCGGATCACCGAGGACTTCAAGCTCTCGTCGGGAACCTGGGTCTATGTCGGGGACCTGCGCGTGCACGGCATAGCCGCGCTGGATCCGGTCGCCCAGGACATCGTCGTGACGGGTCACGACCGCGACCGGGTCGGTTTCCTGATCTTTCCGAATGTGGTCGCCTGCCGCCGTCTGGCCGGGCTCCCGGAGGACGCGAGCCTGGCGGACGTCATCGCCCATCCGGCGGTCCGCCAGCGCGTCGCGGAAGGGCTGGCGGCACTCAAGCAGGACGGCGGCGGCAGCTCGCGCTATGCCGCCCGCGCCCGGCTGCTGGACCATCCGCCGCTGGTCGACGCCGGCGAGATCACCGACAAGGGCTACATCAACCAGCGCGCCGTGCTGACCCGCCGGGCCGACGACGTCGAAAAGCTCTACGGCGACGACCCCGAGGCGTTCGTGTCCGCATGAAACGGCGACCGGTGAGGGACTTCTGCCCTCGGCCTCGGGTGGCGACGCGCCCGCGCGTCCGGCGTGTGATGTAACGGTCCAGCGAGCAAGGCACAGTGGACGGCACAATCGCCCTTTTTCTGATTCAGGACGGCGTGACCAACGGCGCGATCTACGCGCTTCTGGCCGTGGCGCTGGTTCTGGTCTTCGCCGTCACCCGGGTGATCCTGATCCCCCAGGGCGACTTCGTGACCTTCGGCGGGCTGTCGCTCGCTGCCCTCGAAATGGGCCGCGTTCCCGGCTCGCTCTGGGTTCTCGTGGCGCTCGCCGCCGGGGCGATGGTCATGGACCTGATTTCCGCCGGCCGGGACCTGACCGGACGCCGGGTCGGCGCCATCCTCCTGAGAACCGCGGTGCCCGCGGCCATCATCACCGTGGCCGTTCTCGGGCTCGCGCCCCTGCAGCTCGGACCCGCCGTCAGCATCCTGCTGAGTGTCGCGCTGGTGGTGCCGATGGGGCCCTATCTCTACCGGATCGCCTTCCAGCCGCTGGCCCGCGCCTCCGTGCTGGTGCTGCTGATCGCCTCGGTCGGCGCGCACCTGGCGCTGACCGGGCTCGGCCTCGTCTTCTTCGGCGCCGAAGGCTACCGCACGGCGCCGCTGATCGACGCGAGCTTCACCATCGGCCCGCTTCTGGTGAGCGCCCAGAGCCTGCTGGTGATCGGCGCGACGCTGGCGCTTCTCGTCCTGCTGTCGGTCTTCTTCGGCCGCACGCTGATCGGCAAGGCACTCAGGGCCTCCGCCATCAACCAGCGCGGCGCCCGCATCGTCGGCATCTCGACCGAACTCTCCGGACGCATCGCCTTTGCGATGGCGGCGGCGATCGGCATCGTGTCGGCGATCCTGATCGCACCGCTCACCACGCTCTACTACGATTCCGGCTTCCTGATCGGGCTGAAGGGCTTCGTCGCCGCCATCATTGGCGGACTGACGGCCTACGTCCCGGCGGTCGGCGCGGCGCTCGCCATCGGCCTGCTTGAATCCTTCTCCTCCTTCTGGGCCAGCTCGTTCAAGGAAGTGATCGTTTTCATGTCGATCCTGCCGGTCCTCCTGTGGCGCTCCCTGAAGAGCCCGCCGCATGACGAGGAGGAGTGAGCCGATGACCCGCAAGTGGATCGGTTTCGCCGTCTTCGCCGTCGTCATGCTGGCCGTGCCGCTTCTGCCCGTGCCGGACTACTGGGTGACCCTGGTCGCCTTCGTGGGCCTCTCCAGCCTGGTGGCGCTCGGGCTCGTGCTCCTGACCGGCGTCGGCGGCATGACGTCGTTCGGCCAGGCTGCCTTCGTCGGCTTCGGCGCCTATGCCTCGGCCCTGCTGACGACCTCCTATGGCTGGTCGCCGTGGCTCGCGCTCATCGCGTCGATCGCCGTGACCGGCGTCGTCGCCCTGATGGTCGGGCTGGTCACGGTGCGGCTGTCCGGCCACTTCCTGCCGCTGGGCACCATCGCCTGGGGCATCAGCTTCTACTATCTGTTCGGCAACCTTCAGATCATCGGCGCCTATGACGGCATCCAGGGCGTGCCCCCGCTGAGCTTCTTCGGGACGGAGCTCCTGTCGGGCCGGTCGTTCTATCCGGTCATCTGGATCACCGTTCTCATTGCGGTGGCGCTGACGCTCAATCTCCTGGATTCGCGCACGGGGCGCGCCATCCGGGCGCTGCGCAGCGGCGCGTCGGCCGCGGAATCCGTCGGGGTGAACGTCTGGCGCGCCAAGCTCGCCGTCTTCGTCTACGCGGCTGTGCTCGCCGGCATCGCCGGCTGGCTCTACGCCCATTTCCAGCGCGCGGTGACGCCGGGCGCCTTCGGGCTCGGCACCGGCATCGAATATCTCCTGATGGCGGTGGTCGGCGGCGCCGGCTACGTCTACGGCGCGATCCTCGGCGCCGGCATCGTGACCATCCTCAAGGATCTCCTCCAGGACTGGCTGCCGCTCCTGTTCGGCCAGGGCGGCAACTACGAGGGGATCGTGTTCGGCATCCTGCTGGTCGCGCTTCTGCAGGGCGCGCGCACCGGCTTCTGGCCGCTGATCGCCGGCCTCTTTCCCGCCGCCCCTCCCCGGGCGATCCCGGACGCCGCCCCGCTCCCCCGCGAGACACGGCCCGAGAGCGATCCGCTTCTGGAGGTCCGCGAGGCCCGCAAGACGTTCGGCGGTCTGGTCGCCGTCAACGACGTGTCGTTCCGGGTGCGCAAGGGCGAGATCGTCGGTCTGATCGGCCCGAACGGCGCCGGCAAGAGCACCACGTTCAATCTGGTGACCGGCGTCACCCCGCTGACCTCCGGCGAGATCGTCTTCGAGGGCCGGACCATCACCGGCCTGTCGCCGGCCAGGATCGCCAAGCGGCGGATCGCCCGCACCTTCCAGCACGTGAAGCTCTCCCAGACGATGACCGTGCTCGACAACGTGGCGATCGGCGCGCACCTGCGCAGCCATGCCGGCTTCGCCTCCGGCATGCTGGCCCTCGACCGCACGGAAGAGCGGCAGATCTTCGCCGAGGCCGCCCGGCAGCTGGAGCGCGTCGGGCTGGGCGAGCGGATGCACATCGAGGCCGGCGCCCTGTCGCTGGGCGAACAGCGGCTTGCGGAAATCGCGCGGGCGCTGTGTCTGGACCCGGTGCTTCTGTTGCTCGACGAGCCGGCCGCGGGGCTGCGCCACACCGAGAAGCAGGCGCTGGCCGGCCTGATCGAGGATCTGAGAGCCGACGGCATGAGCGTGCTTCTGGTCGAACACGACATGGATTTCGTGATGCGGCTCACCAACCACATCGTGGTGCTCGATTTCGGCTCCAAGATCGCCGAAGGCGCGCCGGAAGAGGTGCGCGCGAACCCGGCCGTCATCGAAGCCTATCTGGGGGCGGACATATGAGCGCGCTCCTGAAGGTCGACGGCCTGCACGTGGCCTACGGGCGCGTCGAGGCGGTTCAGGGCGCCTCCCTGAGCGTCGCGCCGGGCACGATCGCCACCGTCATCGGGGCCAACGGCGCCGGAAAGACGACGCTGCTGGCCGCCCTGATGGGCCTTCTGCCGTCGAAGGGGGCCATTGCCTTCGAGGGCGCGGACCTGACCCGGACGACGGCCGAGGAGCGGGTCGGGCTCGGCATCAGCCTGGTGCCGGAGCAGCGCGACCTGTTCTCGGCGATGACGGTTTCGGAGAATCTCGAACTCGGCGCCTTCCGGCGCGGCCGCAGGGAAATCCCCGAGCGGCTGGACGAGGTCTATCAGCTGTTTCCCCGGCTCAAGGAACGCCGGCGCCAGGAAGCGGGCACGCTGTCGGGCGGCGAGCGCCAGATGCTGGCCATGGGCCGCGCGCTGATGGCCCGGCCGCGCCTCCTGATGCTGGACGAGCCCAGCCTCGGCCTGGCCCCGCTGATCGTCCGCGACATTCTTTCGACCGTCAGCCGCCTGCGCGAGACCGGCGTGTCGATCCTGCTCGTCGAGCAGAACGCCCGCGCCGCGCTGCGCGTCGCCGACACCGCCTATGTGATGGAGCTGGGCCAGATCACCCTGACGGGAACGGCGGACGAGATCGCCGCCAATCCGCGCGTGTCGGAAATCTATCTCGGCGGCGCGCACTGACCCTCCCCTTTCTGTCCGACCGAACGAAAAGGACCGCACGATGAAGGCCTTCATTCCCTATGGCGGCTACTGGTCGACACCGTTCGCCCGCTGGAGCGGCGAGCTGGCGCACCTGCATGCGATCGAATTCGCCGCCCATGTCACCAAGGCGGAACTCGCCAGGCGCGAACTGGACCCGACGGTGTTCGATTTCGCCGCCTACGGGCTCACCGTTCCCCAGAAGTCGAGCTTCTACGGCGTGCCGTGGTTCGGCGGCATGATCGGCGCCGATACCCTGACCGGCCCCACCATCAACCAGGCGTGCGCGACCGGTGCGCGGCTGTTCTCGACCGCCGCAGGGGAAATCGCGACGGGAGGCGCGAGCACCTGCCTGATCGTCTCGGGCGACCGCTGCTCCAACGGCCCGCACCTCTACTATCCGGCGCCCCACGGCCCCGGCGGCACGGGGGCTTCGGAGGACTGGGTGCTGGATTCCTTCTCCAACGACCCGTGGGCGCGATGCGCCATGGTGCAGACGGCGGAGAACGTCGCCGCGCGCGAGGGCATCACCACCGAGGAACAGCACGAGGTCGTGCTGCATCGCTCCGAGCAGTATGCGCAGGCGCTGGCGGACGAAGCGGCGTTCCTGAAGCGCTTCATGACGCTGCCCTTCGACGTGCCCGACGCTCGCTTCCGCAAGACCCAGGCCGTGATGGAGGCCGACACGGGCATCCATCCGTCCACCGCCGAAGGCCTGGCCAAGCTGAAGCCGGTCATGCCCGACGGGACCGTGACGTTCGGCGGCCAGACCCATCCCGCGGACGGCTCGGCGGCTGCGATCGTGGTCGAAAGTGCGGAGCGCGCCGCCGAGCTCGCCTCCAATCCGGACATCACCATCGAGCTGGTCTCGTTCGGACTGGCCCGGGTGGAAAAGGCGCACATGCCGGCCGCCCCCATCCCGGCGTCCCTGCAGGCCCTTGAGCGGGCCGGCAAGACCATTGCCGACATGGCGGCGATCAAGTCGCACAACCCGTTCGCGGTGAACGACATCGCGTTCGCCCGCGCCATGGGCATCGACTGGCGGTCGATGAACAATTTCGGCTCGTCGCTGATCTGGGGCCATCCCCAGGGGCCGACCGGCGTGCGCGCCATCATCGAACTGATCGAGGAACTGGCCCTCAAGGGCGGCGGCTACGGCCTGTTCCAGGGCTGCGCGGCCGGCGATTCGTCGATGGCGGTGGTGCTGAAGGTCGGCTGATCGGGCACGGGGCCCTACTGTCAGATCCGCAAAGAAAACGGGGCGGGTGTCAGACCCGCTCCCAGAGCGCGGCGTAGCGGGCGCCGTCGGCCGCACCGCCGTCGAGGAACGACTTCGTCTTGATGGTGTCGAGGACCTCGCCGAGCGTTTCCTCGATGGTCCGGCCGGAGGTGTCGACGACGGCCTCGGCGCGCGCATAAAGCGCCTCGCGGCTGGTGAGGATGCTCTTGAGCTCGTCCATCGCCGCCGCGTTGCCGGCCATGGGCCGCTCGTCACCCTGGGCGCGCACCCGGGTCATGTGCTCTTCCGGCTGCGCCTTCAGCCAGATCGTGTGGAAGTGGCGCAGGAGATAGTTGAACGTCTCCGGCTCCGACACGATGCCGCCGGCGACCGCCAGAACGATCGCGTCATGGGTGGCCGCCACCCGCTCGACCGACTGGCGTTCCAGCCGCCGGTAGCCTTCCTGGCCATAGAGCGCCATGACCTCGTTGACCGGCATGCCGCTGGCCTGCTCGATCTCCTCGTTCAGTTCCAGGAAGGGAACGCCCACGGCGGAAGCGGTCAGCCGGCCGATGGTGGACTTGCCCGCACCGCGCAGTCCGATCAGCGCGACCCGCGACGCGCGGCGCAGGTCCGGATGTTCCGGGTCGAGAATTTCCAGGACCCGGCGCCGCTGCTCGCGCGTCGCCACCCGGTACAACGCCGCCACGGCCGGGATCTCGGACACGAACGGATCGTCCTCGCCGACCAGCCACTCGATCCGGAAGTCGAGGGCATCGGCGATGCGGCGCAGGAGCGCGATCGAGATGTTGCCGGATCCGCTTTCGAGCTGGGCCAGGTAGCGCTGGGAGACGCCGGACGCTTCGGACAGCGCCTTGCGCGACATCCCGCGCCGGGCGCGGCCGTTGCGGACCCGTTCGCCGACCATCTCCAGAAAGCTGGAGCCCTCGGCGAGGGACGCTTCGTCCGTGCTCGACACGCGGCCGCTGAAGGTGACGATTTCGCTGACGCTGCCTGAGCTCATATCAGCCCAATTATGCATTATAATTCATAGGGCCTCAAGCGGCGCGTCGCTCTAATCCCCCATATTCGCAGGCGCGACGGACCGCTGCAAGAGCGGTGAACGATGCCGGCAGGACGAGCGGCATCGACAGTGCACTATTATGTCGTTTCGACCCGCTCGGACGCGGCATCGGGAAAGTGCGGTGCGATCAGCGCCAGAATGTCGGGCACCGGCTTCGTCTTCTCGAAGGTGGCGGTCGTCACGAAGACGCAGACGAACTCGCCCCTGAAACACGACCGGCTGTCCTGGCGACCGGTGACGGCGAACCGGATCGAGGTGTCGCCGAGCGCAAGCGGCGTGACCGCGCATTCCAGCACGTGGCGCGGCGTCACCGGCGAAAGAAAGTCGATTTCCATGCGCACGAACGGCGTGGAATAGCCCCGGTCGATCGACAGCCGGTACCAGTCGTAGCCGACGACCGCCTCCCACCAGGCGTCGATCGCCTCCAGCGCGAAGTTCGGAATGCGCCCGGTATAGGCGATCTCCGCCGGGTCGCAGTCCGCCCACCGGACCTTGACCGGATGGACGAAGCCGGCGTCGCCGGCCCCGGTCCCGCCTGAATCCGGCGGCCGCACCTCAGTAGGTTTCCACGTGGTAGCGACCTTCTTCGCGCATCTGCTTGCGCAGGGCGGGCCAGTCGAACGCGCCTTCAGAGGCGATCTCCGCAAGCGCTGCGTCGACGCCCTCTTCCATGCCCTTCAGGCCGCAGACATAGATGTGGGTTCGCTCGGACTTGAGGAGCTTGAGCACCCGCTCGCGCTCGGTGCGCATGCGGTCCTGCACGTACTCCTTCGGTCCCTCGGTCGCCCGGGAGAAGCAGAGCTCCTTCTCCAGGATCCGGTCCGGGACCTTCTTCAGCGGACCGAAATAGGGAAGCGCGTCGGCGGTGCGGGCGCCGAAGAACAGCATCATCCGCCCGTCGGCCTCCGGCATGGTCCGCTGGCGCCGCATGGTGATGGCGCGGAACGGAGCAGAGCCCGTGCCGGTGCAGATCATGATGATGTTCGCCTGGGGGTCGTTCGGCATCAGGAAGGTGGCGCCGAACGGGCCGGTGAGCTGGACCTTGTCGCCCTTCTTGAGGTCGCAGACATAGTTCGAGCACACGCCCATCGGCTCCCGCTTCACCGTCAGCGAGAGATTGTTGGTCTGCGGACGCTCGCCGTCGCGCGGACTGGAGATGGAATAGAGGCGCGGCAGATAGGGCTTGCCGTTGTCGTCGGTTCCCGGCGGGATGATGCCGATCGACTGGCCTTCCAGAACCGGGAATGACACGTCGGCCAGATCCAGGATGATGTGGCGGACGTCGCTGTCGGCGGTCTCGCTGGTGAGACGGTAGTTGCCCTGGACGGTGGCGGTCGCCGGATGGCCCATGGTGAAGAGGTTCACGCTCGGCTTGGAGGCCGAGGCCGGCGGCTTCGACTTTCCGCCCGCGCCCGCATGGGCTTCGTTCAGAAGCCGCTCCATCTCCTCGTCGAGCGCTTCGACGGCGCTGGAGCCGGCATCGTCTCCGCCGAGTTCTTCCTGCTCCGGGAGCTCCTCCCAGCTGAACTGATCGTCCAGCGAATAGGGCTCCATCACCACGCGCCAGTTGTCGATGGCGCCGGTCGGACAGGGCGCGATGCACGCCATGCAGTAGTCGCAGGTGGTGGCGTCGACGACGACGTTGTTGTCGTCGTGGGTGATGGCGTCGATCGGGCAGGATTCTTCGCAGGTGTAGCAGCGAATGCAGGTTTCCGGATCGATGACGTGCTGCTTGATGGGCTTCTGCAGCGCGGCCGCGTCCTCAAGAGGCTTGTTCATGGTTCCCGGCCTGTTCTGGAAAAAGGAAAGGCGGGCGCGTCCGGTCCAGCCGGTCCGCCGCCCGCCCCAGGGAGGTTCGCGTTACGCCATGTGAAGCTGGACGTACTCGAAGTCGCCCGGCTTGTTGTCGATGCCGACGCGGGGCGGCGAGATCCAGCTGGCGAACTTGCCCGGCTCGGTGCATGGCTTCATCAGCGACTGGATGAAGTCGCCATCGGCCTTGGTCGGAAGCCAGCTGTTGATCTTCTCGTCGTACTCGGCGCCGGAGACGAGCTTGCCTTCCGGGTCGAACAGCTTGTCGGAGAACACGCCGATCTTCCGGTTGAAGGCCTCGTGCGGCAGCGCCAGCTTGAAGTCGATGCCGGCCTTCTCGATGATCTTGTTCCAGCGGCCGACGCCACCGGCGGCGTCCTTCGTGTAGTCGTCGCGCAGGCGCATGTTGATCGCCGTCAGCGCCGGCACGTCCTTCTCCACGACCCGGCCGTCCTCGAAGTCCCACACCCGGTAGGTGGCATCCTGGAGCCGGTGATCGTCGTCGATCTTGTGCTCCTGGAAGCGGCCCTTGATGCCGGCGTTGAAGGCGTTCGCGGCGTTGGTGGAGACCTCCTGGCCGAACAGGTCGAGGCTGAGCGTGTAGTGCAGGTTCAGCTTCTTCTGGATGGTCGGCAGGTCGATCACGCCAAGCGCACGGATCCGGTCGATATCGTACGGGTCGTCTATCCCGTTCTCCTTCATCACGTCGCAGGTGCGCTGGATGGTGCGGCCCACGCCCGTCTCGCCGACGAACATGTGGTGCGCCTCTTCCGTCAGCATGAAGCGGCAGGTGCGCGACAGCGGATCGAAGCCCGACTGGGCCAGCGATTCCAGCTGCATCTTGCCGTCACGGTCGGTGAAGTAGGTGAACATGAAGAAGGAGAGCCAGTCCGGGGTCTCCTCGTTGAAGGCGCCGAGCATGCGCGGGGCCTCTTCCGAACCCGACGAGCGACGCAGCAGATCGTCGGCTTCCTCGCGGCCGTCGGCACCGAAGTACTTGTGCAGGAGATAGACCATCGCCCACAGGTGACGGCCCTCTTCCACGTTGACCTGGAACAGGTTGCGCATGTCGTAGAGGGACGGCGCGGAGAGCGCCAGGAAGCGCTGCTGCTCGACCGACGCCGGCTCGGTATCGCCCTGGATGACGATGAGCCGCTTCAGCATGTTGCGGTATTCGCCCGGCACTTCCTGCCAGGCCTTCTCGCCGGCGTGCTCGCCGCAGGGGATGGTGCGATCCTCGACTTCCGGCGCCAGCAGGATGCCCCAGCGATATTCGGGCATCTTCACGTAGTCGAACTTGGCCCAACCCTTGGGATCAACGCTGACGGCCGTGCGCAGATAGACCAGCGACTCCTGAAACTGCTTCGGAATCAGGTCGTTCCACCAGTTGATGTAGCCCGGATGCCAGCGCTCGAGCGCCTTGAGCACCCGCTTGTCGCTCGACAGGCCGACATTGTTGGGAATCTGCGTGTCGTAAGAGACGTTGATGAGATCGAGCATGTTTCACTCCCTGCGATCGATTGGGCCGGGCGACGGCGGCCGCCCGGCGGCATTCTTGTGTGCCGAGGAGAGCATTTCCCGTTCAGATTGGCTCAATCTGAACGAAAAGGAATTGCTCAACCTATTGAATCTGGAGCCATTTCTTATCGATCAGGTGTTTCAACCTGATCGGAAAAGGCTCTAGACCCGGCGCATGTCGTAGGACCCGCGCACGCCGGTGCCGTAGCGCTTGAGGGCGCCATCGTCGCCGACCGCGTTGGGACGCTGGAAGATCCAGTTCTGCCAGGCGGTCAGGCGGCCGAAGATGCGGGTTTCCATGGTTTCCGGACCCGGGAAGCGGAGGTTCGCCTCCATGCCGGTCAGTGCGTCCGGCGAGAAGCTGGCGCGCTCCTCCAGGAACACGCGGACCTCGTCTTCCCAGTCGATGTCGTCGAAGGCGAAGGTCACCAGACCGAGCTCCTTGGCGTCGAACGCCTCGAGCGCCTCGTCCTTCTGCTCCTTGGCCTTGGTCACGCTGTCCGGCTCGCCCAGGAAGCGGGTCTCCAGGCGGGTGAGGTCGTTGGCCATCGGGAACGGACCGAAATTGGCGTCGGTGAGGGTCACGGTCGCCACGTGGCGGTTGTCACCCTCGAAGTCGCCCTCGGCCATGTAGGACCGGTCCACCGCGAACAGGATCTCCGCCAGGATGCCGGCGAAGCAGGAACCCGGCTCGACGAGGGCCACCAGCGAGCGCGAGGTCATGTCGATGCGCTTCAGCACCCGCTTCCAGTAGAGAAGGATCTCGTTGGCGAGCCAGTCGGAGCGGTTTTCCATCAGGAAGCGCTCGTGGGCCACGACGGCTTCCGGATCGCCCTGGGTGCGGAACACCAGAACGCCGACTTCCAGCTCGTTCAGGCGCATGTGCAGGATCGCGTCGTCGATCTCGCGCGCCGCGCGGAGCATCCAGCTGTCCGCGCCTTCCTTATGCAGTGCCTCGACGCTGGACGGCGCCGGATCGGTCGGGCCGGTGATCGACAGGTAGGCGATGCCCTTGGCCCGGTCGATTTCGACCTCGACCGTGGAATAGGTGAGGCTGCCGTCCTCGCCGATGGTGCGCTTCAGCGGCGTCAGCTCGATGCCCTTGGCGTCCGCCGGCCGCTTCGACTTGGCCGCGAATTCCTTCGCGCGGGTGGCAACGGTCTCGTCGAACTTGGAGTTCGGCACCGCGTCGTCGACCAGGCGCCAGTCGAGCGCCTTCTTGCCGCGCACGCCTTCTTCCATGGCGCAGAACACGTCGGCGAGATCACGCCGGACCTTGCGCTTGTCGGTCACGCGGGTGAGGCCGCCGGTGCCGGGAAGCACGGCGAGAAGGGGCACTTCCGGCAGCGCCACCGAGGAGGAGGCGTCGTCGGCCAGAATGATGTGGTCGCAGGCGAGCGCCAGCTCGTAGCCGCCGCCCGCGCAGGCGCCCCTGACGGCGCAGATATAATACTGGCCGGACTCCGCGCCCGCCGCCTCGAAGGTGTTGCGGGTCTCGTTGGTGAACTTGCAGAAGTTGACCTTATGGGCATGGGCGGCGCCACCGAGCATGCGGATGTTCGCGCCGGCGCAGAACACCTTTTCCTTGCCCGACTGCATCACCACGGCCTTGACTTCCGGGTGCTCGAACCGGAGCCGCTGGACCGCGTCGGCAAGCTCGATGTCGACGCCCAGATCGTAGGAATTGAGCTTCAGCTCGTAGCCCTCGAACAGGCCGGCCGACGGATCCACGTCCATCGTCAGGTACGCGACTTCGCCGTCATAGGAGATGCGCCAATGGCGATATTTCGACGGGTCGGTCTGGAAATCGATGCGCTTGTCCACGCAAGCCTCCTTGGTTCTCAATACGCAATATAGTGCAGCAACTGAACAAGTGCAATTCCAAACTGGGCTGTCTCAGCCGCCAAACACCCAAATTTGAGCGCATTTTTGCAGTGCGGCGACGACTGAGTTTACAAATCGAACCCGAAATATGCACTATAATTCATATTTTGCTCTGATCGAGCATCGCTTCCAGGTTCGGCCGTGCGGCCAGCACCGCATCCCCGGCCGTGTGAGGAAACGCTTCCACGAACCGCTTCAGGCCGTCGCGCGCCGCCGCGAGATCGAGGCCCATCAGCCGGTTCCGGCCGCCGTTCGCCGCCTCGTCCAGACAGCCTTGCGCCACAGACATCAGCCGCAGCGCCGCTTTCGGCCGGCCCATCTTGACCTTCAGGCACCCGTTGGCGAGCTGGATGAGCCCCTGGACCATGACCCGTTCGGCGCTGTTCGGCCGGGCGCCGATCCAGACGGGCTCCCAGACCTCGTGGGTTTCCCAGAAATAACCCTGGCCGTAGAGACGGAAGCCGGCCAGCCAGGCCTCGTGCTCCCGCCACCGATCCGGCTCCGTCACGGCGGGCGCGGCCTCGGAAATCTCGAACACCACGCTCGCCGTCGGGCGTTCGGTCACGCCCGGAACATAGGGTTCGCTCGGCAGCGGCCACGCATAGACGTCGACGGTGGCCGCCGCCCGGGTCACAGCGTGGCCTCGGTCGCGTCGTCCGCCAGCGCGGCGAGCGCCGCCGGCGCCCCCTGCACCGCCGTGCGCTGCATGTGCAGCCGCAGACCGCGCAGACCGCCGAGTTCCTCGCCGCCGCCGGCCCGGCCGGGCCCGCCATGGACGCATTGGGGCATGACGATGCCGTGGCCGGTGTGGTCCTTGCCGACCTCCGGATCGACCATCATCACCCGGCCGTGGAACGGCGCCACGCCGAGCGCCACGTCGCGCTGGACGGCGCGGTCGCCGGTGAACAGGCTGAGCGCCAGGGATCCGCCGCCGTGCGCGGCGAGTGCAACGGCCTGGTCGACGCCGTGATAGGGCATCACCGTGGCGCACGGACCGAACACCTCGATCTCGTGGACGGCGCGGCCGTCCGTCGGATCGGCGCAGGACAGCAGCGTCGGCGCCAGGAACGCGCCGGCTTGCGGATCCGCCCCGACCACCTGGTCAGGGATACCGCCGCCGGCGACGACCGTCGCCTCGGCCGACAGGGCCGCGATGCCCTCCAGCGCGGTCTGGCGCTGGTCCAGGTCGACCAGCGGACCGACGCGCACGCTCTCGTCCGCCGGATTGCCGACCGTGAGCCCGGCAAGCTTCGCCGCAACCGCATCGCGGAAGGCGTCGGCATGCTCGGCCGGAACCAGCACCCGGCGGATGTTGGTGCACAACTGCCCGGCCTTGACGCTGAGCGCCGAGACCACCTCGCGCACGGCGAGCGCGAAGACGTCGCTGTCCGGCCCGGCATCGGGCCCGAGCACGGTCGCGTTGATGCTGTCGGCCTCGACCGTCACCCGCGGCGCGGCACGGAGCACCGCCGGGTCGGAGCGCAACATCTCGCCGGTCGCCGCCGATCCCGTGAAGGCGAGCGAATCCATCGGCTGGAGCGCGGCGACGAGATCCTTGCCGCCGCCGCACACGATCTGGAGCGCACCTTCCGGCACGGCGCCGGCCGCAATCACGTCGGCGACCATCTGCCGGGACAGCCACGCGGTCGCGGACGCCGGCTTGGCCACCGACGGCGAGCCCGCAAGCAGCGCCACCGCCACCTTTTCCCAAAGCCCCCAGGAGGGGAAGTTGAACGCGTTGATCTGGAGCGCCGCACCCTTGCGCGAGGTCCAGAAATGCCGGGCCGCGAAATTGCCGGACCGCGCCAGCACGTCCTCGCCCGGCTCCACCAGCACCTTCGCGTCGCCCAGCGACTGGCCGAGGCGCGCATAGACCTTCAGCGTCGCGATGCCGCCGTCGATGTCGATCGCCGCATCGCGGACCGTGTTGC
Source organism: Amorphus orientalis (assembly GCF_030814015.1). Taxonomy (NCBI): domain Bacteria; kingdom Pseudomonadati; phylum Pseudomonadota; class Alphaproteobacteria; order Hyphomicrobiales; family Amorphaceae; genus Amorphus; species Amorphus orientalis. The sequence goes on from NZ_JAUSUL010000003.1 coordinate 25,847, forward strand.
CGGAGTTCTTCCGGGCGATCTCGCCATAGGCGTCGCGGTTGGCGGTGAGCGCATCGGCAATCGCGCGCAGGATGGCGCCGCGTTCGGCAAAGCTCAGCGCCGCGAGAGCCGGCCCGCCGACGGTGCGCGCATGCTCGAGCGCGGCCGCCCCGTCGACACCGGTGGCATCCACCCGGCCGAGCTCCTCGCCGGTGGTCGGATCGATGAACGGCCGGCCGTCGCCGGTTCCCTCGACCCATTTCCCTGCGACGTAGCTTTTGAGTTTCATGCGACCTCCGGTTCGGCGGCCTCGATGCGGTCGAGACGGGCCATGTATTCGACGATTTCAGCGAGCGTCTTGTCGCCCTGCTCCAGATGCGGCGCGTGCCCGCAGTCGTTCAGCACGACGCGATCGAACGGCGCATAGAGTTTTTCGAGGGCATCGAGCTGGGCGAGCGTGCCGTACTTGTCGTCCGCGCCCTGGATCGCGAGCACCGGCACGCGCACATAGTCGATGGCGTACTCGATGTTCCATTCCTTGAAGCCGGGATCGAGCCAGGCATCGTTCCAGCCGCGGAACGCGCCTTCGACGTCGGCGTGATACTTGGCGAGGCGCGGTTTCAGGTCGCCGGTCTCGTAGGCGACCTTGGCTTCCGCGATGGACGCCAGCCCGCTCGGCTCGGTGAAGAAGTGCGGCGCCATCAGGATCAGGCCGCGCACCCGGTGGTCCTGGATGTTACCGAGATAGAGCGCCGCGATCGACGCCCCGTCGGAATGGCCGAGAAGAACGCCGGCGCGAAACCCGATCTGGTCGAGCACCTTGGGCAGGACGTCGACCGCCTCGCGCGTCATGTAGTCGAGCGGGCGCGGAAGAGACACCGGATCCGACTGGCCGTAGCCCTGGCGGGAATAGACGAAGACGCCGTGGCCGGTGGCGTCTGCGACCTTCTGCGGGAAGTCCCGCATCAGGGCGACACAGCCCAGACCCTCGTGCAGCATCACGATGGTCGGGCTTTCGGACGGCGGCGGACCGTAGCAGCGTGCCTCCAGGCCGACCCCGTCGACCTCCAGCCGGATCGGCTTGTCCGTCTCCCAGATCATTGCACCTCTCCCTCGAGCTGACGCAGCTTGAAGCGCTGGATCTTGCCGGTCGCGGTCTTCGGCAGCTCCTCCACGAACTCGATCCAGCGCGGATACTTCCACTTGCCGACCCGCTCCTTCACGTGGTCGCGGAGCTCCGCGGCAAGCGCGTCATCGACCGCGCCGCCTTTGAGGACGACGAACGCGCGCGGCTTCTCCAGCCCGGATTCGTCGTGGGCCGGAACCACCGCGGCCTCCAGGACGGCGGGATGGGAGACGAGGGCCTGCTCGATCTCGAAGGGCGCGACCCAGATGCCGCTCACCTTGAACATGTCGTCGGTGCGGCCGCAGTAGACGAGGCGGCCATCGGGGCGAAGCTCGTATTTGTCGCCGGTGCGCGTCCAGCGCCCCTCGAAGGTGGAGCGGGTCTTGTCGCGCTGGTTCCAGTAGCCGTCGGCGGCCGACGGCCCGTTGACCAGAAGCTCGCCAATCTCCCCGACCTCCACGTCCTGGCCGTTCTCGTCGACCAGACGCAGCTCGTAGCCCGGCACCGCCCGGCCCGAGGTGCCGTAGCAGATGTCGCCCTCGGCGTTGGAGAGGAAGATGTGCAGCATCTCCGTGGAGCCGACGCCGTCGAGAATGTCGACGCCCGCCTTCTCGCGCCAGCGCGTTCCGACTTCTTCCGGCAGCGCCTCGCCGGCGGACACGCAGATGCGCAGCCGGTCGAGACCCTCGGGCCGCGACCCATTCATGCCGGCGAGCATCGCCGCATAGAGGGTCGGCACGCCGCAGAACACGGTGGGCCTGGTCTTTTCCAGCACGTCGAAGACGCTGTCGGGGGTCGGCCGGCCGGCTAGAAGCGCCGTGGTCGCCCCGACCGACATGGGAAAGGTCATGGCGTTGCCGAGGCCGTAGGCGAAGAACAGCTTGGCGGCGGAGAAGACCGTGTCGTCCTCGCGGATCTTCAGAACCTTGGACGCATAGGTGTCGGAGGTCGCCTGCAGGCTGGAATGGACGTGGCGGACGCCCTTGGGACGCCCGGTCGAGCCGGAGGAATAAAGCCAGAAGGCGCATTCGTCGGGCGAGGCGTCCACGCTCGGACCCGGGTCGCTGGCGGCGAGCTCGGCGCCGAAGTCGAGATGGGGTCCCGGATCGCCGCCGACCACGAACACCTTCAGGCCTTCCCGCTCCACCAGCGGCGCCGCCCACTCCAGAAGCTCGCTGGAGACGAACAGCGCGGTCGCACGGGAATCGTCCAGGATCACCTCCCAGAGATCGGCCGACAGCAGCGTGTTCACCGGGATCGGAACGACGCCCGCCTTCAGGCTCCCCCAGAAGATGACGGGGAAGTCGACCGTGTCGAGGACCAGCATCATCGCCCGGTCTTCCCGGCGGATGCCGTGGCGCCGATACAGCCCGACCATCCGGTCGGTGTCGGCCGCCAGCGCGCCGTAGGTGATCGAGCGCGCGTTGCCGCCCCTCTCGATGAAGGCGGTCTTGTCGCTCCGGCCGGCCGCAAGGTGCCGGTCGACGAAATACTCCGCGGCGTTTCCGCTGGTGCCCTGCACGGGTCATCCTCCCGATTGCGATTGTCTTTTTGGATCCGGGACGCCGGGCGCCATCCGGAACATGGTCCGATCGCGGAAGGTCGGCTCGTACCGAGCCGGACCGGGACCGCGACCGCCTTCAATCAGTAGACCGAACCGGCGCGTCCAAAGGGCCGCGCCGGCCGTCCTGCCGCCTAGCGGCCGGTGAACTCGATCTCCCCGTCGGGGAGGAAATAGAGGACATAGGCGTCGCCGTCGGAGACGGTCGGATGGTGGTCGCTGCCGGGCGGATAGACGTACCAGCCCTCCTCCATGCCATCGAACCGGGCGTCGCCTTCGATCGGCATGATCGCGCCGACTTCGCCGGTGGTGTGCACGTGGTGAGGACCTCGGACGTCCTTCATCCGGACGACGTCGACACTGAACCGGCCGGCCTCCGCGCCGGGCTTCACCGGACGGGAAAACTTGATCCCGCCGGCCTCGCGCTTCATCAGCCAGCCTTCCGCCTCACCCTCGGCGCAGAGCGCGCGGAGCTCGGCGAAGTCCTTGCCGTCCTTTGGAAAATCCTCGTTGAGAAGCGCGGCGAGATCGGCATCCAGCGGCCGGTCTCCCATCCGGTCGGCGATGCGGCCGACGAGCTCGAAAAATGCCTGTTGGCTCATGGCAACCTCCCTGGTGCGCTTGCGCGGACCAATGGGCACACCCGAAACCGGGCGGCTCTCATTTTCTGCATTATTATGCATATCCCGGCCCGGAGAGGCAAGCAAGGTCTGTCAACGAGGCGTCCGGACTTATGCTGCACTGCAGTTATTCATGAAAAAACATAAGCTTATGCGCCAGATTGGAGCCCGGTCACAAATATGCATTATATTGCTTGCGCCGTGAAATCGCGTCTTGTAGGCTCTGCCCGCTGATGTCCAAAGGCCCCGCTTCGTCAATCAAGAGGGCCCGGACCGGGGGCTGGCGCCGCATCGACGGACCGTCCCCTCTGCGAGGAAACCAATGCGATCGGCGGCGTTCTGGCCGGGCCGATCCAGGGAGGAGATGGTATGCTCAAAACGATCACCGGCGCAGTCGTGTGCGCCACGCTGGCTGTCGCTGCGTCGGCCCCGGCCGCCGCGCAGGACTACAAGGTCGGCATGCTGCTGCCGTACAGCGGCGTCTACGCCGCACTCGGCAAGGACATCGACGAGGGCTTCGTGCTGGCTCTGGAAGAGGCCGGCATGGCCGACCAGGTCGAGATCATCCGCGAAGACACCGAAGTGAAGCCGCCGGTCGGGCTTGCGAAGGCCCGCAAGCTGGTGCTCGAGGATCAGGTCGACGTGCTGGTCGGACCGGTGTCGTCCGGCGTTCTCGGCGCGGTGCGTGACTTTGTGGACCAGACCAAGACCCCGATCATCGTCGCCAACGCGGGCAACGACGAGGCGACCGGCGAGAACTGCACGCCGTACATCGTCCGGGTCTCGTTCTCCAACAGCCAGGTCAACCGGCCGATGGGCCAATGGATGTACGATCAGGGCATCCGCAAGGTCTACACGATGGCGCCGGACTACGCCGCCGGACGCCAGCAGATCGGCGCCTTCGCCGAGGCCTTCAAGGCTGCGGGCGGCGAGATCGTCGGCCAGGAGTTCACCCCGTTCCGGACCACCCAGGACTTCGGCCCCTATCTGAGCGCGGCCCAGGCGACCGAACCGGATGCGGTCTACGTCTTCTACGCCGGCAGCGAGGCGATCAACTTCGTCAAGCAGTATGACGCGTTCGGCCTGAACGACACCGCGACGCTGCACGGCTCGGGCTTCATCAACTCGCCGCTCTATGTCGACGCCCAGGGCCCGGCCGCGGTGGGTACGGTGGCCTCGCTCCACTACATCCCGACGCTCGACACCCCGGAGAACAAGACGTTCGTCGAGGCCGTCCAGAAGCGCTACGAGCGCACCCCGTCGGAGTACACCGTACAGGGCTACGACGCCGGCCGCTCGTTCGTGGAAGCCATCAAGTCGGGCGCCACGGACAAGGAAGCCATCGCCAAGGCGCTGCCGACCGTTGAGTATGTCAGCCCGCGCGGCCCGGTCTCGATCGATCCGGCGACCAACAACATCGTCCAGAACATGTACATCTACGAGACGGTGGAAGGCGACGACGGCAAGCTGACCCAGAAGCTCATCGGCACCGTCGAGAACGTCAAGGACCCGGTCAACGGCTGCGAGATGTAAGCCGCAACCAGGCAATCGACGGCCGGGCGCGCCAGGTGCCCGGCCGCTTCCTGTTCCTACCTTCCAGCGTACCGGACGGCACATGGTCACCGATTGGTCTTACTGGGCGGTTCAGACGCTGAACGGACTGCAGCTCTCCATGCTGCTGTTCCTCCTGTCCGTCGGCCTCACCGTCATCTTCGGCCTTCTTCATTTCGTGAATCTCGCCCACGGCGCGCTCTACGGGCTGGGGGCCTATATCGGCATCAGCGCGGCCGCCGCCACCGGCTCCTACTGGGCCGGGTTCGCCGCCGCACCCATCGTGGTCGCGCTCACCGGCATGCTTCTCTATCTCGGCCTGATGAAGCGCATGCGCCAGGCCGGACCTATGAACCAGGTCCTGGTGACGCTCGGGCTGATCTTCGTGTTCGTCGATGTCTTCCGGCTGATCTGGGGCGATCTCGCCATCGGTACCGCCGCGCCGGCCATCTTCAGCGGCCGCAGCGACGTGTTCGGCGTGGTCTATCCCACCTACCGGCTGTTCATCATCGCCCTCGGGGCGATCGTCATGGCAGCACTCGCCCTGGTCCTGTCGCGGACCCAGCTCGGCGCGATGATCCGCGCCGGCGTCGACAACGACCAGATGGCCGCCTGCCTCGGCGTCAACGTCGAGCGCATCTTCTTCATCGTCTTCTGCGTCGGCTGCGCGCTTGCAGGCCTTGCCGGCGCGGTCGCGGTGCCGGTCTTCTCCGCCCATCCGGACATGGGCACGGAGATCCTCATCTCCACCCTGATCGTGGTGGTCGTGGGCGGCATGGGCAGCCTCAGGGGGGCCGTCGCCGGCTCCTTCCTGGTCGGCTTCGCCCAGACCTTCGGCGCGGTGCTGGTGCCTGAAGTCGCCTCGCTGCTGATCTACGCGCTCCTGGCCGGGGTTCTGGTGTTCCGGCCGACCGGCCTGTTCCCGGCGCGGGCGTGAGGAGAGCCAGATGTTCCGACAGTCCCTCCTCAAGACCATCGTCATTCTCGCCCTTCTGGGCGGCGGCGTGGTCTACACGTTCTTCACCGGCTATTTCGGCAAGGAGCTGGTCATCGAGGCCGCGACGCTGGCGATCCTCGCCATCAGCCTCGACATGGTCGCCGGCTACGGCGGCATGATCTCGCTGTGCCACGGCGCGATCTTCGGGATCGGCGCCTACACCTTCGCCGCCCTGACCGTGCTGTTCGGCGTGCATCCGCTCCTGGCGTTTGCCGCGGCAATCGTCGCTACCGCCCTGTTCGGCGCCGTCGTCGGCGCCATCACGTCGCGCACCCACGGCATCTTCTTCATCATGGCCACGCTCGCCTTCGGACAGATGGCCTATGTCACGATCTTCGAAAGCCGGACGCTGGGCGGCGACGACGGCCTCGCCGGCGTTCCGCGGCTCGACCTGTCGGCGATCGGCATCGACCTGATGAATTCGACCAACTTCGCGCTGTTCGCGATCGCCGCGCTCGCCCTCGTCTACGTCATCGCCGCATTCGTGCTGCGCTCCGGCTTCGGCCGCACCCTGGTCGGGATCCACGTCAACGAGGCACGGATGAAGGCGGTCGGGCTGACGGTCTGGCACTACAAGGCGGCCGCGTTCGGGATTTCCGGCGCGCTCGCAGGCCTCGGCGGGGCGATCGCCGCCCAGCAGACCATGTTCGTCTCGCCGGAACTCCTGGTCTGGATGGTGTCCGGCACCGTCTTGATGGTGGTGATCTTCGGCGGCATCGGCACGCTGGTCGGTCCCGCCGTGGGCGCCGTGGTCTGGGTGTTCCTGAAGCACGAGATCTCGTCGATCACGGTGCACTGGCACATGATCGCCGGCGCCGTCCTGATCATCACGATCGTGGCCGGCGGACGCGGCCTCTACGGCCAGATCGAGTACATGATCGAGAACCGCCGCGCGAAGCAGAAGCAGCCGGACGAAACGAACGTGTCCCCTCTGGCACAGGAGCGCGAGACCCATGCTTGAGGCCCGCGATCTCAACAAGGCGTTCGGCTCGCTGGTCGTCACCAAGGACGTCTCGTTCTCGCTTGAAAAGGGCGAGCGGCGGGTGGTTCTCGGCCCGAACGGGGCCGGCAAGACGACGCTGTTCAACCTGCTGGTCGGCGAACTGAAGCCGAACTCCGGCTCCGTGCGGATGGGTGGGGAGGATCTCACCTCGCTCTCGGTCGCGGCTCGGGCCCGGCGCGGCCTCGCGCGCAGCTACCAGAAGAACAATCTGTTCGGCGCGCTGACGGTGCGGGAGAACCTGGCGCTGGCCGTCGCCACGGCGCGCGGTGCCGCCGGGTGGCTCGCCCGCGACACGCTGGCCGATCCGGAGATTGCCAAGGGCGTCGCCGACGCCGCCGCACAGGTCGGGCTGACCGACGCCCTCGACGCGAAGGTGGATGCCGTCTCCTACGGCGTGCGCCGGCAGCTGGAAGTGGGCATTGCACTGTCGACCGGCCCGCGCGTCCTGCTCATGGACGAACCGACGTCCGGCGTCGGACCGGGCATGATCCAGGCCTTCCACACCCTGCTCCACACCCTGCCGCGCGAGCTCACCATCCTGATCATCGAGCACGACATGGACCTCGCCTTCGACGTGGCCGACCGCATCACGGTCCTGAACTACGGCGAGGTGGTCTTCGAGGGGACGCCGGACGAGACCCGGGCGAGCCCAATGGTGCGCGAAATCTATCTCGGGGAGTGGGACGCCCATGCTTGAGGTCAGCGAACTGGAGACCGGCTACGGCGAGACCCGCGTCATCCACGGCCTGAGCCTGAACGCGGTTCCGGGCCGGATGCTGGCGATCCTGGGCCGCAACGGCGCCGGCAAGACAACGACGCTGAAGGCGATCATGGGGCTTCTGCCGGCGGCCGGCGGCGACATCCGCTTCCAGGGCAAATCGCTCGTCGGCACGGCGCCCTACGACATCGCCAAGCACGGCATCGCCTACGTCCCGGAGACCCGGGACATCTTCCCGTCGCTGACCGTGCGGGAGAACCTGATGCTGGCCGCGCGCATGGCGCCGCGCGACGCGACCTGGACGCTCGAGCGGGTGTTCGAGTTTTTTCCCCGGCTGGGCGAGCGTCTCAACAACGGCGGCAACCAGCTGTCGGGCGGCGAACAGCAGATGCTGGCCATCGGACGTGCGCTGCTGATGAACCCGAAGCTGCTGATCCTCGACGAGCCGACCGAAGGGCTCGCCCCGATCATCGTCCGCCAGATCCACGACAAGCTCGCCGCCCTCAAGGAGGACGGCATGACGATGATCCTGGTGGAGCAGAATTTCGGGTTCGCGACCAGCCTGGCCGACGAGGTGGTGATCGTCGGCCGCGGCCGCAGCGTCTGGGAAGGTCTTTCGGCCGACATCCGTGCCGACACGGACACCCAGCACAAATGGCTGGGTGTCTGACCGCGTCCGGCTAAGCTGCAGCCGACATACCTCCCTTACCGGATGCCCCTCTGCTCCAGGAGCGGCAGCACGTTGTCGCGGAAGTAGGGGAACTCCTCCACGTAGTCGACGAAGGAGAGGGTCGAGCCCCGGAACCCGGCATCGGCCAGCGACGCGATGCCCTCTGCCACCTGCTCCGGCGTCCCGATCAGCGGGAAGCCGCCGTGGCCGGCGGCCATGCGGTCGCGGATCAGCGCGAGCAGGTCGTGGGGGAAGGACTGGGCGTGGGCGAACTGGAGCCGCACCAGATTGTCGACCGCGTCCCAGTCGGAATTGTCCGTCGTGACGTATTTGTAGTAGTCCTGCGCCTCCTTCTCCGTCGGACGGCAGATGACGTGGGAGAAGGTGAGCACGTCGACCTCGCGCCCCACACCCTTCGCCTGGTCCTTCAGTTCGGCCACCTCCGACTTCGAGCGCTCCAGGTCGATGGTCGGCGTGAACAGGAAGTTGGCGTTGCGGGTGGCGAAGTCGCGGCCCTGGGCCGAACCGGCGGCGTTGATGATCGGGGGCTGGCCGTGGAAGGGCTTGGGCAGCCCCTTGGTGCCCTTCAGCTTGAAGTAGGCGCCATCCCAGTCGAAGTGGGTGTCGCGGGTCCACAGCGCCCGGACGATATCGAACCACTCCTGAGCATAGGCGTAGCGGGTCTCGTGGTCGTCGGGCAGCGTCAGGCCGAGCGCTTCGTACTCCGGTTTGTTCCAGCCGGCGACGATGTTGAGGCCGGCGCGTCCGGAACTGAGCTGGTCGATCGTGGCCATCTGCTTCGCGACCACGACGGGATTGTTGGCGGCGGTGTGGATGGTGGCGAACACCGCGATCTTCTGGGTGTGGGCCAGCAGGCCGGCGGCCCAGGTCATGGTCTCCAGCACTGATCCGTGGAAATCGGTCTCGCCGCCGTAGCCGATCCAGCGCGCGATCGGCAGCATGAAATCGATACCCGCCTCGTCCAGCAGCTTGGCAAGGCGGAGATTGTTGTCGAACGAATTGTCCCAGCGCTCCGGGACCTTGGTTACGGTCATTCCGCTGGAGCAGTTGGAGGAGAACGTGCCCAGCAGGAAGCGGTCCCGCGTGAACATGGGATTGGACGACGTGGTCATGTGGAAGATCCCTCTGGAATGTTTTTACATAAAAATTCTATCTAAAACTCTATGTGACGGCAAGCATCGGCGGCCCGCCGGCTGACGTGCTGGACCGGAACCGGCGGGATGAGCAGATTCCTGGATTTTCCGCTCCGGGACCGACAGACTTGCCCGGCCCAGATCGGGCACACGAAACGGTCGGAGAGACGGCATGGCACGGAAGAAGGCGGGCTCACCGGAGGAGCAACCCGCGGACGAGGTGTTCGACCGGCGTTGGCACCTGTCGGCGACGACCTCCGAAGTGGACACGACGGAGCTGGAATTCGCCGTCATGCGGACGTTCGAGTCGTTCGGGCGCTGGCAGTCGGAATGCCTGGCGAGCGTCATCGACCTGGCGGCCAGCGGTCCGGAGAACGCGTTGCTGCACGTGATCCGGATGAACGACCGGCCGAAGAGCATGAAGGAACTCGCCCGGCTGATGAACCGGGACGACGTTCCGAACATCCAGTACAGCCTGCGCAAGCTGAGCGCGGCCGGCCTCATCGAGAAGGAGGGATCACCTCGGTCCGGCGTGACCTATTCCGTGACCGCGTTGGGGCACGAGGTCACCGACGCCTATGCGGCGGTCCGGCGGGCTCTGCTGATTTCCGCGATCGACAACGTCCCGGACTTTCGCCGCCGGCTGGCAGAGGCCACCCAGACCCTCAACCTTCTGGCCGGCATCTACGAGGAGATATCCCGCGTCGCGGCAACCCACCGCCGGCCGGCCGCCAAACCGGCAAAGGAATGAGCGCGGGCCGGTCCGCCGTCACTCGGCAGGGGGCGCGAGAAGCGCCGACAACGCGGTGATCAGCGCGTCGGTCTCGTAGGGTTTGCGCACCACCGGAACCGCGGCGAAATCCGACGGGATCATCGAGCCGTCGCCATAGCCGGTCGCAAACAGGAACGGAACGCCGCGCCGGGTCAGCTCCTCCGCGACGGGAATCGAGGTTTCCTCGCCCAGATTGACGTCGAGGACCGCCACGTCCGGCAACCTTGCGCGGACCTTTTCCAGCGCCTCGGAGGCCGAGGCCGCAGTGACGATACTCTCCACGCCCTGATCCTCCAGGCCAGCCTCCACATCGAGGGCGATCAGCATGTGGTCTTCCACCAGCAGCACATGGGTGGTGCTGGAGAGCGTTATCGGAGCGCTGCTGCGCGGAGCCACGGAGCCCTCGTCCCTCCGCCCGGCTTCGGTCACGTCGACATGGCGGGCCGGTATGGAGAGGTAGGCCGACACGCCGCTCTGATCGTAAACCACCCTGCTTTCGCCGCCGAGATCGTAGGGGATCGCGCGACCGATCAGGGCGGAGCCGAATCCGTCCCGGCTCGGCTTCACCACCGGCGGGCCGCCCGTTTCCGTCCAGTCGATCCGGCACGTGCCGTCAGTCTCAAGCCGCCACTCAACCGTGACGGTGCCCTCCGCGACCGACAAGGCGCCGTACTTGGCCGCGTTCGTCGCCAGTTCGTGCAGCACGAGGGCGAGCACCGAAAATGCCCGGCCATCAAGCCACACGCCCGGCCCGTTGAGGCGGACCGCCGTCTCGTTGGCCCGATAGGGCGAGAGCTCGGCGTCGAGCAGATCGGCCAGATGGCCGCCGCCATCGCCGCGCACGACCTGATCGTGGGCGTGGGACAGAGCCTGGATGCGGCCCTTCAGCTTGCCGGCATAATCCTCGATCGCCTGACCGTCCTTCAAAGGCTGGTTCACCAGCGACTTGATCACGGCGAGGATGTTCTTGACCCGGTGATTGAGTTCCTGGTTGAGCATCCGCTGTCGCAGATCGGACTTGCGCCGCTCCTCCGCCAGCAGCTCGCTGTGGCGCAGGACGATTTCCACGGTCGCCGCACGGGCTTCCTCGGCGGTCTCCAGCTCCGCTTCGCTCCAGGGCTCCGACTGGGCGCGCACCGTTTCCTTCCAGATCGCGAAGCTCTTGCGCGGGGTCAGGCGGTCGCCGTGGACGCCGGTTTCGTAGGATTTCTCCGGATTGCCGGCCCAGTCCAGCGTCTGAACCCGCTCCCGGCGGAAGAAGAACAGATAGTCGTTGGGAAGCTGGGAGAGCGGGATCGCGAGAACGCCGGATGCCGCCTCCACGTAGCGATCCGAAGACGGAAGCTCGTGCGGAAGCATGTGGGTCGCCCACACGCGCCCTTCCGCAACTGCACCCACATGGGCGGCCAGCTCCGGGATCGCATCCTCGGGCGGTACGGTGCCCAGCGTGTGCAGCTTGCCGCCGAGCCAGAGCGCCACGCCGTCGCACGGGATCAGCCGGGCGAAATCGCCGAGATTTTCCGCAAACAGCGCTTCCAGATCGCTGTGATTGCTCGCGCGCCGAAGGAAGCGGTCGAGCGAGGCCCGCGCCGCCATCGCGATCGCGAGGCGCTGCCGCTGGCGCTGGGTGTCGAGATGAAGGGCAAAAAAATCGCCGAACATCTCGGCGGCGGCCCGCTCGGCCATCGGCAGGATCCGCGGCGCATAGTGATGGCAGGCGATCAGCCCCCAGAGTTCGCCGTCGAGAATGACGGAAATCGACATGGACGCCGACACGCCCATGTTGCGCAGATACTCGCAGTGGATCGGCGACACGCTGCGCAGATGCGCCTGGGAGAGATCGAGCGGATTGCCCGCCTCATCCAGATCCGGCCGGATCGGGACCGGCTCGAAGCGGGCATCGGAGATCACCCGGATCGTGTTCTTCAGGTAGAGCCGCCGGGCCTGCTGGGGGATGTCGCTGGCCGGGAAATACTGACCGAGGAAGCTCTCCAGATCGGCGCGCTTGACCTCGCTGACCACCTTGCCGGCGCCATCGTCCTCGAAGCGGTAGATCATCACCCGGTCGTAACCGAGGGCGCGGTGAACCAGATCGGCGGCCACGTCGACCAGCCGGTCGACTTCCTCCACCGCCCCGATCCGGCCGATCATCTCGCGGGCGAGCTGCAACGGCTGATGGGCACTGCGGCTCGGCTCGAACTCCACGACCACGTCGTCATCGACCCGATGAACGGCCAGATCGAACGGGGCTCCGTCCGCCAGCGGAACGGCGAATGCGAGCGCGGGACGGCCGGTCTCCGTCGAGGTCACGTCGCCCTCGCCGACCAGCGCGGAGGCGGCCTCGCCGATCACCTCGCCAAGGAGCCTGCCCGCGAGCGAACCGTCCGCCCCGAGCATCTCCGCGGCGTTGTCGGACGCGCGCCGGATCGTGCCGGTGGCCGCCTCGCACGCGACGAGACACCCATGCGGCTGGATGCTGCCGGGAATGTGGATGGGCTCGCGGTCGCAGTTGGTCAGGTCGACGGTCTCACGCTTCCACATAGGTCGACCCCGTAAACGCCTCCGTTGCCGTGAGGAACGTCTCCTGTGCGCCGGCTTCGGCCGCCTCCATATCGAGCCCCTCCACGGCCTCCAACCGGACGAGAAACTCCCGCCAGTTGGTCAGGCTGTCCTTGCGGCCACCCAGATGGCTTGCGCCGTGGGTCTCGTCGAAGCCGAGGTCGCGCGCGCGCCGGGCGAGAACCTGCGCTCCGAGCGACGCGCCTTCCAGCACATAGACCATTCCGACGGCGTGGCTCGGCGACCGCGGCTCCGGCGCAGCCAGCGCGCGGCCGGCAAGAAACGGCGAGACGGTCCCCTCGAGATCCTCACGGTCGGACGCGATGGCCGGGGCAAGGCGGATCGGCAACCAGCCGGCGAACTCCGCCGGCAGCGCTGAGCGGTCGAGCGCCATTTCGAGCGGCTCCCGAAACGCCTGCAGGCAGCGGAGATAGGTCAGATAGGAGTTCCTGTCGTCGAAGTCGCCGACGGCTGCGTCGAGCCGGGCGTGAGCGGTAGCGGTGCTGGAGCGCAAGCGACCGCGCCTTGAGCCGAAATCCATGCGAGATGGCCGTGTCCTGAACGAGATGATCAATTGTTAGGAGCTTCAACGCACGAACGGTCCCGATCGTTCAAGCTAATTGTGCGCGCGGGTCCCAGCTTGCGCGAAACCCGTGTGCGCGTGCGCGCTCTGTCGTAGTCCACGGACCCGAACGCGGGGAACCTTCCGCACGTCTCTCCGTTAGCCAGATGACCTTCGGGCTGGGTCTGGCGCGACGGAAGCGGTTGGGGTGCGGTTGACCTCATGCCGGCTCCGTCCAATGCTAGGTGCCCGACAACGTTCCATCTTTCTGGGAAGGACGATTGCGGGATGAGGGCGAGTTCATGAGCACCCCGTTCAGAGAATTCGGGTCCAGGTCGAAGACCAGATCCTCTGCCCCTGCCGAAGATCCGGCGGCAGAGCGCGCCCTTGACCTTGCTCAAAGCCGGATTGCGATCGAAGGCATCGAGACGGAAATCGATGGCGGGCGGTTTCCGGCCAAGGCCGTCCTCGGCAAACCATTTGACGTCGAGGCGGATGTCTTTTCCGACGGTCATGACACGATCGCGGCCGCCCTCGTCCAAGATCCCGCCGCGGACGGCACCGGCGCGGAAACGCTCATGTCACCCCTCGGAAACGACCGGTGGCGCGGCGTGCTCACCTTCACCGAACCCGGCCTTCAGCGCTATGGCGTGATCGCCTGGCGCGACCTGTTCGCCACCTGGATCAAGGACACCCAGAAGAAAATCGCCGCCGGCGTGAAGGTCTCCCTGGAGACCGAAGAGGGGCGCCGTCTGGTGGCCGCGGCCGTGGAAGACCGGTCCGCCCGGACGTCCCAGGACAGCGCCGATCTCGCCGCCCTGGCCAAACGGCTCGATGCGGCCCACGAGGCCGAAAGGCTGGAGGTTCTGCTCTCCGACGGCACCCAGGCCCTGATGCGGCGCGCCGGTCCCCGGACGAACCTGACCCGCTACCCCCAGACGCTCGAGGTGTTCGTCGACCGACCGGCCGCCGCCTTTTCCGCCTGGTATGAGATGATGCCGCGCTCCCAGTCGGGCAGCACCGATCGTCACGGCACCTTCGACGACGTGATCGCGCAGCTTCCCTATGTGCGCTATCTCGGCTTCGACGTGCTCTACTTCACGCCGATCCATCCGATCGGGAAGACCAACCGCAAGGGCCGCAACAACTCGCTCACGCCCGGCCCCGACGATCCCGGAAGCCCCTACGCGATCGGTTCGGAAGACGGCGGCCACGACGCGATCCACCCCGAACTGGGGACGATCGAGGATTTCGACCGGCTGGTGGAGGCGGCCGCCGAGCACGATCTGGAGATCGCCCTCGACTTCGCGATCCAGTGCTCCCCGGACCATCCCTGGATCAAGGAGCATCCGGAGTGGTTCGACTGGCGGCCGGACGGCACCATCAAGTTCGCCGAGAACCCGCCGAAGAAGTACGAGGACATCGTCAACGTCCACTTCTACCGGGACGCGCTGCCGGACCTGTGGCTGGCGCTGCGCGACGTGGTGCTGTTCTGGGTCGCCCACGGCGTGAAGATCTTCCGGGTCGACAACCCGCACACCAAACCGTTTCCGTTCTGGGAGTGGATGATCTCGGAGGTTCGCTCCAAGCATCCCGACGTGATCTTTCTCGCCGAAGCCTTCACCCGTCCGAAGGTGATGAAGCGGCTCGCCAAGGTCGGGTTCAGCCAGTCCTACTCCTACTTCACGTGGCGCAACGAGAAGGAGGAGCTGACGGAGTATCTGGAGGAGCTGACGACGGAGCAGTGCCGGCACTACATGCGGCCGAACTTCTTCGCCAACACGCCCGACATCAATCCGGTCTACCTGCAGGAAAGCGGACGGCCGGGCTTCCGGATCCGTCTGGTGCTGGCCGCGACGCTGGCCGGCAACTACGGCCTCTACAACGGTTTCGAGATCTGCGACGCCGCCCCGGTGCCGGGCAAGGAGGAGTATCTCAACTCCGAGAAGTACGAGATCCGCCAGTGGGACATGGATGCGCCCGGCCACATCAAGGACGACATCCGGCTGGTGAACCGGCTCAGGCGCGAACGTCCGGCGATGCAGGGCTTCGACAACCTCACCTTCTACAACGCCTTCGACGACGAGGTTCTCTATTACGGCAAGCACGACCCGGAGACCGGCGATTTCGTGCTCGTCCACGTCAACCTGAACCCGCACGAGATCAGAAATTTCGAGTTCGAGGTGCCGCTTTGGGAGTTCGGCCTGCCCGATGACGCCTCCATCGAGGTGCAGGACCTGCGCCACGGCAACCACTTCACCTGGCATGGCAAGAGCCATTGGCTGACCCTCGACCCCGATGACTGTCCCTACGCCATCTGGCGTCTGATCCCGCCGGGAGCTGGCCGCGAATGAGTGCAAAGAAGACGACGACCAACCTGACCCGGATCGACGGGATCATCGACCGCTCCGACACCCAGTGGTACAAGGACGCGGTCATCTACCAGCTTCACGTGAAGGCGTTCCAGGATGCCAGCGGCGACGGCATCGGCGATTTCGCCGGGCTGATGCAGCGGCTCGACTACGTGCAGGAGCTGGGGGCGACGGCGATCTGGCTGCTGCCGTTCTATCCCTCGCCGCTGCGCGACGACGGCTATGACATCGCCGACTACAAGTCGATCAATCCGGCCTATGGCAAAATGCGCGACTTCAAGGCGTTCGTGGCGGAAGCCCACCGCCGCGGCCTGCGCGTCATCACCGAACTGGTGATCAACCACACCTCCGACCAGCACCCTTGGTTCCAGCGCGCCCGGCGCGCCAAGCCCGGCAGCGCGGCCCGCAACTTCTATGTCTGGAGCGACACCGACGAGAAGTTCCCGGAAACCCGGATCATCTTCACCGACACGGAGAAGTCGAACTGGACCTGGGACCCGGTGGCCGGCGCCTATTTCTGGCACCGGTTCTATTCCCACCAGCCGGATCTGAACTTCGACAATCCGCAGGTGCTCAAGGAAGTGCTCAAGGTGATGCACTTCTGGCTGGAGATGGGCGTCGACGGGCTGCGCCTCGACGCGATCCCCTACCTGGTCGAGCGCGAGGGCACCAACAACGAGAACCTGCCGGAGACCCACGAGGTCCTGAAGAAGATCAGGGCAGAGCTGGACAAGCACTATTCCGACCGGATGCTCCTGGCCGAAGCCAACCAGTGGCCGGAGGACACCCGACCCTATTTCGGCGACGGCGACGAATGCCACATGGGCTTCCACTTCCCGCTGATGCCGCGGATGTACATGGCCGTCGCCCAGGAAGACCGGCATCCGGTCACCGACATCATCCGGCAGACACCGGAAATTCCGGAGGAGTGCCAGTGGGGCATCTTCCTGCGCAATCATGACGAGCTGACGCTGGAGATGGTGACCGACAAGGAGCGGGACTATCTCTGGCGCGTCTATGCCGAGGATTCCCGCGCCCGCATCAATCTCGGCATCCGCCGCCGGCTCGCGCCACTGATGCAGAACGACCGGCGCAAGATCGAGCTGATGAACTCGCTGCTCCTGTCGCTGCCGGGAACGCCGATCCTCTATTACGGCGACGAACTCGGCATGGGCGACAACTACTATCTCGGCGACCGCGACGGGGTGCGCACGCCGATGCAGTGGTCGTCGGACCGCAATGCCGGCTTCTCGCGCGCCAATCCCCAGCGGCTCTACCTGCCGGTGATCCTGGATCCCGTCTACGGCTACCAGTCGATCAACGTGGAGAGCCAGACCTTCGACGGCTCGTCGCTCCTCAACTGGATGCGGCGCATGATCGCCGTGCGCAAGCAGCATCCGGCGTTCGGACGCGGCACCATGACGGTGCTCTATCCGAACAACCGCAAGGTGCTCGCCTATCTCCGCGAGGAGGGAGACGACACGATCCTGTGCGTCGCCAACCTGTCGCGCGCCGCCCAGGCGGTCGAGCTCGACCTGTCGGCCAAGCGCGGGCTGGTACCCATCGAGATGACCGGCAATTCGCCGTTCCCGCCGATCGGCGACCTGCCCTATCTGATCACCCTGCCGGGCCACGGCTTCTACTGGTTCTTCCTGGCGGATGCCGATCAGGCGCCGGCCTGGCATACGCCGATACCGGAGGTGCTGCCGGACTTCCTGACGCTGACCACCCGGGACGGCCGCATCTCCACCGCGCTCACCGGCCGAGAGGGGCGGATGCTGGAGCGCGACGTGCTGCCGAAGTTCCTGCCGCTGCAGCGCTGGTTCGCGGCCAAGGACCGGCCCATCGAGAAGGTGGCCTTCGAGCCGCTGGCGGAGCTTGCCGACGGTCGCCACTCGCTGACCACCATCGAGGTCACCACGGACCAGGACGTGGAGCGCTACTTCCTGCCGCTGACGGCGCTGTGGGGCGAGGACAATCTGGCCTTCGGCGCCCCGACGCTCGCCTACACCCTCGCCAAGCTGCGCCAGGGCCCGAAGGTCGGCGCGCTGGTCGACGGCGCGTTCGAGGCCGACCTGCCGGTGGAAGTGCTGGCGGCGATGCGGCGCGGCGATACGGTTGTCGCCGGATCGGGCCGGCTCACCTTCAAGGGCAATGACGTCCTCGCGGGTATCGAGGACGACGGCGCCCCGCGGCCGCTCGGGGTGGAGCAGAGCAACGTCTCGATCGTCTTCGACGATGCGTTGATCCTGAAGTTCTACAGGCGCCTGCGCACCGGCGTTCAACCCGACGTCGAGGTCGCCCAGTTCCTGACGGAGACCGGCGGCTACGCCAATACGCCGGCATTCCTGGGCTGCATCGATCACGTCAACGAGGACGGCGAGCTGACCACGCTGGCCGCCGCCTTCGCCTTCGTGCGCAACCAGGGCGACGCCTGGGAGGTTCTGACCGAGGCGCTCGCCCGTGACATCGACGGGTTCGAAACGAACTATGCGGCAGCCGCGGAAGCGATCGGAGAGGATGCCGACGGCGGCGATCCGTTCCCCTATCCGCTGATGATCGGCGAGCTTCTGGGCCGCCGGACCGCGGAGTTGCACCGGGCGTTCGCCAGCCCGACCGACGACGCCGCCTTCAGGGTCGACCCGATCACGGCGGACGACGTGACCGCCTGGTCGAAAGAGGCCGCCGACGATCTGGACGGGATGCTCGACCGGCTGAAGACCAACCGGAAGACCCTTCCCGAAGCCGACCGGGCCATCGCCGAGGAAATCCTGGCGGCGCGCAAGGCCCTGAAGGCCCGGGTGAAGGCGCCACGCACCTTCACGCCCTCGGGCGGACAGTCGCGGATCCACGGCGATTACCATCTCGGCCAGATCCTGATGGTCAAGAACGACATCATGATCATCGACTTCGAGGGCGAGCCGCGCCGCTCCCTGGAGCAGCGCCGCTCGAAGTCGTCGCCGCTGCGCGACGTGGCCGGCCTGGTCCGGTCGATCGACTACGCCGCCGCCGCGGTTCTGGAGCCGCACGGCGGACCGAGCCAGTCGATCCAGGACGGCGCCGTGGCGCGGGCGCTGGAGTGGCGGGATCTGACCACCCGGCAGGTGCTGGCGACCTATGAAGAGGTCATCGCCAACTGCGCGACCCATCCGGAGGATGCGGACTTCGCCCGGGCACTGCTCGACATGTTCATCATCCAGAAGGCCTCCTACGAGGTGGCGTACGAACTCGCCAACCGGCCGTCCTGGATTTCCATTCCGCTGCGGGGGCTGAAGGATCTCATCACCAGCATGGAGGACGGTCAGTGAGCACCATCACGCCCGCCCCGACCCAGACCGCAATCTCGTCCACGGACATCGAGGCGATCATCCGCGGACGGCACGGCAACCCGTTTTCCGTCCTCGGCATGTTCGGCGGCGGCCAGGAGCCGGTCGTCGTCAACGTGTTCGCGCCCGACGCGGCGACCGTCGAGGTTCTCGACGATGCCACCGGAGAGCGCGTCGCCACCCTCGACCGGGTTCATCCCGAAGGCTTCTTCTCCGGCACCGTCGACGGTCGGAGGGACCGGTTCGCCTACCGGCTCGCCCTGTCGAGCCGCGACCACCGGTGGGAGCGCCAGGACCCCTACCGCTTCGGCCCGATGCTCGGCGAACTCGACGAGTATCTGCTCGGCGAGGGCCGGCACCTCGACCTCTATCAGCGGCTCGGCGCCCACCCCACGACGGTCGAAGGCGTCGAAGGGGTCAGCTTCGCCGTCTGGGCGCCGAACGCCCGGCGTGTGTCCGTCGTCGGCCACTTCAATGCGTGGGACGGCCGCCGGCACCCCATGCGCAAGCGCTACGGCGTGGGCCTCTGGGAGCTTTTCATTCCTGGGCTCGGCCTAGGCGAGGTTTACAAGTACGAGATCGTCGGCGTGCACGGGGAGACCCTGCCGCTGAAGGCGGACCCGCTCGCCTTTGCCCAGGAGAACCCGCCGGCCACGGCCTCGGTCGTCTGCGGCCAGCATGGCCATCGCTGGCAGGACGCGGACTGGCTGGCGCGACGCGCCGACCATCAGTCCCTGTCGGCGCCGGTCTCCATCTACGAGGTGCATCTGGGCTCCTGGCGGCGCGGCGGCTCGGGCGAGGCGCTCGACTACGACCAGCTCGCCGAGATGCTGGCCGACTACTGCACCGACATGGGCTTCACCCATGTGGAGCTTCTTCCGATCACCGAGCATCCGTTCACCGGGTCATGGGGCTACCAGCCGATCGGCATGTTCGCGCCGACGCGGCGCTTCGGCCCGCCGGAAGCCTTCGCGCGGTTCGTGGACCGGCTGCACCAGTCCAACATCGGCGTCGTCACCGACTGGGTCCCGGCGCACTTTCCCTCCGACGCCCACGGGCTTGTGCGCTTCGACGGCACGGCGCTCTACGAGCACGAGGACCCGCGCCTGGGATTCCACAAGGACTGGAACACGCTGATCTACAATTACGGCCGGCTGGAAGTGGCGAACTTCCTCCAGTCGAGCGCGCTCTACTGGCTCGAGCAGTTCCACATCGATGCGCTCCGCGTCGATGCGGTCGCGTCCATGCTCTATCTCGACTATTCCCGCGAGGACGGCGAATGGCTGCCGAACCGGTACGGCGGCAACGAGAACCTGGATGCGATCGCGTTCCTGAAAGAGATGAACACGCGGATCTATGAGCGCGTGCCCGGAGCCCAGACCATGGCGGAGGAATCGACCGCATGGCCGGGGGTCAGCCGGCCGGTCGACATGGGCGGCCTCGGCTTCGGCTACAAGTGGAACATGGGCTGGATGCACGACACGCTCGATTATATGAGCCTCGATCCGGTCTACCGGAAACACAACCACGACCGGATGACCTTCGGCATCCACTACGGTTTCACCGAGAATTTCGTGCTTCCGCTCTCCCATGACGAGGTGGTGCACGGAAAAGGCTCCATGCTCCGCAAGATGCCCGGTGACCGCTGGCAGAAGTTCGCCAACCTGCGCGCCTACTACGGCTTCATGTGGACCCACCCGGGCAAGAAGCTTTTGTTCATGGGCGGCGAGTTCGGCCAGGACCGGGAGTGGAACCACAACCAGTCCCTCGACTGGCATCTGCTCGCCGAGCACGACCATGCCGGGCTGCAGGCGCTGGTGCGCGACCTCAACCATCTCTACCGGACGGAACCGGCCCTGCACGAACTCGACTGCGATCCGGCCGGCTTCGAATGGATCGAGGCGGGTGACGCGGAAAACAGCGTGTTCGTGTATCTGAGGCGCGCGCGCAGCGATGCCCGGCCGCTGCTGGTGGTCTGCAACATGACGCCGGTGGTGCGGGAGGACTACCGCATCGGCGTGCCCCAGGCCGGAGCATGGCGGGAGATCCTGAACAGCGATGCGGAACGCTATGGCGGGTCCGGCGTTCACAACGGCGGCGCGGTCCGGACCGAGGACATGGGGTGGCACAACCGCCCCTCCACGATCCGGCTGACCCTGCCGCCGCTCGGCACCGTGGTGCTGGCGCCGGACCTCTGACCTCGGGACACCTCGCTCCATGGCTAAAACGCGGCACACGGTCCAGGCGGGATCTCCCTTTCCGCTGGGAGCGCACTGGGACGGTTCGGGCGTCAACTTCGCCCTGTTCTCCGCCAACGCAACCAAGGTGGAGCTCTGCCTGTTCGACCGGACCGGTCGCCGCGAGATCGAACGGGTGCCGCTGCCGGAATATTCCAACGAGGTCTGGCACGGCTACCTGCCCGAGGTGCGCCCCGGTCAGCTCTACGGCTACCGGGTGCACGGCCCCTACGAGCCGAAGGCCGGCCACCGCTTCAATCCGAACAAACTGCTGATCGACCCCTATGCGCTGGCGCTGCACGGCGAGATCCGGTGGCACGACGCCCTGTTCGGCTACCGGATCGGCCATCAGCGCGGGGACCTGTCCTTCGACCGGCGCGACTCCGCCTTCGTCATGCCGAAGTGCGTGGTCGTCGACCCGGCCGTGACCTGGGGGCAGGATCTGCGCCCGAACGTGCCCTGGTCCCAGACCATCGTCTACGAGGCCCACGTGAAGGGCATGACCGCCCTCAAGGGCGATCTGCCGGAGCACCTCCGCGGCACGTTCGAGGGGCTCGCCGATCCCGGGGTCGTGGACCATCTGGTCGACCTCGGCGTGACCGCCGTCGAGCTGATGCCGGTCCAGTCCTTCTTCGACGACCGCTACCTGATAGAGCGCGGGCTTTCAAACTACTGGGGCTACAACACGATCGGGTTCTTCGCCCCGGCCACGCGCTATCTCTCCCGCGGCGGGAATATCCACGAATTCAAGCTGATGGTGCGCCGGCTGCACGAGGCGGGCATCGAGGTGCTGCTCGACGTGGTCTACAACCACACCGCCGAGGGCAACGAGATGGGTCCGACGCTGTCCTTCCGCGGCATCGACAACGCCAGCTACTATCTGCTCGCCGACGACCCGCGCTACTATTTCGACACCACCGGCTGCGGCAACACCGTCGATCTCAGGCACCAGCGCGTGCTGCAGATGGTGATGGATTCCCTGCGCTACTGGGTCGAGCAGTGCCATGTCGACGGCTTCCGCTTCGACCTGGCGAGTTCCCTCGGCCGCGACCGCGACACGTTCGACCAGAACGCCGTCTTCTTCGATGCCGTGCACCAGGATCCGGTGCTGTCACGGGTGAAGCTGATCGCCGAGCCCTGGGATACCGGACCCGACGGCTACCAGGTCGGCAACTTCCCGCCCGGCTGGGCGGAATGGAACGACAAGTACCGCGACACCGTCCGGGCCTACTGGAAGGGCGACGAGGGCATGCTGCCGACGCTGGCCGACTGCCTGCTCGGATCATCGGGGTTCTTCGAGAACCGCGGCCGGCGGCCCTGGTCCAGCGTCAACTTCGTGACCGCCCACGACGGGTTCACGCTGGCCGACGTGGTCAGCTACAACGACAAGCACAACGAGGCGAACCGCGAGGACAACCAGGACGGCCATTCGCACAATCTCAGCTACAACTGGGGCGCCGAAGGCCCGACCGACGATCCGGAGATCCTGCAGTGGCGCGATCGGGCGCGCCGCAACATGGCCGCGACGGTGCTTCTCTCCCAGGGCACGCCGATGATGCTGATGGGCGACGAGATCGGCCGCACCCAGTCCGGCAACAACAACGCCTACTGCCAGGACACGGAAATGAACTGGCTCGGCTGGAATGTGGAGGATCCGCGCCAGTTGGACTTCAAGGCCTTCGTGCGCACCGTGATCGCGATCCGGCGCAGCCGTACCCTGCTCGCCCAGGACCGCTTCCTGCACGAAGACCCCGATCCGCGCACCGGCGCATGGGCGCGGTGGAGCCGGCCCGATGGCGGTGCGATGGAGCCGGAGAACTGGGAAGATCAGCACTCCCGGTCGATCGCGCTTCATCTGTCCAACGCGACGGAGAGCCTGCTCCTCATCCTGAATGCGCACCACGAACCCCTGACCTTCGCGCTTCCCGAACCGATGGGCCGGGGCTGGGGCACACTGATCGACACCGCCTCGGGCCATGCCGCAACCCGGTTCGACGAGGTGCACGCGGGCAGCGAGATCGAAGCACCTGCCCGCGGTCTGCTGCTGCTTGAGAGTTCCGAATGACAGCCGACTCACGTGACGACCGACGCCGCTTCGAGAAGACGTGGGGGGCGGAGCTGCTGGCCGAGGGCGGCGCCCGCTTTCGCCTGTGGGCACCCGGCGAGACGCAGGTGGCGGTGCGGCTGGACGACACCACCGAAGCGCCTATGACTCCCGGCGACGACGGCTGGTTCGAGCTGGTCCTGCAGGACGCCAGGCCCGGCGACCATTACGCGTTCGTGCTGGGCGACGGGTTCACCGTTCCGGACCCGGCGGCCCGGGCTCAGGCGGGCGACGTGCACGGTCCCTCGGTGATCGTCGATCCCGGCGCCCACCGCTGGGCCCATCCGGAGTGGACGGGCCGTCCCTGGCCGGAAGCAGTGATCTACGAGCTGCATCTCGGCACGTTCACGCCGGGCGGTACGTTCCTGAGCGCGATCGACCGGCTGCCGCATCTGGTCGAAACCGGCATCACCGCCGTCGAGATCATGCCGGTCGCCCAGTTCTCCGGTAACCGCGGCTGGGGCTATGACGGCGTCCTGCCCTATGCGGTTCATCCGGCCTACGGCACGCCGGACGACTTCAAGGCGTTCGTCGATGCCGCCCACGGCCATGGCCTGATGGTGCTGCTCGACGTCGTCTACAACCATTTCGGGCCGGAGGGGAATTATCTCGGCCGCTACGCGCCGGCGTTCTTCCATCCCGAACGGCACACGCCCTGGGGCGCGGCGATCGCCTACGAGCGGCCGCCCGTGCGCAGTTTCTTCGTCGAGAACGCGCTCTACTGGCTGGAGGAATACCATCTCGACGGCCTCCGCCTCGACGCGATCGACCACGTGGTCGACGAGCTGTCGGAAACGGAGCTTCTGGTGGAGATCGCCGACCGCGTGCGCGAGACCATCACCGGCCGCGAGATCCATCTGACCACCGAGGACAACCGCAACATCACCCGCCTCCACGAACGCGGCGACGACGGCTCCGTCGTGCGCTACACGGCCGAGTGGAACGACGATTTCCACAACGCCGCCCACGTCATCGCGACCGCCGAGAGCGACGGCTACTACGCGGATTTCGCCGAGGACCATTTGGGCAAATTCGCCCGCTCGCTGGCGGAAGGCTTCGCCTATCAGGGAGAACCGTCCAAGCATGGCGGCGGAGCACCGAGGGGCGTGCCGAGCGGACACCTGCCGCCGACCGCGTTCGTCGACTTCCTGCAGAACCACGACCAGACCGGAAACCGGGCCTTCGGCGAGCGCCTGCTGGATCTGTCGGAGCGCGCAACGGTGCAGGCTCTGACGGCGATCCTCGCCCTGTCGCCGCACATTCCGCTCCTGTTCATGGGCGAGGAGTACGGCGAGACCCGCCCCTTCGCCTTCTTCACCGACTTTCACGGCGAGTTGGCCGACGCCGTGCGCCAAGGCCGCCGGCGCGAGTTCGCCGCGTTCATCGGCTTTCAGGGCGACGAGCGGTCGCTGCAGGACATACCCGACCCGAACGCGGCGAGCACGTTCGAGATCTCGTCGCTGGACTGGGCGAAGCTGGAGAGCGACGAAGGCCGCGCCTGGCACGGGTTCGTGCGCGATCTTCTCAGCCTTCGCCAGCGCGAGATCGTGCCGATGCTGGCCGACGCCCCCGCCCACTGCGGTCGGGTCATCACCGCGGCAGACGGCGTCCTCGCCATCGACTGGACGCTTGCCGGCGGCGTTCTCGAACTGCGGGCCAATCTGTCGGAAGCGCGCAAGCCGGCTCCTACGTTCGCCGGCAACCCGATCCATACGCTCGGCGTCGAAGCGGGCGAGGAGCGCGGGGACACGCTGCCCGCCCATTCGGTCGTCTTCTCGATCAGCCGCGGAGGGCCGGCGGGGAAGGACCGATGAGACCCATCGACCGTCTCGCAGACCGCTACGGCATCGCGCGCTTCTATGTCGGGCCGGACGGCGCGCAGGTGCCGGTGCCGGACGACACCACCCACCGCATCCTCGCCGCCCTCGGCGTCGAGACCGACAGCGAGGCCGCGATCGAGCGGGCGCTCGAACGCTCGGCCGGGCGCGAGCAGCCGAAGCTGGACGCGCAGGGCCACCGTGCCTATCTGCCCGACTGGCTGGAGACCGGCGGCCGCTGCTGGGGCATCGTGCTCCAGCTTTACGAGCTGCGCTCGGCCCGCAATCTCGGCATCGGGGACTTCGCGGATCTGGCAACGGCCTGCCGGATCGCGGCGCGCGACGGTGCGGACTTCGTCGGCACCAATCCGCTGAACGCGCTGTTCCTCGCCGCACCTGACCGCTGCAGCCCGTTCTCGCCCTCCAACCGGCGCTTTCTCAATCCGGTCTACATCGCCGTCGACCAGGTCGAGGGGTTCGACCCATCGATGTTGAAGGCCGAGGAGGTCGAGCGCCTGAGAGCCGCCCCGCTCGTCGACTACGAAGGCGTGATCTCGCTGAAATACCGGTTGCTGAAGCGGCTCTTCGACCAGTGGCCGGGGACGATCCGGGACACCAGATCGCCGACCCAGTCCGCAAGTTCCGCCTTCCACCAGTTCGTGCACGAAGGGGGCGAAGCGCTCTACCGGCACGCCCTGTTCGAAACGCTCTCGATCCGCATGGTGGAGAGCGGCCACGGTGCGGGCTGGCATGAGTGGCCCGAAGAATATCGCGACCCGGCCGGCGCCACGGTGGCCCGGTTCGCCGAACGAAACGCACGGGAGATCGACTTCCACGCCTGGCTGCAATGGCTGGCCCACAGCCAGCTCGCCGAAGCCGAAGCCGCCGCCCACGAGGCCGGCATGCGCATCGGCCTCTATCTCGACTTCGCCGTCGGCGAGGCGCCGGACGGGTCCGCCACGTGGAGCTATCCCGAGCTGGCCCTGTCGGACATGTCGATCGGCGCCCCGCCGGACATCTTCACGGCGGGCGGTCAGAACTGGGGGCTCGCGCCGCTGTCGCCGGCCGCCCTGGAAGCGGCCGACTTCGCGCCCTGGCGCGCCACCATGGAAGCGCTGATGTCGACGGCCGGCGCGCTGCGGCTCGATCACGTCATGGCGCTCTGGCAGCTGTTCTACGTGCCGCGCGACGGCGTCCCGGTCGACGGCGCCCATGTGCGCTACCCGATTGCCGGGCTGCTGGAGGTTCTCGCCGACGTTTCCAACCGCCACCGGACCGTGGTGGTCGGCGAAGACCTGGGCTACGTGCCGGAGGGATTCGGCGCGGTGATGGAGGTGGCCCGCATCCTCTCCTACCGGATCCTTTATTTCGAGGGGTCAGATGGCCGGTTCCGGCCGGCCGAGCACTATCCCCGGCTCGCGCTCGCCTGCCTGTCGACCCACGATTTGCCAACCTTCGCCGGCTGGTGGCGGGGCGACGACGTGCCTCTGCGCCTGGAACAGGCGCTGATCGACGAGACCGCCGCCGCCGGACAGGCAGACGCCCGGACCCGGGAACGCGAGGCCCTGGTCGATGCCCTGACTGAGGCCGGCGTGCTGACGGGTCGGGACGCGGACGCCGCGCGGGCGGCGGCCCGGGCACCGACGGGCGAGATCCCCGAGACGCTCACGGTGGCAGTGCACCGGTTCGTCGCCCGCACCCCGTCGATGCTGGCGGCCGTGCGTCTCGCCGACCTGACCGGAGAGCGGGAGCCGACCAATCTGCCAGGCACCCTCGACAGCTATCCGAACTGGCGTCCCAAATCGTCGGTGCCGCTGGAAGAGCTGGCGACCCATCCCCTTTATCGGGCCGTCGTCTCGGCGGTCGCGGAGGAAAGGCCCAAGCCATGACCGCCGTCACCGCGACCTACCGGCTCCAGTTCCGCAACGGCATGACGTTCGACACGGCGATCGGGGTCGTCCCGACCCTGAAGCGTCTCGGCATCAGCCATCTCTATGCCTCGCCGATCTTCACGGCGGTCACCGGCTCGACCCACGGCTACGACGTCACCGACTTCAACGAGATCGATCCGGCGCTCGGCGGCCGGGAAGGCCTCGACAGATTGGTGGCCGCCCTGAAGGACGCCGGCCTGGGCCTTATCCTCGACATCGTTCCCAACCACATGGCGGCGTCGCTGGAAAACGGCTGGTGGCACAGCGTGATCGAATGGGGCCCGGCGAGCCCTTATGCCGGCCATTTCGACGTCAACTGGCGCGAACGGCTGACGCTTCCCTTTCTCGGCGGCACCTTCGACGACGTGCTCGCCGCCGGCGATCTGAAGGTGGTGTTCAACGAGGCGCACGGCTGCCTGACGCTCGCCTATTTCGACACTTTCTACCCGCTGACGCCGTCGAGCTACGAGATCGTGACGGCGGCCGCCGATGAGCCGTTGCTGACGGAAGTGGCCGCGATCGCCGCCCGGGCCACGCCCGACGACGCGGACCGGATGCATGGCGAGATCCGCCGGCTGCTGGCCGAGCCGGAGGCCCGCCGCAGCGTTCAGGCGGCGCTGGACCGGGTATCGGCGAACCGGGACCTGCTCTCCACCCTGCACGATGCCCAGCCCTGGCGACTGATGTTCTGGCAGGAGGCGAGCCGGCATCTCTCCTATCGCCGCTTCTTCGAGATCACCGGGCTGGTCGGCGTCCGCGTCGACGACGCCCACGTCTTCGAGGACGCCCACCGCCTGATCCTCGACCTCGTCCGTTCGGGGACGGTGGACGGCCTCAGGATCGACCACGTCGACGGCCTCGCCGACCCGACCGGCTATCTCGCGCGCCTCAGGGAGCGGGTCGGGCCAGACACTTGGCTGGTCGTGGAGAAGATCCTGGAAGGCGACGAGGCGCTGCCGGCCGAGTGGCCGATCGCGGGAACGACCGGCTACGAGTTCATCACGTCGCTCGCCGAAACGCTGACCGACGCCGACGGCGCCCAGGGTCTGGACCGGGCGTACCGCGATGCGCTGGGGACCCCGGTCTCCCTCGACGACGAGCGCCGGGCCGCCAAGACGCTGATGGCCACGCGGAATTTCGCCGGCGAAGTCACCCGGCTCACCGACCTCCTCTTCGAGGTCGCCGAGACCGAGCGCCCGGACGACATGCCGGCCGAAACCACGCTCCAGGCCGCGATCGTCGCACTCGTCACGGCCTTTCCGGTCTACCGCACCTATGGCAACGCCGCCGGCATGGCGGACGCCGACCGCACGCTGCTCGAGACCGTCGCGACGGCGGCGCGCGGGCAGGATCCCGCGCCGGACGGCGCAGCGCTCGATCTGGCCGTCGCGGCACTCCTCGGCGACCTCGGGGAGGAGGCGCGCGAAACCGCCGTCCGCTTCCGCACCCTCTTCCAGCAGCTGACCGGCCCGGTGATGGCGAAGGCGATCGAGGACACGCTGTTCTACCGCTTCAACCGGCTGATCGCGGTCAATGAGGTCGGCGGCGATCCGGACGATGCGTTCGCACCGGCGAGCGCCTTTCACGGCCGCATGGCGGAACGGGTCGCGGCCCAGCCGCGCGGGCTTCTCGGCACCGCCACCCACGACACCAAGCGCGGCGAGGATGCCCGCGCCCGCCTCTACGCGCTGAGCGAGGCGCCCGAGACCTGGCGGGACGCAGTGGCGCGCTGGCGGCGGCACAACTCCAACCATGTGGTGGAGCTCGCGGACGGACCGGCGCCGGACCCGAACACGGAGTGGTTGATCTATCAGGCACTCGCCGGCGCCTTTCCGGAAGACCTGCCGACCGACCCGGCTGCGCTGACGGCACTCGCCGATCGTTTCGCCGGCTATCTTGAGAAGGCGATGCGCGAGGCGAAGGCTCGGACCAGCTGGACCGAGGTCGATGGCGCCTACGAACAGGCGGTGCAGGCCTACGCGGCACGGCTGCTGTCGCCGGACAACACCGGCTTCCTGTCCGACTTCACCGAAACCCTGAAGCCGTTCGTGGCGGCAGGCCGCATCAACAGCCTGGCCCAGACCCTGATCAAGATGACCGCGCCGGGCATTCCCGACATCTATCAGGGCACCGAGCGCGGCGATTTCAGCCTGGTCGATCCCGACAACCGGCGGCCGGTGGACTTCGCCCGTCTCGACGAAACGCTCGACGCCTCGCTACCGGCGTGGCCCGCGGAAGGCTGCCCGCCCCTCGGCGCCATCAAGCCCCACCTGATCCGGACCGGCCTGTCCCACCGACACGCCCGGCCGGACCTGTTCACGACCGGAGCCTATTCCCCGCTCGCCGTCGACGGGGCGCGACGCGATCACCTGATCGCGTTTGCCCGGACCGACGGGCGGGACACGGCCGTCACCCTCGTCCCCCGCCTGCCGCTGGCGCTCCTTCGGGAACGGCCCGATCTCCGGGATCCGGCGCTGTGGACCGACACCTCGGTGAGGCTGCCCGACGCCGGCCGCCTCACCGACGCCTTCAGCGACGCGCGGGCATCGGGCGGCAGTGCCGTGTCCGTGGCGACCCTGTTCGCCCGTTATCCGTTCGCAATGCTGACCAGCTATGCAGCCGATGGATAGCTTATCGGCTTGATTATGCTGCGATGCAGCATAAGCTGGAAAGAAGCAGTTTCGGACGGTTTACGTCCCACTCCCAGAGCATTCCCCGCCCGGACCGGATCGGTCCGCACGGCGGCGATTGCAGAGATTTCGATCCGGAGCCCTTTCCGTCGATCAGGCGGTCCGACCTGACCGGAGGCTCTCGTCAGGGCCTGTCAGCGTTTCACGGAAGCGCCGATCGGCTCCAACCCATTGTTTAACGCATGTCCGGTTGGCCAACCGGTTTCCGCTTGGCCTGGGCGTGCTCTCGCGAACGGTCCCATCATGAGCCTTGCCGACAGCGGCGCGCGGTCGCCGACACGTCTTCCCCTCCTGGCCCTCGCACTCGCCTCGTTCGGCATCGGAACGACCGAGTTCGTGATCATGGGGCTGCTTCCGAGCGTCGCGAGCGATCTTGCCGTGACGATCCCCCAGGCCGGCCTGCTGGTGACGGGCTACGCGCTGAGCGTCACCTTCGGCTCCCCGTTCCTCGCCATCGCGACCGCCCGGCTCGACCGGCGCTGGACCCTCCTGCTGCTGATGGGGGTCTTCATCGCCGGCAACGTTCTGTGCGCGATCGCCACGGATTACTGGCTGCTGATGGGTGCCCGGGTCGCGACCGCGCTCTGCCATGGCGCGTTCTTCGGGCTCGGAGCGGTCGTCGCATCCACGCTGGTCGCACCGCACAAGCGCGCCCAGGCGATCGCCATGATGTTCGCGGGCCTGACGCTGGCCAACGTTCTCGGCGTGCCGTTCGGAACCGCCCTCGGCGAAGCGCTCGGCTGGCGCACCACCTTCTGGGCGGTCTCCGGCATCGGCGTCGCCGCCGCGCTGGCGCTCTACGCCTGGCTTCCGCGCGACATTCCCGTTCCCAAGGTCGCCTTCCTGCAGGAGGCGAAATCGATCACCAGCCGGCAGGTGGTGCTGGCCATGGCGATCAGCGTGCTCGCATCGGCGAGCCTGTTCAGCGTGTTCACCTATATCGCGCCGATCCTGCAGAACGTGACCGGCCTGTCGCCCCACGCCATCACGATCATGCTCCTGATCTTCGGCGTCGGCCTGACCGCGGGCAACTTCATCGGAGGGAGGCTCGGCGACTGGCGACTGATGCCGTCGGTCATCGGGATCTTCTGCGTGCTGATGCCGGTGCTGGCGGTGTTCGCCTTCACCAGCCATTTCACCCTGCCGGCGGCGGTCACGCTCTTTATCTGGGGCGCGCTGGCCTTCGCGCTCGTCTCGCCGCTGCAGATGCGGGTGGTGACCCAGGCCTCCGACGCGCCGAACCTGGCCTCGACCATCAACCAGGGCGCCTTCAATCTCGGCAACGCCATCGGCGCCTGGGCCGGCGGCGTCGGCATCACCTGGGGCATGGCCTACGACCAGCTTCCCTATATGGGCGTGTCGCTCGCCTTCGCCGGCCTCGTGCTCGCGCTGGTCTCCTTTCGGCTCGACGCGGTGCGGGAGACCTCCGCCCGGCCTGTCGCGGCCGAACCCGACTGCGCGCCGACCTGACCGCGCACCGGCCGGTCACAACTGCTTGTCATCCGGCCGGAAGTCGTCCCTGAGCATCTGCGTGCCGCTCTCTCGCAATCCCGGGTGGCGGTGACGGGCCTAGCCTTTCTTCTGCGGAGTGAGGAAACGCCGACAGGAGAGGGCCGAAGATGCTCGATGTCACCACAACCAGCTCGGGCGAACGCGCCCACCCCAACGTGCCGACGGTCGATCAGGCCGACCGCACCGTCCCGATCAACCTGCGCCAGTCGGGACCCACCCCGGTCCAGATGCTGATTTCCACCCGGGTGCGGAAATCGCCGTTCTGGCACCTGTCGGTCGAGGCCGGCGCCTGGCGCGCGACGGTCTACAACCGCATGTACCATCCGCGCGGCTACGTCCGTCCCGAGGACGGCGGCGCGATGGCGGAATACGACGCGCTCATCAATCGCGTCACGCTCTGGAACGTTGCGGTGGAGCGGCAGATCCGGGTGATGGGGCCGGACGCGGAGGCCTTCGTCGACTTCGTGATCACCCGCGACGCGACCAAGATCAAACCGATGCACGGCAAGTACTGCATCCTGTGCAACGAGGCCGGCGGCATCCTCAACGATCCCGTGCTTCTGCGGCTGTCCAGCGAGGAATTCTGGTTCTCCATCTCCGATTCCGACCTGATGTTCTGGCTTCAGGGCGTGAACGTGGGCCGCCGGTTCGATGTGGACATCGCCGAGATCGACGTGGCGCCGCTGCAGATCCAGGGGCCGCTGTCGGCAGACCTGATGGCCGCCGTCGTCGGCGAGGAGGTGCGCGAGATCCCCTATTACGGGCTGATGGAGGCGGAGATCGCGGGCTGCTCGGTGGTGGTCAGCCAGACCGGCTTCACCGGCGAAAAAGGCTACGAGGTCTATGTCCGCGACGCGACACTGAACGCGGAAGCGGTCTGGTACGCCATCCGGGGGGCCGGGGCGAGCTTCGGGCTGCGCGTGATCGCGCCGGCCCATCATCGCCGCATCGCCGCCGGCATCCTGTCCTGGGGGCAGGACCTCGACGCCGAAACCTCGCCCTTCCAGGTCAACCTCGCCTATCAGGTTCCGCGCAAGAAGGCCGGCGACTATATCGGCAAGACCGAGCTGGAGCGCCAGCGCAGCCTGATCGACGCGGGCGACTATCCGTTCCGCCAGAAGCTCGTCGGCATGAAGCTCGGCGGCACGCCGATCACCGACTATGCGCCGGACTTCTGGCTTATCGACGACATCGACGGAAACCGCGTCGGCTACGTCACGTCGCCCTGGTGGTCGCCGGAGCTGGAGACCAACATCGCCCTCGGCTACGTGCCGGTGGAGATGTCGACCATCGGAACCCAGCTGAAGGTGGAGCTGCCGGAAGCCTACAGCGAAACCTCGGGCCAGTCGGTCGACGCGGTGGTCTGCGAGGTGCCGTTCCGGCCATCGGTGAACCCGAGCGCCCGGGAGCGGGCGGTCGCCGCCGGCCGGGACTGGGCAGACTAGTCCACCCGACAGACGAGACCGGTCAGATCCCCGCCGGATCCTGGCCGGCCTCCTGAAGCTCCCTCAGAAGCAGGCGCGCCGCCGGCAGCATCGTTCCGGTGGCGCGCCGCGCGATGGCCAGCCGCCTCTCCCACGAGGCCGCTTCCAGCGGCACGGGCGCCATCAGCCCCTCCCGCTCCTCGATGGCGAACACCACCCGCGTCATCATGGTGAGATAGTCGTCGTTGAGCACCATCGACTTCAGCACCAGCACCGAATTGGAGGAGACGGCCGGGACCGGCGGTTCCATGTAGGCGCGGTTGAAGAGCGCGTGGAAGCCGTACCAGATGACGTTGCCCTTCTCCGGCAAAGCCCAGGGATAGGCCCGCAGGTCGTCGATGGTCAGGTCGCGCTTCGACATCAACGGATGACCGCTGCGCGCAGCCACACAGACGCCCTCCATGCCGAGCGGTGTGACGGAGACGGTGTGGTCGGAGGGATCGTGGGGCATCCCGACGACGGCGAAGTCCACCTCGCCGCGCGACACGGCCGCAATCATATGGTCGCCGGATCCTTCAACCACCCGGACCTGGATGCCCGGAGACTGGCGGCGGGCCCGCTCCAGCGCCCGCGGCAGGAGCGTCTGGGCGACGCTTGGCACGATGCCGAGCCGGACCAGACCCGTCGCCGCCCCGTTGAGAAGCTTGATCTCCTCGACGACCCGGTCGGATTCGAACTCCATCAGCTCCGCATAATCGCGCAGCACCCGGGCAAAGCGGGTCGGCTCCATGCCGGTGGAATGCCGCACGAACAGCGGAACCCCGAGCCGGTCCTCCAGGCGTTTCAGCGACCGGCTGAGCGCAGGCTGGGTCATACCCTGGGACTGGGCGGCCGAATTGATGCTGCCCAGCCGCATGATGCTCAAGAAAGCAGCAAGCTCTCGCGGGTTCAAAGTCATTACAAAACGGTATAGCAGCAGCTTCGAAATGCAATAGTGGGCGCCATAGGCCCATCCTAAGCTGGCGGGATGGTCCGCACCACGAACCTGCTCAGCTCCAGCGCTTCCGCAGCTTGCGCCGCGGTTCAACCAATCGGCCGGCGCGGAAACGCGGTCGGCCCTGGCAACCTCCGGACCCGGGCCTTTATGCCCAGAATGACAGGGCGCATCCGGGCCATTCACGGTTCGCCGGCCGGAGCCGTCGCGATCGCCGTTCCGGACCACCCTTCATCCAGCCACCCGGCCGCGCCGCTGGCGCGCGTCGCACTCAGGACAGCACGAGGAGCAAGCACACCATGGCGCCACGACTGCGGCATTTCGCGATCTGTGTGGGGGACCTCGACCGCTCCGCCGCCTTCTACGAGAAGGTCTTCGGCTTCAAGAAAGTCGGCCAGGAAACCGTCTCGATCGGCACCGCCTACTATCTCAGCGACGGCGTGATCAACCTGGCGCTGCTCAACTTCTCCGGCGACACCGGATCCGGCGTGGAGAACGCCGCAAGCTTCCTCGGAGCCAACCATTTCGGTGTCCAGGTGGACGACCTGAAGGAGACCCAGCGCCTCATCGAAGAGGCCGGCGGCGAATTCTTCTTCGACCTCGGCGACGAGCGGAAGGGCAACTTCGAGCGCAAGTTCAAGGATCCCGACGGCATCGTCTTCGACATCTCCCATCACGGGTGGCTGGGCACCGACAGCCGCGTCGATCCGCCCGGCGAATAAGCCTCCACCCGCTGGACGGACGGGAGGACATGTCCGTCCAGCGGGAACTTCCGGCGTTCAGAGCGACGCCGGTCTCTTTCGCCGCCTCTCCCCGAAAAGGCCGCAGAGCCCGGAGATGCGGCCAGACCAGCGACCACCTTCCAGAGGGGACCACTGAGATGCAGCACTTCATCAAGGGGATTGCGGCCGTGGCCGTCGCGGCCGGGCTCCTCGTCGCCACGGCGCCGCCGGGCGATGCGGCCGAGGACATCACCTTCCTGTTCCCGGCGCCGGAATTCCTGCCCGCCTTCACGCCCTATCAGCTCGCCAAGGCGAAGGGCTACTACGAGGACGAAGGGATCAACGTCACCTTCCAGGTCGGAAAGGGCGGCGCCGACGTGGCCAAGCAGGTTGCGCTCGGCAACGCCGAACTCGGCAACTCGATCGGCGACACGCCGATCATCGTGCGCGCCAACGGCCTCAAGGTGAAGGACGTCGCCATGCTCGGCGGCAAGGCGCTGACCCAGATCATCATCCGCTCCGAGACCGGTGCCGACGGCATCGACGGCCTGAAGGGCAAGAAGATCGGCGTGATGTCGTTTCAGGACACCACCTACTACAACCTTCTCGGCGCGCTCGCGGCGGTGGGGATGACCAAGGAGGACGTGGAGATCCAGGCCGTCGGCCCGGCCGGCGTGATGCAGCTGATGATCTCCGGCGACCTCGACGCGATCTCCGGGGTTCCGGAGTGGGCGGCGGCGATTCAGGGCGCCGGCGTCGATCTGACCATCCAGCCGATCAACGACCTTTTTCCCGCGACGGCACAGGCGATCGTCGCCTCCGACGACACCATCGCGGACAAGCCTGAACTCGTGGCGGGCTTCGTAAAGGGCACCCTGAAGGCGCTGGAGGAGATTATGACCGATCCCACGGGCGCCTCCACCTATCTGGCGGAGAACGTTCCGGCGTTCGAGGGCAAGCAGGGCATGCTGGAGAACGTGATGAAGCGCTACAACACGCTCGTCTACCCGGTCGCCAGCATGGACGACCTCGGCAAGGTCGACCCGCAGCGCCTCAAGGACGTCCAGGACTTCTATGTCGAGCACGGCATCGTGCGGACGGCGACGCCTCTGGGCGAGCTCTACACCAACGAATTCGTCAACTGAACAATCCGCCGCCCGGCCGCGCGAGCGGGGTCGGGCGGCGCACCGTTTTCCGCGTCACCGGAGCAGACCCATGACACCCACGATCATCGGAGCCGGGATCGGCGGGCTGACCGCCGCGCTGTTCCTGCACAAGCACGGCATCCAGTCGCGCATTTTCGAGCGCGCACCCGACATTCAGGAACTCGGTGTCGGCATCAACCTTCTTCCCCACGCGGTGGCGACCTTTGCCGAGATCGGCATCCTCGACAGGCTGGTTGAGGAAGGCATCTGCCCGGAACACCTCTATTACCGCACCCGGTTCGGCCAGACGGTCTGGGACGAGCCCCGGGGCCTGAAGGCCGACCTGAAGGTTCCCCAGGTCTCCGTCCATCGGGGCAGGCTCCAGCGGGTGCTCTACGACGCCGTGCTGGACCGCCTGCCGGCGGGCGCTGTCAGCCTCGATCGCCGGTTCGAGAGCTATGAAGAGACCGGTGCCGGCGTGACCGCCAGGTTCGAAACCGGCGCCGGCGAGATCGAAACGGTCGAGACCGACATGCTGATCGGCGCCGACGGCATCCATTCGCGTCTGCGCACCCTGCTCTACCCGGACGAGGGCCGGGCGCGCTGGAGCGGACGGATCATGTATCGCGGCACCGCCGACTGGCCGATCTATGACGGCGGACGGACATTCATCATTTCCGGCGGCAACGATGCCCGCCTGGTGCTTTTCCCGATTGCGAAAGGCAAGACCGACGAGACCCTTCTGACCAACTGGGTGCTGGCCTGCCGGGTCGCGGACGACGGGGCTCCCCTCGAGACCCGTCCGAGCTGGCACGACAAGGCCGTGCGCGAGGACGCGCTGAAGGCGCTGTCGCAGTTCACCTTGCCGGAACTGGACATCGTCGCCCTCGGCGAGGCCAGCGACGACATCTGGGAATCGCCGATGTGCGACCGGGACCCGCTGCCGCAGTGGCGGTTCGGCCGCGTGACACTGCTCGGCGACGCGGCCCATCCGATGTATCCCTTCGGCGGCAACGGCGCGGCCCAGGCCGTGCTCGACGCCAAGGCGCTGGCCCAGGCGCTCGACGGGGCGGCGTCGGTCGAAGCCGGTCTCGACGCCTATGAGGCGGCGCGGCGGGAGGCGGTCTACCAGGTCGTCCTCAACAATCGGCAGGGCGGACCGGAACGGGTCATCGACGCCGTGCAGGACAAGGTCGACGGCGTGGTCGACGACATCGACGCGGTCGTTCCATTCGCCGAGCGCGAAGCGATCGTGCGCGGCTACTCAAGGCTCGCGGGCTTCTCCAAGGAGCAGCTCACGCCGGCCTGACACGAACCGACGATGGAGGAGCCGGGAGCGGTTCCTCCGACCTTTTCGGCGGGCGGGTCCCGAGAATCCGAAAACAAATCCGTTGAGCGCTTGGGAGGCGCCGGAAGTTGAGCGAGACCGTCTATCTTCATTACACCCAGGCCGAACTCGATCGCGCCTACAACCAGCGTGTCTGGGCCCAGAACGCGGACGAGCTTCTGGAACGCTGGCGGCAGACGGCGGGCGAGGTCCAGGCCACGCACCCCGGCTATGAAGAGATCGCCTACGGCTCCGGTGCCAACGAGCGGCTCGACCTCTACCGGACGTCCGCCACCCCCGCGCCGATCCACATTCACGTCCACGGCGGCGCATGGCGTTTCCAGACAAAGGACGACGGGGCGCTGGTGGCGCGCGCCATGACCGAGGCCGGTATGCATTTCGTCGTTCCGGAATTCGACAAGCTGCCGGACGTGAGAATGCCGACGATGGTCGAGCAGCTGGTCCGGGTCGTCCAATGGGCCTACCGCAACGCGGACGCGTTCGGCGGCGACCGGGACAGGATCTTGCTGTCGGGCCATTCCTCGGGCGCGCATCTGGCGGCTGTCCTGGCGACCCTCGACTGGACGCGCCACGACCTCCCGGCGGACGTCCTGAGCAGCCTCGTCTGCATCAGCGGCGCCTACGATCTGGAGGCGGTGATGCTGAGCGCCCGGCGCACCTACATCGACCTGTCCGCGGACGAAGTCGACCTGCTGAGCGCGCCCCGGCACGTCTCCGGGATCCGCTGCCCCGTGTGGGTTCTCTACGGGGACGGCGAGACGCCCGAATTCATCCGACAGGCCCATGCCTTCGCCGAAACCCTCTCGACATGCGGCAAGCTCAAGGCCCTGACCGAGGTCGCGGGCTGCAACCACTTCGAGATCTACGAACGGATGTCGGACCCCACGGGCCCGGTCTTTCAGGCGGTCACTGAGGCGACCCGCGCCAGCGAGACGGCCGACTGACCTCAGGCCTTCGATCCGGACGGCTCAAACGGTCGCGGAAACAGGCGTGGTTGCGGCAGGCTGCGCCCCGCCCCGGAGCCTGTCCCGTTCAAACGGACTTGATTTGAACGAGACGGACTTCCTCGGGAGATTGAAGGTCGGCGACATTTCTCGGCGCCCGGGAATTTCTGTTCGAGTAAAAAGAGGCTCTAGACCGTAGCGCGTCTGCGACCCGACGCAGAAAGACGACGACCGGCTCATGGGACCGACGCCGAAACCGAACGAGCGATCCACCCCCCTCCCGGGACACGCCGGACTTTCCCTCGCCCTGGCGGGCCTGGCCCTTCCGGTCCTGGCATTGGCGGCCTGGTCCCAAGGCGGCTGGCGGCTGGCAGCAGCCCTTGCGATCGGCGCCTTCGCGGGCTTCGCCCTCTATCATGCGGCGTTCGGGTTCGCCTCGTCGTGGCGGCTTCTGGTGCGCGAGCGGCGCGGCGAAGGCGTCCGCGCCCAGGCCCTGCTTCTCGTGGCGACCTCCGCGCTGTCCTTCCCGCTGATCGCCTATGGAGCGGGGATCGGGCTGCCGGCCTACGGCTATGTCTTCCCGTTCGGAATCGCGGCCGCGCTCGGCGCCTTCCTGTTCGGCTTCGGCATGCAGCTCGGTGCCGGCTGTGGCTCGGGGACCCTGTTTGCCGTCGGCGGCGGATCGGTCCGGATGCTGGTCACGCTCGCCGCCTTCGTCGCCGGATCCTTCCTGGCCACGGCCCACCTTCCGGCCTGGCACGCGCTGCCTGCCTTTCCAGCGACCAGCCTGATCTCCCGGCTCGGCCCCCTCACCGCCTTCGCCATCACCGCCGCCGCCTGCTGCGCAATCGCCTGGTTCGCCGGCCGACTGGAGAAGGGAAGGCCTTCCGAAGCGCCCCGACGACCGATGGGGTTCGTCTTCCGCGGTCCGTGGTCGACCACGGTGGGCGCGCTCGCGCTGGCTCTGGTCGGCATCGCCACACTGTTGGTCCTGCACCGCCCGTGGGGCATCACGTCGGGCTTCACCCTGTGGGGCGGCAAGATCGCCCACGGACTGGGTGTGCCGATCCAGACCTGGCCCTACTGGTCCGGCCAGATGGAGGCCGTCGAGCGGTCGGTGTTCGCCGACGCCACCTCGGTCATGGATTTCGGCATCATCGCCGGGGCGATGGCCGCCGCCGCACTCGCCGGCCGCTTCGCACCCCACCTGCGAATCGCCCGGCGCGACCTTCTGACCGCCGTCTTCGGTGGGCTGCTCATGGGATACGGCGCCCGCCTCGCCTTCGGCTGCAACATCGGCGGTCTCGTCGGCGGCATCGTCTCGGGTAGCCTGCACGGCTGGGGCTGGCTGCTGTTCGGCTTCCTCGGTTCCGTGGCCGGAACGTTCGCCCGCGTCAGAATCGGCATCGACCCGGCCTTCCCTGCCACGGGACGCGCGGCTACCGACTGACCGTTCCCTCTCCAGGCCGGAGTTCATGCCATGCCGTCACGCACCTTCTCACTGGCGCTCGCTGCTTTCCTGCTCCTCTCTTCGGT
Source organism: Amorphus orientalis (assembly GCF_030814015.1). Classification (NCBI taxonomy): domain Bacteria; kingdom Pseudomonadati; phylum Pseudomonadota; class Alphaproteobacteria; order Hyphomicrobiales; family Amorphaceae; genus Amorphus; species Amorphus orientalis. The sequence continues at coordinate 65,221 of NZ_JAUSUL010000003.1, forward strand.
GGCCGTCATCCCGGCAAGCGCCCAGTCGGTCGCGCCCCGCGACGGCTGGGTCGTGATCGACACGGAGATGAGCTTCCCCGACCTGGTGGACCGCACCCGGACGGCCATCGCGGAGGCGAAGATGGGTCTCGTCACCCAGGCCAGCGCTTCGGACGGCGCCAGGGGTCAGGGCATCACGATCCCGGGCAACCGGGTGATCGGGGTCTATCGAAACGACTATGCGCGCCGGATGCTCGATGCCTCTATCGCCGCCGGCATCGAAGCGCCGATCCGCTTCTATCTCACGGAAAACCCGGACCAGACCGCAACGCTGTCCTACAAGACGCCGAGCTTTGTGTTCGCGCCGTACATGGATGAGGGCGGCGAGGAGCTGAAAGCCCTGGCCACGGAACTGGACGGCGTCTTCCAGGCGATCGCCGCAGACGCGACAGGCAAGTCCGCCGGCAAATAGGCGCGTCGCCCGGGTCGCGGTTGACATCGCCCCGGCCTGACCGGAGAAAATCGAGGCGGCTGGCGACGCACCGGTCGCGATGCGGTTGAAAAGGGGAACGCCGATGACACCCACCCGAACCACCCGCGGGCGAGGCTGACGATGCTCGCCCTTTGCGCCATCGGCTTTCTGATCTGGTTCCTGTTCGGGATCTCCGTCACCGTCATGACCGTCTACGGCGTGTTCGATCAGGTGGCGATGGGACCCGCCGTGATGGCATCGGTGCTTGCCACCGGCACGGCCTTCCTCGGATTTCTCACCGCGATCGCCGCCGGCCTGGCCGCACGGCGCGCCCGCCGGGAGCGCAACCGATGAACCGCTCCACAGCCCGGATCGCGGCCGCAGCCGCCCTGCTCGGCCTTGTCGCCGGACCCGCATTCGCCCAGGACTGGCCGACCTACGGAGGCGCACCGGGCGGCGGACAGTATTCCGCGGCCGGCCAGATCACGCCGGAAAACGTCGACCGGCTCGAAGTCGCCTGGATCTACCGGACGGGCGACTTCTCCAACGGCGAGGACGGCACCCGCAAGACGACGTTCGAGGCCAATCCGATCTACGCGGACGGCAAGCTCTTCGTCTGCACGCCCTACAACCGGGTGATCGCCGTGGAGGCGGAGACGGGCGAGCCGCAATGGTCGTTCGAACCGGACCCGCCGCTGCCGCGCGACTACGACCAGCAGCACTCGCTGATCTGCCGCGGCGTCAGCTACTGGGAAAGCGGCGAGGACGGTCCGTGCGAACGGCGCATCATCGCGCCCGTGCTCGACGGCCGCCTCGTCGCCCTCGACGCGCGCACCGGCGACCTGTGCCCCGATTTCGGAACCGGCGGCACAATCGACCTCAACGCCGATTACCCGCGGCTGGGCACCGGCGTCGTGAACGTGACCTCGCCCGCCGTCATCTTCGAGGATCTGGCGATCGTCGGCACCGCCATCGGCGACAACCAGGCCGTCGACATGCCGGACGGCGTGGTGCGCGCCTTCGATGTGCGCACCGGCGCGGAGGAATGGGCCTGGAACCCGATCCCCGACCGCTTCCGGGCACGCTCCGGCGCCGCGAACGCCTGGGCGCCGATGTCGGTGGACACCGACACGGCCACCCTGTTCGTGCCGACGACCTCGCCGAGCCCGGACTACTGGGGCGGCGACCGCGCGCCCAATCTGGAGGCCACCAACGCGGTCGTCGCGCTGGATGCGCGGACCGGTTCGGAACTCTGGGTCCGGCAGCTTACCCATCACGACCTGTTCGACACCGACCTTCCGGCCCAGCCCGTCGTTGCCGACCAGATCGACAACGGCACCCGCTATCCGGCGATCGTCCAGGCGACCAAGACCGGGCAGCTGTTCGTGCTGGACAAGGATTCCGGCGCATTTCGCTTCGAGACCCGGGAACGGCCAGTCCCGCAGAGCACGGTCGAGGGCGAACAGACGTCGCCGACCCAACCGATCCCCGTGGCCCCGAAGCCCATCGCGAAACAGGGCTTCGCTCCCCGCGACGCGTGGGGCATCACGCCGATCGACCGGCTGTGGTGCAAGCGCGAGGCGGAGCGCTACCGCGCCGACGGCCTGTTCACGCCGCCGAGCGTGGGGGGCTCCATCCAGATGCCGTTTTATGGCGGCGGCTCGAACTGGGGCGGCGTCGCCTTCGACCCCGTACGGCGGCTGATCATCGGCAACGTGATGAACCTCGTCCAGTGGGTGCGGCTCATTCCGGCAGATGACGACCCGGCCGGCGACGGCGAGCTCGGCCGCCAGAAGGGCGCGCCCTACATGATGCGCCGCGGCGTGCTGCTGTCGCCGCTGGGGGTGCCGTGCAACGCGCCGCCCTGGGGCGCGCTGACTGCCGTCGATATCGACACCGGCGAGACGCGCTGGCAGGTGCCGCTGGGCGAGGTGCCGCTGGCCTTCGGCATCACCGGGCCCGACCAGTGGGGCAGCCCGAACATCGGCGGCCCAATCGCGACCAGCACCGGCCTCGTCTTCATCGCAGCGACGATGGACGCGAAGATTCGCGCCTTCAACGTGTGGACCGGCGAGGAGGTGTGGGAGCACGACCTGCCGTTCGACGGGGCGGCCACGCCGATGACGTTCATCTCCGAGCGGGACGGGCGTCAATATCTGGTCATCGCCGCCGGCGGGAGCGCGCTTCTCAGGCCGCGTCTCGGCGACGCGCTGGTCGCCTTCCGCCTGCCGAAGGGCCGATGAGCGAAAACCGGGCTTTTCGGCGCTAACCTTCCTTGCATTCCGCCGCCAGCGCGGCTATATCGTGCGCCTTCCGAACGCACGGTCCGGCCGCGATCGGGATTCTTCGCCTGAGCGCGGCGGCGGATCGTCCCCACGACCTCTCGGGTCGCACGGGCGGCGGCGGGCTGTCGAGCGCCGGTTTGCCTCATATCGGGGCATTGGCCCGGATCCCGAACCTTGCGGCTGTCGAGCCTTGGGTTGGGAAGAAAACGGTCCCGGATCGATGTCGGTTTTGCCTGCCCGCACGGGCCGGATGCCGTCAGCGGCGCGGGGTCGAACTTTGTTTTTCGGCAGGGCGCAGTCACGTCGAGCGGCCTTCCGCCGCCGGAACGGGCAAGCCCGGACCAGTTTTGAACCGTTGAATCAAGGGTCACGAAGATGCCCAAGCTGAAGACCAAGTCGGGCGCCAAGAAGCGCTTCAAGCTCACCTCCACCGGCAAGGTGAAGGTGGCTCAGGCCGGCAAGCGCCACGGCATGATCAAGCGGACGGCTAAGTTCATCCGCAAGGCGCGGGGCACGACCGTGCTGGCCGATCAGGACGCGAAGATCGTCAAGAAGTTCCTGCCCTACGGCTGAGCGACGTCCCACGAGCGGTTTGCAGCCGGCCCCGGCCGGCAGGTGAATTGAACGGCTCGGATCGCGCTCGGGACGGCCAGGCTTGACAGCGCCCCCGAGGACCGGTCCGACAAATTTTGGAGAGTGAAACATGTCACGCGTTAAGCGGGGCGTCGTCGCCCACGCCCGGCATAAGAAAGTGCTCAAGGCGGCCAAGGGCTATTATGGCCGGCGCAAGAACACGATCCGCACGGCGCGGGCTGCCGTCGAGAAGGCGGGGCAGTACGCCTATCGCGACCGGAAGGTCCGCAAGCGTCAGTTCCGCTCGCTCTGGATCCAGCGCATCAACGCGGCCTCCCGCGAACACGGCATGACCTACGGGCGCCTGATCGACGGCCTGACCAAGGCCGGCATCGAGGTCGACCGCAAGGTGCTCGCCCACCTCGCCTACAGCGAGCCGGAGGCGTTCAAGGCGATCGTGGACAAGGCCCGCGACGCCCTCCCGGCGGACGTCCGCTAAACCGCTTTTCGCGGCCAGCAGCGCTTCGAAGCGCGGCACGTCGATGAAGCGAGCCTGGCCATCCCGGTGGCCGGGCTTTTTGCGTTTGCGGGAGCACGAAAGAGCCGCGCCTCACGGCGCAGCAGGGGCGCCGTCAACACTCCGGATCAGAAGTTGGGCCAGAGGCCGGGAGTGGCCAGCTCGATGACGTTGTCGGCTGGGTCGTCGAAATAGAGGCTGCGGCCGCCCGCCGGCCAGGTGACACGGCTGGTAATCTGCACGCCGCGTGCCTGCAGGGCTTCGATCCACTGGTCGAAATCGGAAATGGCGACATGGAAGGCGATGTGGCCGGGCCCGTCGCAGCGGTGGCCAGGCACATGTCCGCCCGGCAGGTCCTTGTCCAGCTCCGCCGCCATCCGGTCGAACAGAAGGAGGTTCTGGGCCGTTCCGGCCTTCAGAACCTTCATCCCGTCAAAGGCGGCCATCAGCGGCAGACCCAACACGTCCTCGTAGAACGTACAGGCTTCCTCCAGATCGTCCACGTAGAGGACGGTCTCTACGATGCCCTGAATCTCCGGCCGCATGGGTGCCACCTCCTGGCTGTGAACGTCGACGGCACCGAAAACCGCCGATCACTCAACGCCATAGGCCCGGTAGAGTTTCTCCAGCGCCTGGGCGGCGGCCAGATCGCCTCGCTGACCCGCAACATTGGTGGTGACGACGATCCCGAGATCCTGCTCCAGATCAACCAGGATCTTGGCCAGGTTCATACCGTTCGACCCGTTGTGGGTGAGCACCGGATGGTCGGCGAAATCGAACTCGACGACCCCCCAACCGAAGCCGTAGCCGCCGTCGCCGGGGGTGCCGGGCGGCGGGTTTTCCCGATGCGGGGTGCGGACGTGTTCGCGATGGAGTTCGGCGAGGGTCTCGGGCGTGATCAGTTCGGGCCCGCGCGCGCCGCCGGCAGCGTTCCAGTCGGCCCAGCGGGCGAAATCGAGGATCGACATGTGAGCCAGGCCGGCCGGACCGAGCAGCGGCGGCATGTCGGCCGAAATGCCCCAGGCCATCGGCTGGACGGTGCCGTCTTCCTGCAGGCGGTGGCCGACCGGCGCGTCATAGCGGCCCGGGGTTGCGGTCGCACCGAGCCCCGCGGTTTCCAGCTCCAGCGGATCGAAGATCTCCGACACGATCAGCTCTTCCCACGGCCGGCCGGACACCTTCTCCAGCATGGCGCCGGCGGTCATGTAGCCGAAGTTGGCGTACTGGAACGGTGATCCCTCGGGCACCTTCGGCACGTTGCGCTTCCAGGCATCGATCGCCCGGAGGCGCCGCTGCTGCGGCGTGAAGTCGAAGGCCTCGGTGGAGAAATAGATCTCCATCATCTCCTCGGTATCGGTCGGGATACCGCTGGAGTGAGAGAGGAGCTGGGCGAGGGTGACGGCGGCGAACTCCGGGCTCATCCCCTCGATGTCCTCGCCGAGCACGTCGCCGACGGTGCTGTCCCAGGAAATCAGCCCGTCCTCGACCATCTGACCGGCAATCGTGGCCGTCATCGCCTTGGTGTCGGAACCGAGATGGAAGCGGTCGTCGAGCTCGACCGGAATGTCCATTCCGTACACGCGGGTGCCGACGACCCCGGCGGCGATGATCTCGCCGTTTTTCGTGACCGCGCCCGCCAGTGCCGGCACGTCCTGGCTCTCCCTGATCGGCTCGAGGATCGACGCGACGTCGTCCATTGCCACGGCGGCCGGCGCCGTCGCGATCAGAAAGCCCAGCGCAAGTCCGTATCCTATCCGTTTCACGATGATTGCCCCCTTGCATGGCCCACAGGCCTTCCGGTGAATCGGGCGCCCCCACCCGATCGATCGGACAGGGCTCACGCCCCGGAATAGAGGAACCTGCCGAGCCCGATCGTGAAGACGAGATTGCCATAAAGGCTGTGTTCCAGCCAGACCGGCCAGAACGACCGCGTCCGCTCGTAGCGCCAGGCGAACAGGATGCCGCCGAGCGTGGTGAGCACGATCGCCACCCAGTTGCCGAACAGGATATGGGCCGCGCCGAACAGGACGGCATTGGCCGCGATCATGAGCCCGAGGTGACCGCGGAACAGCGCCTCGTAGCGGTGGAAGAACAGGACGCGGTAGATCAGCTCCTGGCTTGCGGCCGAGGCCAGCGGATAGAAGATCATGATGGTGAGCCAGAGTTCCGGCATGTAGCGCGGCAGCATCAGGAAGCGTCCCGGCAGGACCCACCAAACCACCAGGGCCACGAGAGCCGCCACCGGCACGAACAACGCAAATACGCTTGCCAGCTCCCGGAGCGGGGGCGGCTTCAGGAACGTGGCGCGCCAGGGGAAGCGGCGGTCGCCGATCAGAAGCAGGATGAAGACCGGCAGCACCGCGGCCATCACCATGAACACCCGGACATTGAGCGCGTCTGCAGCGAGGAACACGGCGGGCGGCGCGACGACGAAGAGCAGGACGAGCTCGATCCAGAGACGCAGCCGCCGTCCCGGGGATACGGTGGAGGGCGTGGCATCCGGGCCGGTCGGCGACGTGGTCGTCATGCAGGGATCCGGTTCTGCGCGGTGGGAAAGTGACGCGTGCGCCCGCCGCGATCACGGGGCGAAACGCAATGACGCGGCGGGATCAGCCTCCGGCGATTGCGGAAACCGCTCACGCTTTCTATAGCTGCCCACCACAGCGGTCCACGAGGGTGGCCGCAGACCAGACAGATCACGATATTGTGGGGCGCCTCCGCCGTTCCGCCCCATTCGGCGCCGACAAGGACCGTCTATGACCGAGACAGCATCCGCCCCCACCACCAGCGATCTCGACGCGCTCGAGGCCGACCTCACCGGCCGGATCGCCTCTGCCGAAACGGAGGCCGAACTGGAGGAGGTCCGCATCCACGCGCTCGGCAAGAAGGGCGTCGTGTCGGAGCGGCTGAAGACACTCGGTTCGCTGACCCCGGACGAGCGCAAGGTCGTCGGCCCGGCGGTGAACGGGCTGAAAACGCGGATCAACAACGCGCTGGCCGCCCGCCGCAGCGAACTCGCCGACAAGGCGCTGGAAGCCCGCCTGGCCGCGGAGCGGGTGGACGTGACGCTTCCGGTCCGTCCGGCCCCGATCGACACCGGCCGAATTCACCCGGTGACCCAGGTGATCGACGAACTCACGGCGATCTTCGCCGACCTCGGCTTCGAGATCGCCGAGGGGCCGGACATCGAGACCGACTACTACAACTTCACGGCGCTGAATTTTCCCGAGGGCCACCCCGCCCGCGACATGCACGACACCTTCTTCTTCAATCAGAAGGAAGACGGATCGCGGCCGCTCCTGCGCACCCATACCTCGCCGGTTCAGGTCCGCACGATGGAGACGGCCAAGCCGCCGATCCGCATCATCGTGCCCGGGCGGACCTATCGCTGTGATTCCGACCAGACTCACACCCCGATGTTCCATCAGGTGGAAGGCCTCGTGATCGACGAGACCGCCACCATCGGGAACCTCAAGTGGATCCTGGAGGAATTCTGCAAGGCGTTCTTCGAGGTGGACAACGCCCAGATGCGGTTCCGCCCGTCGTTCTTCCCCTTCACGGAGCCCTCGATGGAGGTGGACATCCGCTGCCGCCGGACCGGCAGCGAGGTCCGCTTCGGCGAAGGCGACGACTGGATGGAAATTCTCGGCTGCGGAATGGTGCACCCGAACGTGCTGCGCAATTGCGGGCTCGATCCGGACCGCTACCAGGGCTTCGCCTGGGGCATGGGGATCGACCGGCTGGCCATGCTGAAATACGGCATGCCGGACCTGCGCGCCTTCTTCGAGGCCGACGTGCGCTGGCTGTCCCACTACGGCTTCCGTCCGCTCGACATGCCGACGCTCTTTGCTGGGATCAGCAACCAGTAGCGCGTCCGGCCGGGAGCCGCGTCGTCCGCCGGGGCCGAACAGATCGCCGGAGCGCGGTTCATATGGTGTTCCATCACCTGTTACTTGTGCTAAGGAACGCCTCCGATGCGGCAGCGCTCGCGCCGATTCACGGTCGATTCGATGCGAGCAGCGGCAAGACCCGTCCGGATCTTATGAGTTCATGCCCTGAAGTCCGCGGCTCGATCCGCCCGCACTGAGACGGCAGGCGGCACCGGGTAACGGTCCCACCGAGCGGCCGGCCACGAGAGAAGCAAGGAGTTGTGCGTTCGATGGATTCGACCTTCGACAAAGTCGCGGACATCATTTCCGAAACCTGTGAGATGCCGCGCGAGCAGATCACCCCGGAGAGCCACGCGATCGACGATCTCGGCATCGACAGTCTCGACTTCCTCGATATCGTGTTCGCGATCGACAAGCAGTTCGGCATCAAGATTCCGCTGGAATCGTGGACCGAAGAGGTCAACAGCGGCAACGCGGCCGCCGAAGACTATTTCGTTCTGAAAAACCTCTGCGCCAGGATCGACGAGCTGGTCGCTGCAAAGGGCTGATCTGGGCCGATGCGTCTCGAATATTTTCATATGATCGACGAGGTGGCGCTGTTCGACAGCACCGCCAACCGGGTCGAGGCGCGGTCCACCGTCCCGACGGAAAGCACGGTTTTCGAGGGACATTTCCCCGGCCATCCGCTGATGCCGGGCGTGCTGCTGATCGAAACGATGGCACAGGCGTCGGGCTATCTGATCATGGCCCACAACGGCTTCTCGCGCATGCCGTTCCTGGCCGGCGTCAAGCAGGGCAAGCTCAGAACCTTCGTGGAGCCGGGCACGAAGCTCGACATTTCCGCCGTTCTGACCCACGACGGGTCCGGCTTCTCCGTCACGGACGCCGAGATCAAGGTCGACGGCCGCCGCGTGTGCGATGCGAGCCTGACCTTCAAGACCATGGCGTTTCCGACCCCGGAATTCGAAGCCATGATGCGGCGACAGGCCGAAACGATAGGACTTGCCGGGAGCGTCGGTTGAGATGGCGGAAAAAGGTGACCGGGACGCGGTGATCACGGGCATCGGCCTCGTCTCGCCGATCGCCGACGGGATCGATGCCCACGTCGAACGTCTGACCGGAACGGCGCAGGTGCGCCCGCCGGTCGATGCGGAGACCTACGCGCCGTTTCCGGTCCATCCGCTCACCGAGATCGATCTGTCGGTCCAGATCCCGCGCCGCGGCGATCAGCGGCAGATGGAGAACTGGCAGCGCTACGGCACCTACGCCGCCGGCCTCGCCCTGACCGATGCCGGCATCGCCGGGCAAACCGAATATCTGGAACGCACCAGCCTGATCGTGGCGGCCGGCGGCGGTGAACGCGATGCGACGGTCGACGGCGACATCGTCGAAGGCTGGCGCGATGCGAAGGACCCGGGCGCGTTCCTCAACGAGCGCCTCGGATCCGACCTGCGGCCGACGCTGTTCCTGGCCCAGCTCTCCAACCTGCTCGCCGGCAACATTTCCATCGTCCACCACGTCACGGGCTCGTCGCGCACCTTCATGGGCGAGGAGCTCGGCGGCGCGACCAGCCTGGAGACGGCCTGGCGCCAGATCCGGGCCGGGCAGAACGACCTGTTTCTGGTCGGCGGCGCCTACAACGCCGTGCGCTACGACATGGTCGTCTTTCTTGCCATGTCCGGACTGCTGTGGGCCGGCGCGGACGTGCCGGAGGTCTGGCACCGGACCGGACAGGACGGCGGCATGGTCATGGGCTCCGTGGGCGCCTTTCTGGTCCTGGAAAGCCGCAGCCATGCCGAAGCTCGCGGCGCACGAATCCATGCGCGGCTCGACGACGTGGTCACCGACCGGGGCGCGCGTGACGGGTCCGACCGCTACCACGCGCGCATCGACCGGCAGATCGCCCGCCTCGACGCCGCTGTCGGCGAGACGTCTTTGGGTATCTTGTCCGGGACCTCCGGCGTGCCGGATGCCCTGGCCCGCGAGCGCGAGATGCTGGAGGCCATAGCCGCCAAGCGTCCGACCTTCCTGCGCGGCACAGGCACGGTGACCGGCCACGCCATGGAAGCGCAGATGCCGGCCGGCGTGGGTCTGGCGGCGGCCGCGCTCTCCAACCGGACCTTCTATCAACCCTTCGGCGATCCGGCGATCGAGGCGGCCGCCTCCGAAGCGCCGGAGAAGATTGCCGTCACCGGATGGGGCGCCTGGCGCGGAGAGAGCCTTGCCGTCCTCAGCGCGGACAGCTGATTTCTGCCGGCCGCCGCGCCGCAACGTTTGGATCTGAGCCATGAGCAGCGCCACACACGATGAAAAGGGCCGTCCGCTGGTCGCCGTCACCGGCCTGGGCGTGGTCACGTCTCTCGGACAGGGCAAGGACGACAACTGGGCAGCGCTCACCAGCGGCCGCTCGGGCCTGAAGACGATCACCCGCTTTCCGGTCGAGAACCTCCGGACCACCGTTGCCGGCGCCATCGATTTCCTGAAGATCGACGACATGTGCGCCCCGGCGCTCACCGAAAAGCTCGCCGTGCTCGCCGGCGAGGAGGCCCTGGCCCAGGCGGGCCTGCCGACCTCCGGCGCGTTTCCCGGACCGCTGTTCATCGCCGTTCCGCCGGTGGAGCTGGAATGGAAGCAGCGCCTGGCGCTCTTCGAGGCCGGACAGAGCGGCGAAGGCTGGCGCCGGATGCTCGATGGCGCCCGGCACGGCGACTGGAGCGGGATGCACCGGCAATTCTCGTTCGCCGGGATCGAGGAGCGCGTGGCCGATCATTTCGGCACGACCGGCGCCCCGATCTCGCTGACGACGGCCTGCGCGTCCGGCGCAACGTCGATCCAGCTCGGCGTGGAGGCGATCAGGCGCGGCGACTGCGACGCGGTGCTATGCCTCGCGGCGGACGGGTCGGTGCATCCGGAAACGGTCGTGCGCTTCTCGCTCCTGTCCGCGTTGACGGCCCAGAACGACCCGCCGGAAAAGGCGTCGAAGCCGTTCTCCAAGAACCGGGACGGGTTCGTGGTCGCGGAAGGCGGCGGCGCCTTCGTTCTGGAAAGCGTGGAGCGGGCCCGGGCGCGCGGCGCTGAAGTGCTCGCGGTGGTCAAGGGCTGCGGCGAGCAGGCCGACGACTTCCACCGCACCCGCTCGAAGCCGGACGGGTCGTCCATCATCGGCGTGTTCCGCGAAGCCCTGAAGGACGCGGACCTGACCATCCACGACATCGACTACGTGAACGCCCACGGCACCGCGACGCCGGAAAACGACAAGATGGAATATCTGGCGCTGGCAGCGGTGTTCGAGGACGCGCTGCCCTCGATCCCGGTCAGTTCCAACAAGTCGATGATCGGCCACACGATCACCGCCGCCGGCGCGGTGGAGGCGGTCTTCTCCGTCTTGTCGCTGAGGACCGGGCGCCTGCCGCCGACCATCAACTACGACGAACCGGACCCGACGATCCCGCTGGACGTGGTGCCGAACGTCGCCCGCGACGTCCCGATCCGCACCGTCATGTCGAATTCGTTCGGCTTCGGCGGGCAGAACGTGGCGCTGATCCTGGCGGCAGAGCCCTCCTGACCCTTCCGGCGGCGGCTCCCGGCGAGCCGGCCCTCCTCCGTGCCGCCCGACAAGACCAATGGACCTGACGCGATGCGTGCCCTCCAACTCGTTTCCGACCGAAAGCTCGAAATCGTCGACATGGCGCCTCCCCCGGCACCCGGCGAGGGCGAGGTGGAGGTGGCGATCGGTGCGGTCGCGCTGAACCACATCGACGTGTGGGGCTGGCGCGGTATGGCGTTCGCCAAGCGCAAGCTGCCGCTGGTGGTCGGCGCGGAAGCCGCCGGCACCATCGTCTCAGTGGGACCCGGCGTCACCGATCTCGCTCCCGGCCAGAAGGTCGCACTCTACGGCGCCCAGGTCTGCGGCGAGTGCCGGGCCTGCCGCGAAGGCCGCGAGAATCTCTGCGAGAACGTGGCCGGCATCCACGGCTTCCATCTCGACGGCTTTTCGCGCGAACGCGTGGTGACCAAGGCACGGCTGTGCGTTCCGGTCCCCGACAGCGTCGCAATCACCGATGCCGCCTGCGCGCCGATCACCTTCGGCACAGTGGAGCACATGCTGTTCGACAACGCGAAGCTTGAGGACGGCGAGACCATCCTGATCCAGGCCGGCGGATCCGGCATCGGCACGGCCGCCATCCGGCTCGCCAAGGCCGTCGGCGCCACCGTCATCACCACCGTCGGCAGCGACGAGAAGGCGGAGAAGGCCGCCGCCCTCGGCGCCGATCACGTCATCAACTACCGCACCGAACGCTTCGAGGGCGTGGTCCGCAAGATCACCAGGAAGCGCGGCGTCGACGTGGTGTTCGAGCACACCGGCGTCGACACCTGGCAGGGCAGCCTGTTTTCCCTGAAGCGGGGCGGACGGCTGGTCACCTGCGGCTCGACCACCGGCATCACCGCCCAGATCAACCTGATGCAGCTGTTTCAGCAGCAGTACCGGATCTTCGGCTCGTTCGGGTGCGCGATCCACAATCTGGCCGACGGACTGGCCAAGATGGATGCCGGCATTCTCCCCGTCATCGACACCCAGATCACCCTCGACCAGATCGAGGACGGGCTGGAGCGCCTGGAAAGCCGCAAGGTGTTCGGCAAGATCGTCATGACGCTGGGCTGATCCGTGCTGTCCCGGCGCGCCCTCAAGGCCCGCACGCTTGCGGTTGCCGACTGGCTGTTCGCGAAGATCGTCGTCGGGCTGGTCCGGGTGATCCGGCTTCTGCCGGCACGCTCTGCGATCGACTTCGGCGGATGGGCAGCACGCACGGTCGGGCCGCTGCTCCCGGTCGACAAGGTCGGCCTGGAGAACCTGGAAGCGGCCTATCCGGAGATGGCGCCGGAGGAACGGCGCCGTATCCTCAACGGCGTGTGGGACAATCTCGGCCGGACATCGGCGGAATTCCTGTTCCTCGACAAGGTCTTCGATTTCGACTTCGACAACCCGACCGCCGGCCATTTCGACGTCAACGGCATCGACCAGTTCCTCGAGATCCGGGACTCCGAGACGCCCTGCATCGTGTTCACCGCGCACATGGCGAACTGGGAACTGCTGCCGGTCTGCGCGGCGACGTTCGGGCTCGACGTCTCGGTGCTGTTCCGGCCGCTGAACAACGCCCGGCTGGCGCGGGAACTGGACGCGGTGCGCGGCGGTGCGATGGGCGGTCTGATTCCCTCCCAGCCCGGTGCCGTCGCAGCCCTCGACGGCATTCTCGCCCGCGGCGGCCACATCGGCATGCTGGTCGACCAGCGCTTCGGACGCGGCCTGACGCTTCCCTTCTTCGGTCTCCCGGCGAAGACCAACCCGCTGCTTGCCAAGCTCGCCCGGCGGCACAACTGCAACGTCTACGCGGCCCGCACGGTCCGCATGCCCGAGGGCCGCTTCTATATGGAGCTGCACGGCCCGATCGACCTGCCCCGGGATGGCGACGGCGAAGTGGACGTCGAGGGCACAATGCGCCACGTCAACGCGATCATCGAGGGGTGGGTGCGGGAATTCCCCGACCAGTGGCTCTGGCTGCACCGCCGCTGGCGGGTCTAAGCAACGCCAGGAAAAGTGGGAACCGGTTTTCCGTCCGGCGTTGTGGGGGGAGAGAAAGTTTTTTCGCTCACGCCGGGTTCGCTGCACTCACCGCTCCGCGGGGGCGGCTCTATCGGACTCCCACGTCCACTGTGAGCGGCAGATGGTTCGAGCCGATCTGCGGGCCGGTCGCAACGAAGCGCGTCGAGAGACCCGGCGTCGTCAGGACATGGTCGATGCGGATCCCGATCTGCGGCAGCCGGCTCGGCCACGTGGCGGCGAACCAGAGCCCCGGCTCGCGGGGAAGGCTCAAGCCCGTCTCGCCCAGATAGCGCCGAAAAGCCGGGGACAGCGGCGAGGCGTTGTGGTCGCCGGCGACGATCGCGAGCAGGCCCGCTTCGGCGATCAGGGCGCGATAACGGATGAAGGTGGCCGTCCGCTCCGCGCCTTCGAGCGGTCGGGTCGGCCGCGGCGCGTGGACCGCGAGGACCAGCGTCGGCCGCCCATCGATCTCAACACAGCCGGCGGCGACACGGTCCGGCACGGAACTGCGGAACGTCGGAGTTGCACAGATTGGTACGGCCGTCTTGCCATAGAGCGCGGTCGTTCCGGACGCGCTTTCGGACACGAGCCGATAGTCGTCGGCGAGCAAGTCGCCGAGCGCGCCCACCCAGAACCGATCGCGCTCCTGAACCGCGACGAGATCGGGCTTCAGGCTGCGCAGCGCGGCCGCCACCGCCGCCGTATCCCGGTTGGAAAAGAGGAGGTTGGCGGTCATCACCCGCACCCCGCCCCCCTCGCCGCCCGGCGCGGACACGAGGTCCCGCTTGGTCAGGACGAGACCGGTGGTCAGCGCCACGACCAGTGCCGCCGCGATCACGAGTGCCCACGCGCGCCGCGCCAGGATCGCGACCAGCGCGAACAGGCCGGCGAGGCCCGCAACGATCTGCGGCAGGAAGTTGAAGCCGTTGTCGATCAGCCAGCCGGCCATCGGGGGAATTTCCGCTTGAAGAGCTGTCGAACCGGTTGGCGGCTGCCTGCCCGGTCACGGAGGAGGCGTTCGGAACGGGCCGTTGCGGGCGATGGATAGCGTGTTGACCCGACCGGCGCTACAGGCCGGTCGATTGCTGGAATTCCACCCTCACCGGCTCCCCGACCGCGCTCGGCGGCAACGGCGAGGCCGGCTCGATCCAGGCGACCATCGTGTTCGGCGACGCGGCAAGCCCGACCGGCAGACCGACAAACGCCTCCGGCAGCGTTTCGCTGACCCGCATGATCCGGCCCTCCGCCCTCTGGCCGGAATAGCTGAGCCGGATGGTGACCCGCCTCCCCGGCGTCCAGGCCGACGCCTCGTCGCGCGCGAACAGGGCCTGCACGACGGGAACGGTGCCGGCCTCCACCAGCTGCGCCACCGGTTCGCCGGTCCGGATCGTCTGCCCGGTGCCCGCGAAATAGCCGACCACCACGCACCGGCACGGGCTCAGAAGCGGTTCTCTCTCGCCGCCGAGGGGCGTCAGAAAGGCGAGCGTGTCGCCGACCCCGACGGGCTCGCCGGCGGGAACGTCGATCGTGTCGAGGGTGACCGTCGCCTCCGCCGCAACCACGATCCGCTCGCCCGCGACGGCGCCGGACATGGAGTGGAACGTCGGCTCGATCGGCGAGAAGAAGACGGCAAGGCCGATGCCGACAACCACCAGGGCGAGCAGGGCGTTGAAGGAGCCGGACGCGAGCGTCACCAGCGGTTTCGATTGATCCCGGCCGTCGCCGGATCCGCCGCGCCCTCGACCCCGGGGGGCCTTGGCGGCGCCCACCGGAAACCCGGTCGGGGCGCTTCCCGACAGAAGGGCTGCCGACAGCGAGCGCAACATCCGGATCTGGGACTGGCTGAGGTCTTCGAACCGGAAGCCCAGCCGCCTGCTGTCGGTGTGCACCACCTCGGCCGTAACGGTGGTCGAGACCACGAACTGGTCGAGAAAGACGGTGAACGTGCCCCGAACCTCCTCATTCCGAGCGAAGGAGGCCTTCCGCGCCGACAGCGCGAACCCGCCGATCGACCAGTCGAGGGTATCGTAGCTCCGGCCGCCGGTATCGAAGCGGGCCGGGGTATCGAGACGAAAGGCGATGCGGCGGCTCTCGCCGTCGGAGGCGGACGTGGACGCCAGCGCACGCGGCCGTCTGTTCGATGCCGGTTCGGCATTTGGGTGCGGCTGACGGGACGCCAGGGCGGCGGACACCGTTGCGGCTGTTGCAGTCGGATCGGTGGCTCCGCCGGTCCGCTCGCGATCGTCGGTCGGCCGGTCCGGCGCCGACGCGTCGTCTTCCGTCTTCGTACCCCGCCCGCCGCGAAGGCTGCGGACCAGTGTCTGCAGAAGACCGGACCCGCCCTGGCCGGCTGTCCCGTCCGGATCCGCGTCAGAGCCGGAAGCCGGGCGCTCCTGTGAGGTGGAAGGCGCAGCAGCCTCCAGCGAAGTGCTTCCCCGGTCCGGCGTTTCTTCCCGGTTCTCCGTCTCCGCCGGATGAGAGGCCGGCCCCTCGGACGGCCGGACCGGCGTCCCGGGCGACATCATCAGAACAGGTCCTTCTGGATGGTGAAGGAGAAGTTCCGGTTGAACGGCACCGTCTTGTTGATGAACTGGTCGACCCAGAGGTTGACCTCGGCGATCCGCGAGCGCGGCACGAACACAACGTCGTAGGGCTGCAGGATCAGGTTCTGCTCGGCGGTGGCCATGCTGGTGAACTCGTCGAGATCGACGATGCGCATCATCGGATAGCCTTCCGGCCCCCGGCGAATCAGGGCGACCTTGCGGGTTCCGGCCGTCTCCTTGAGACCGCCGGCCATGATCACCGCTTCCATCACGCCCATCGGTCCGGGCATGTTCAGCGCGCCGGGCCGGTTGACTTCGCCGCCGACGAACACCTGCCGGTTTCCGTAGCTCTTCGGCACCACGCCGACGGTCGGAAACCGCAGATATTTCTCGTAGCGGCTCTCCAGATCGGCCTCCAGCTCGCCCGGGGTGCGCCCCTCGGCCGGCACGGGTCCGATCAGGCTCAGATAGATGTTCCCGTCCGGGGCCACCGTCGTGGTGGTCGTCTCTTCCTCGTAGAAGGGCAGATTGATCGCCAGCTCGTCGCCGATCACGAAGCGGAACTCGTATTCCACCGCATCGGTCCAGGGGCGGAAGCCGGGAATGGAGGCGGGCGCGTAGGCGGTCGCACCGGCAATCGGGGTCGGCGCACCGGCGAGCGCCGCCTTGTCCATCGGAGAACAGCCGGCGACGCGCGTATAAGTCTGCGTCTGCGCACAGTCCGCCGTCCGGCTGCCGCCGCCGAAATGGCCGCATCCGCCGAGTGTGAGAACGGCCAGCAATGCGAGGACGGACTGCCTCACGATACGCACCACGCAACTCATGAACCTACGCGGCGACAATCGCGCGTTAAGGCTACCGTCAGGTTAACGACGGATCGCAGAGTGCGTGGGGTTTCCTCTCTTATCGCTCGCTGACGTCGTTGAGGACGATCGCGGTCTCGGCGACGCCGCCGGGCACCTGGCATTGCTGCACGCTCTCGCGCAGCGCCTCCCGGGCCGTCCGGTTCGCCCGGGCGACGACCAGGGTGGCGTCGACCACCCCGGCCAGGAACCGCGCATCCGGAACCCGCGCCAGCGACGGAGCGTCGAGGATGATCAGATCCAGGTGCTCGCTGAGGAGGTCGATCATGTCGGCCCAGGCGACGGAGCGGTAGAAGCTCGACGCGCTCGCCCCCGCGCTGCCGCAGGACATGTAGAGAGCCGGTGTCGACCGGTCGATCTGGATGGCCCGTTCGCTGTCGGTCCGGTCGAGAAGGACGTTGGAGATGCCGATCATGTCCTGACCGCCGAACAGCTCGTGGACGGTCGGCTGCTCGAAGTCGCAGTCGATCAGCAGCACCCGGTCGCCGGACAGGGCGGCGGCCCGGGCGAGGGACGCGGCCACCGTGGTCTTGCCTTCCCCATCCTCGCCCGAAGCGACCAGCACGCCCATGGCGCGCGGAGAGGACCGCCCGATCAGAAGCGACACCCTGAGGGCCCGCAGCGCTTCCGCGAAGGCCCCGTCGGGGGAATCGACGATCTCGGCGACCGGTGCGAACTCGCCTCTGCGGCCGCCGGCATGGGGAAGCTCCGCCAGAGGCGGGACGCCGAGAAGCTCCTGAACGTCGGAGGCAGCTCCGACCGACCGCCGGAACTGGGCGAGCACAATGGCGAGCGCCACGGCGAGAAATGCGGAGAAGACCATCCCGGCCATCACCACCAGCGGCCGGTTCGGGGAACTCGGCGTCAACGGCGGCGAGGCCTCCGCCACCACGCGCGCATCGGGCCGTTCCAGCCCGACCCGGCTCTGCACCTCGCTCTGGCGGGCCAGGAAGGTCTCGTAGACGCCCCGCGCCGCTTCGGCCTCCTGCTCCAGCGCCCGCAGCCGGATCTCCGCCTCGCGCTGATCGGCCAGTTCGCTTCTGAGCTCGTCCACGTCCCGGGCCAGGCTCGCCACCCGGTCGGTCTGGATCTCTTCGCTGCGGCCCAGGCTGTCGGTGATCTTGTCGGTTTCGGTCTCGATCGCGTTGCGCACGGACTGGAGCGAGGCCTTCGCCGCGATCAGCTTGGGATGGGACGGCTGATAGAGGGCTTCCAGCCGGGCGACCTCGCGCTCCTCCTCCGCTTCCTGCTCCACCAGGTTCTGGATCAGCTGGGAATCGATCACCTTCGGATCGCTGGACCTGCGCGCGTTCGACTGTCCGCGTGTCTGGTTCGTCGCCCGCGCCTCGGCGAGAGCCGCCTGGGCCCGGCTGAGTTCGATGCTGAGCTGGGTGATCCGTTCGCGCAGGACAGTGGACGAGACCCCTTCGGATATGCCGCTTTCCCGGCGCCAGTCCTCGACCGCCTGCTCGCGCTCGTCGACGTCCTGGCGCAGGTTGGCCAGCCGCTCCCGGAGAAGGCCGAGGCTGGTCTGGGCAAAGCTGCGCGACGCGGCGACCTCGGATTCCAGATAGACGTCGACCACGCCGTTGGCGACCTGCGCCGCGAGCTCCGGCGACGTGGCCCGATAGCTCACCCGAACCGCATTGGACTGGCCGATCCGGGTGACGCTGAGATTCTCCCTGAGTTCGCGCACCATCCGGTTGCGGGCGCGCTCGGGATCGGCGGTCGCCTCGGGATCCGGTTCCGGCAGCAGGCGGGACAGAAGGCCGGTCTCCGGATTGAGGGCCGGGTTGAAGGCGGGGTTGTATTCCAGATCCAGCGTTTCGATGACGGTCCACAGATTGGCTTCCGCCCCGATCACCTGGACCTGGGTCTCGGTGATGTTGTCGACGGGCTGCCAGCCGCTTGTCTGCCGGGCGCCGTCGAGGACCTGTTCCGGATCGAGCTGGATTTCGACGAGGGCGGAGGCCCGGTAGACATCCGGGAGCGACAGCGCGAACAGAACGCTCAGCGCCGTGCCGACGATCACGATCAGGGCGATCATCAGCCGCCGCTGCCAGACGACGCGCACCAGCCACACGAGCGGGTTCGCGAGCCACCCCTGGGCCGGCGACCACTGGTCTTCGCTCGGTGCACTGTCCCGGGCGTGGCCGGTCTCTTCACTCATTGTCGATCCGAGGACCTCTTCGACGACGAGATCGCAGGGCGCTCGGCGGCGAACGATCTTTCTGCAGGGCCGCTTTCGGCGCACCCCGGTGAATCGCCGGGGTTTCTCCGAGTGCTATACCTGTCAGCTATATGTTAACCATATCTTGAAAAGCCGAGGGGCCGCCGGCCTGCAGCGGCTAAAGCATCTCCCGTTCAGACTGACTCCGTCCAAGCGGAAAGGCTCTTGTCCGGCCCGCCAGGCTTTTCCCATGACCGCGCGCAATCAAGTCCGCCTGTTCGGCATCGATCTCGACGTCCTCGATCTCCGGGGTGCGGTCGAGCGGATCATGGACTTCGCCGGAAAGCGCCCGGCGCGAATCGTCGTGACCCCCAATCTGGATCACCTCCTGAAACTGCAGAGCGACGCCGCGTTCCATGCCGCCTATCTCGAGACCGATCTGGTACTGGCCGACGGCATGCCGCTGGTCTGGCTCTCGCGTCTGGAAGCCACGCCGCTTCCCGAACGGGTCGCAGGTTCGGAACTGATCGTCCCGGTCTGCCGGGAAGCGGCGGCGCGGGGACGGTCCGTCTTTTTCCTGGGGACGACCGACGCGGTTCTCGCCGAGGCCGAAGCCCGATTGAGGCAGGAGATCCCGGAAATCAAAGTGGCCGGCCGCCACGCTCCCGGTTTCGGGTTTCGCGAGGACGATGCCGCCCAGAAGCAGGCGGCGGAGATCGTGGCTGCGAGCGGCGCCGATATTCTGTTCCTGGCCCTCGGCGCGCCGACCCAGGAGGTGTTCGCGGTCAGATATCGCGACACGATCGGGTGCGGCGTCGTGCTGTGCATCGGTGCCGGCCTCGACTTCCTGGCCGGACGGACGTCGGCAGCCCCGGTCTGGATGCGGCGCAGCGGCGGCGAGTGGATCTGGCGGGTTCTTCAGGAGCCGGCCCGGCTGGCGCCGCGCTACGGCCGGATCCTGTGGCGGCTGCCCGGCCTCCTGGGCGCCCATTTCTCCGAGCGGCGCGCCCGCAGGACGGGCGACCCGGGCTGAGGCGCGTTGCCGCCCGGCAATGCAATTGGGACGCTCCCAGCGCCGGTCCTATTGCGCCTCCTCCGGCGCGGTCGTCTTGAGGGCCAGGGCGTGAACCCGTTCCTCCAGTTCGGCCTGGAGCAGCTTGTTGACGAGACGATGCCGGTCGATGCGGCTCATTCCGGAGAAAGCCGGCGAGACGATCTTGACCCGGAAATGGGTCTCTCCGCCTTCGCGCGATCCTGAATGCCCGGCGTGGAGGTGCGACTCGTCGATGATTTCCATCGCCTGCGGATCCAGCGCCTCGGTCAGCTTGGTGCGAATCCTCTCCGCCATGTCCGGCATCAATGCCCTCCTTTCGCCATCAGGCGCGACTATGGGCACAGGAGAGGTGGACGGCAAGACGGCACCGCCCCAGGTTCGGGCGGGTGGCCGTTAACGGTTTTTTTGCGTCTGGCGCCAGGTTCGGATATGAGTCCGGATGGCCACCAGAAATTTTCGTGCCACTCCGAAAAACGCGTCCAGAGCGAGGAGTCGTGAGTTGGTGAACCGCGTTGCCGTCTTCCGCCGCATGCGTGATGCCGCCCAGAAAATCCTGCTAGCCGGTCTGGTCGTCGCCACTGTCGCCGGAACCGCGCGCGCGGAGATCGGGTCCTACATCGTCTTCGACCTGAATACCGGCGTGATCCTGGACGAGCACAATCCGACCAAGCCCTGGTATCCTGCCTCGCTGACCAAGCTGATGACGGCCTATGTGGTGTTCCGCGCCCTCGACGAGGGTCGGATCACGCTCAAGTCCCCCGTGGTCATGAGCGAAAACGCCCGGCGGGAGCCGCCCAGCAAGATGGGCTTTCCGGTCGGCAGCGTGATCACCATCGACACCGCGCTGAAGATCATTCTGGTCAAGTCCGCCAACGATGTTTCGGTCGCGCTGGGCGAGGCCGTTTCCGGGTCGGAATCGGAGTTCCTGCGGGCGATGAACCGCGAGAGCCGCCGCCTGGGGATGACCCAGTCGAACTGGACGAACCCGCACGGCCTGCCCGACAAGAACCATGTCTCGTCGGCGCGGGACATGGCGATGCTGGTCCAGCAGATCCGCAAGGAATTTCCTGAGTACGACCATCTCTTCAAGATCACCGGTTTCAAGCTCGGACCGAAGACCTACAAGAACCACAACTATCTGGTTGGCCATTTCCCCGGCACCACGGGCATGAAGACCGGGTTCATCTGCTCGTCCGGGTTCAATCTGGCGGCCACGGCCAAGCGCGGCGGCCGCGAGCTCGGCGCCATCGTGCTCGGCGGCTACACCTCGCGCGAGCGCAACGAGGAGACGGCGAAGCTTCTCGAGATCGGGTTTCGCGCCCGCACCGGCTTGTTCTCCGGCAAGCGCCGCACGATCGACGATCTCCGCCACCTCTCGGTGACGGCCGGCCGACCGGTGGACCTTCGGCCGATCGTGTGCGGCAGCTCGCGTCCCAAGACGGCCTACTCCGACCGCAGCAACGTGGTCCCGTTCGACGAGGTCGACGAGCAGCAGATGGCGAACGCCTATGCCGCGAACGGGCGCGACGCCTTCAACACCCTGTTCACCGGCGGCCGTGACGAGGTCACCCTCAGCGAGACCGGAACCCAGGTGATTTCCTATCTCCGCAAGAGCGTGCCCGTGGACCCGCCGATCGTGCTGTCGATGGGCGGTGCCGAAGGTCCGCCCGTGGGCGTCGATCCCGAGACCGGCGAACCGGCTTCGGTGGCCGCCGGCATGATTCCGGTGCCCCGACCGCGTCCGCTGCTCGCGCTGGTGACGGACACGAACCGGATCGATCCGGCCGAGGTGGTGGCGCTTGCCGACAGCGTCCGCCGCTCGGCCAAGGCCGCGGCCGATCCCGGTGCAAGCCAGTCCATCGCCGGCGAGATCGTATCGGGCGAGACGGTCTCGGGCGAAGACGGGGCGATCGCGCTTGCCGAGGACGGCGCGGCAATGACCGGTGCGAACGAGACCGATCCGGCCGCTTCGACCAGCATTCCCTGGTTCCCGAAGCCGAAACCCGGCGAGTAAATTTCCAGCAGGACACGACCCGAATGACCGAGCCGACAGCGCCGGATGCCGACAAGGCCCGGCGACGCGAACCGATTCCGCTGACCGTCATCACCGGCTTTCTCGGCGCCGGCAAGACGACGCTGCTCAACCGGCTGCTGAAAGCTCCGGAGATGGCCAACGCGGCGGTGATCGTGAACGAGTTCGGCGACATTCCGCTCGACCATCTGATGGTGGAGAATGTCGGCGACGACGTGGTCGAGCTGTCGTCGGGCTGCCTGTGCTGCACAGTGCGCGGCGAGCTGGTCTCCACGCTCGAAGGGTTCCTGCGCAACCTCGACAACAAGCGGATCGAACGGCTGAGCCGGGTCGTGATCGAGACGACCGGCCTTGCCCATCCCGGCCCGATCCTGCAGGCCGTGATGCTGCATCCCTATCTGGTCCAGCGCTTTCGCCTCGACGGCGTCATCACCCTCGTGGACGCGGTGAACGGCATGGCCACCCTGGATGGCCACGAGGAAGCCATGGCCCAGGTCGGGATCGCCGACCGGATCGTGCTGACGAAGACGGACCTTCTCCCCGACGCGGACCGGGACGCCAAAGCGCTCGTCGCGCGGCTGTCGGCCATCAACCCGATGGCGCGGATTCTGGACAACGCCCGCGGAGAGGCAACCGTCACGGCCCTCACCGGCACCGGCCTTTACGATCCCGAGACCAAGCGGGCGAACGTCGCCGCGTGGCTCGGAGAGGACTGGGAACGGGAAACGCGGCACGCGCCCGGCCACGAGCATGCGTCCGGGCATGATCACGGCCACGCCCATGCTCACGGGCACGACCACGACCATCCGGTCAATCTCCACTCCGACAGCGTGCGCGCTTTCACTCTGGAAACCGATCGGCCGATCGAGGTCGGCGCGCTCGACATGTTCCTGGACCTGCTGGCGGCCAGCCACGGCCCGAAGCTGTTGCGGGTCAAAGGCATCGTGAAGCTGGCCGACGACGAGACGAAGCCGCTGGTTCTGCATGCCGTCCAGCACGTGTTCCATCCGCCTGTCCGGCTGGAGTCCTGGCCCGAGGGCGCGCGAACCTCTCGACTGGTGTTCATCGTCGACGATCTCCCGGAAGGCTTCGTCCGGCGCCTGTTCGACGCCTTCACCGGCAAGCCGTCCGTCGATACGCCGGACGCCGCCGCTCTCACCGACAATCCGCTGGCAATATCGGGATTCCGGCCATAAGGCCGTTCTCCTTCCGAACGGAAACTCCGGGTGACTGGAATGGCGCCCGCATCCACGAGGACGCGAGCAGGCCCCTCCCCCTTAGGCCTGCCTCAGTCTGAACGGGACATGCTCTCGACGCGCGACGAGGACGACAAGATGTCTGCCGGCTCACCCAACGGCGAAGAAACCCATCTGGATCTCAAGGGCCTGAAGTGCCCGATGCCGGTGCTGCGGCTGGCCAAGGCGATCCGAAGCGCCGACGAAGGTGCGCGCTTCCGGGTGGAGGCGACCGATCCCATGGCGAAGCTCGACGTCGCCCACTTCTGCAACACCAAGGGTCACCGTCTTCTGGAAAGCGCGGAAGGCGAGGACGGCGTCCTCTCCTTTCTCGTCGAGGCGGGAGGCCCGACCGCCGAAGCGACCGACTGAACCGGGACACTCCTTCCCGGAGGAGACGTTTGCGCGCGCTGAGCGGTAACGTCTTCTGCAAGCGGGCCGGCCGGAAACGGCCTCAGTCGTCCTCGTCCCCGCCGGGGTCGCTGTGGCGCCGCGCCACCCGGCGAACCAACAGGGCGACGACGGCAACAACGACCACCACCGACACCGCCTTGGCGATCGCCGGATCGAACGGCAGCCCGGCTTCGCTGGCACCGTCCGCGAGATAGCCGATCAGCCCGAGCACGTAGTAGCTGATCGCCGCGACCGACAGCCCCTCGACCGTCTGCTGCAGGCGCAGCTGCATCTTGGCGCGCCGGTTCATGGAAGTCAGGAGCGCGCGGTTGATCTGCTCCAGTTCCAGATCCACCCGGGTCCTCAGCGACTGGGTCGCCCGGGTGAGCTTCGTGGAAACCTTCTCCTGGCGCTCCTCGACCGACGTGCAGGTCCGGAGCGCCGGCGCCAGCCGGCGGCTGAGAAAGCCGGCCCAGGTGGAGTAGGCCTCGACGGTCTCTTCGCGCAGCGAGGCCAGACGGTCGTGGACGATGTCGTGATAGGCATGGCTCGCGCCGAACCGGAATGCGCTCGCCGCCGCATCGGCCTCCAGCCGGGCAGCCAGACCCGAAAGCTGATCGAGAAGACGGCTGTTGCCGGACAGTCCGCTGGAGCTGCGCATGGCTTCCGTCACTTCCGCCAGACCGTGCTCCACCTCGCTGACGGCGGGGGTGAGCCGGCGCGCCTCCGGCAGCCCGAGAAGGGCGAGGGTGCGGTAGGTCTCGATCTCCAGCAGGCGCTGCACCAGCGCGCCCATCTGGGCGCCTTTCAACTCGTGGTCGACAATCCGGATCCGGGTGAGGCCGTCGGCATCCTGACGGAAGTCGGTGACGATGGTCGCCGCACCGCCCATGGCCCGGGACACGCACAGGCTGGTCGGATCGAAGCCATCCAGCGGCGGCGGATCGGTCCGCGATCCCAAGCGCAGGTCCACCCGGCAGGCGGAAATCAGCGGACCGGGTGCCGCGACCTCGCGGCCGAACGGAAGGCCGTTCTCCTCGGCGAAGGCCGCCGACGGCGCATCGAACGTGTAGGTGGTGAACTCGGCGTGCTGCTCCCAGCGCAGCCGGCCGCCCAGATAATCGAGGACGAAGTGCCGGGCCGCCGGCCCCGGGCCGGACACGCCCTGGGCGAGGCAGAGCCGGGACATGCGGTCCCTATCGCGCTGAGCCGCCGCCGCGGAGGTCAGGAACGCCAGGTGGACGACCGTGCGCGGGGCTTCGAACAGCAGAAACGGGCGGGCATGGATCTCGCCAATCACCTCGGCGCGCCGGGGATCCACCTCGAACCCGAACGGACCGCTCAGATCATCCGCCTCATCATTCATCGCCAGTATCCGTGGCCTGTGCCGCCGCCGCATTCCCCGCCTCAGGCGCGCCCGAGACAGGACAACCGGTCGGCCGCATGCTTGAGCCTTCACCGATCGGGTGACGATACCCGATCGAACCGTAAATGACTCCTGCTCCGAAACCGGCGCCTGGCACGCGGTGCCCGATCAGTAGGCCTGCGCCGGAAGCCACAGGACGATCTGCGGGTAGGTGAAGACCAGCGCCAGCGCGATCAGCTGCAGGATCACGAATGGAATGACCCCCTTGTAGACGTCGATCGTCGTCACCTCCGGCGGCGCCGACCCTTTCAGATAGAACAGCGAGAACCCGACCGGCGGCGTCAGGAACGAGGTCTGCAGGGCGACCGCGAACATGACGGTGAACCAGACCGGATCGAAGCCGAGCGTGACGATCACCGGCGCCATCAGCGGCAGGAAGATCAGGGTGATCTCCAGCCAGTCGAGGAAGAAGCCCATCATGAACGCCAGGAACAGGACGAAGATGACGATGCCGCTCGGGCCGAAGGGCAGCGAGGACAGGATGTGCTCGATGAAGCTGTCGCCGCCGAGCGACCGCATCACCAGGGCGAAAGCCGTTGCGCCGACGAAGATGCCGAAGATGAAGGCGGTCGTGTAGGTGGTCTCGTAGCTGACCTCCTTGAGGACGTGGAAGCTCAGCCGACCGTTGAACAGCGCCAGCAGGAGCGCGCCGAACGCGCCGATGCCGGCGGCTTCGGTGGGTGTCGCGACGCCCAGGAAGATGGTGCCGAGAACGGCGAAGATCAGGATCAGCGGCGGCATCACCGAGATCAGCGTGCGCAGGATGACCTTAAAGGTCAGCGGTTCCAGATGGGTGGGGGCCGGCGCCGACTTCGGGCTGACCAGCGCGACGATCAGGACATAGGCGATATAGAGAAAGCCCAGGATCACGCCCGGCATCACGGCGCCGAGAAAGAGGTCGCCGACCGACAGCGACAGCTGGTCGGCCATGATGACCAGCATGATCGAGGGCGGAATGAGAATGCCCAGCGTGCCGGAAGACGCCAGGACGCCGGCCGCAAGGCTCTTGTCGTAGCCCTGGGCCAGCATGATCGGCATGGCCAGCACCGTGAGCAGCACGACCGAGGCGCCGACGATGCCGGTGGAGGCGGCGAACAGAATGCCGATCAGGATCGCGGCGATGGCGAGGCCGCCCCGGAACCGGCCGAACACCTGGACGAAGTTCTTCATCAGGGATTCCGCCAGGCCGGAGCGTTCCAGCATCAGCCCCATGAAGATGAACATGGGCAGGGCCGTGAGGACCCAGTTCTCCATCAGGTTCCAGATCCGGTTCACGACGATCGCGAAGTCGGACCAGGAATCCAGGAAGTAGGTGTCAATGCCGAAATATTCCGGCCCCGCGATCCCGATCAGAGTGAAGATCAGCGACAGTCCCGCGAGGATCCACGCGATGGGATACCCCGTCATGAGCAGGACGATGAAGGAGCCCAGAAGGGCGACGACGAGGATCTCGTAGGTTTCCATGGCGCCTATCGAGCGTTGCGGGCGAGCCGGGGCTCAGCCTTCGCGCGGAGGGAGCGGACGGGGAAAGCGGAACAGGAGAGATGTGACCCGCGACAGGCGGGCAAGGGCGGCGAGCGCAATGAGCACGAAGGCGACCACGATGACGGCCTTGAGCGCCCAGCGATGGCCGAGGCCGCCGGGCGCGATGGACACCTCGCCCATGTCCCAGGCGCGCTGAACGAACGGCACCGCCTCGATCGCCACCAGGATCGAGAAGGGCAACAGGAACAGGAAGAGGCCGAACAGCTCGATCCAGGCGCGGCCGCGCGTGCTGAGATGTTCCGCGGCCACGTCGATGCGCACGTGCCGGTCGGCCACCACGGCGAACGAGAGCCCGATCATGAAGCCGATGGCATAGACGTGCCATTGCAGCTCCTCGAACAGGATCAGGCCTTCGTTGAAGACGTAGCGCAGCACGACGTTGGTGATGATGATCCCGATCAGGACCACCCAGAGCCACGAGACCGCCTGGCCGAAGAAGTTCACCACCGCATCCAGCACCCGGGACAGCCGGGTTTCGGGAAGCGGAATCGCGGTCTTGCCGTGCTCGGCGGCCTCCACGGCTTCGATGATGCGATCGTGCGCGTCGCTCACGGCTGTCCGTCCTTTGGGCTGGGACCGGCCCGTCCGGGCAAAGACGCCCGATCGGCGGCGAAGGGCTCGAGCTGGGGTCGGCTGCGGACACATCCGGCGGCCGGCCGGCAGAGGAGTGCGGCCGCGCGGGTCAGTCCGCGCAGCCGCCGTTCACGGTGAGAAGGATCGTCCGCCTACTGCGTGGAAGCTTCGACCGGCCAGTCGCGCGGCAGGTAGCCGAGTTCGTGCCAGCCCTTGTTTTCCTTCTGGAAGGCGAGCTGGGACTCGTAGACCTTCTTGAACATCTCGTCGTTGGCCGATTCCTCGGCGAAGACCTCCGCCGACGCCGCCTGGAGGGCCTGCAGGACCTCGTCCGGCAGCCGTACCGCAGTCACGCCGTGCTCTTCCTGGAAGCGGTTGAGGACGGCGCCCTGGAGCGCCTCCGCCTTGGCGATGGCATGGGCGACACCGGCATAGCAGGCGGTGTTGATGATCGCCTGCTGCTGTTCGTCCAGCGAGTTCCAGGCGTCCATGTTCACGTAAAGGAACTGGCTCGTGGACGGCTGATGCCAGCCGGGCAGATGGTAGTACTTGGCCACCTTGTAGAAGCCGAGCTGCTCGTCGACGGTCGGAAGCGAGAATTCCGTGCCGTCAAGAACGCCCTTCTCCAGCGCCTGGTAGAGTTCGCCGCCCGGCAGCACCGTCACCGAGGCGCCGACCTTCTCCATCACCTTGCCGCCCAGACCGGCGGCGCGGAACTTCAGCCCCTTCACCTGGTCAAGGTTCTCGATCTCGAAGGTGAACCAGCCGGCCGCTTCCGGCGCGATGGTGCCGCAGAAGATCGGATAGACGTTGTAGGGGGCGTAGACCTCCTTCAGGAGTTCATCGCCACCGCCGAAATACATCCAGGCGGCGTACTGGTCCGGCTCGAGGCCGAAGGGCCGGGCGCCGAACAGCGCCGAAGCCGGAACCTTGCCCTGCTCGTATCCCATCCAGGCGTAGCCGGACTCGACCTTGCCTTCCGACACGGCGTCGAAGATTTCGAGCGGCGGTACCAGCTTGCCCGGCTCGAACACCTCCAGCCGGATCGTCCCGCCACTCATCTTGTCGACCTGCTCCGCGACCCACGGCGCAGTGTCGCCCAGCGCCGTCAGCGTCGAGGAAAACGACATCGGCATCGGCCAGCGGACGCGGTCCTGTGCGTCGGCGTCCGTCGCCAGCGATACGGCGCCCGTCAGCGCCACGAGAGCACCGAGCGCGCCGGCGCTCGCCACCCGAAGACCTTGTGCGAAATGCATGCTGTTCTCTCCCTAGGAAATCGTCCTGCCCGTCTTTGCGGACTGCAGACTCTTCTCCGACGGGCGGTTCAAGCCGCCTCGTTCTGTTGAGAGCAGATCAACGACAGGCTGCGCCGGCCGGTGTATGCCCCCTGTGGGAATGGTTTGCCGCACCGACCACCGAAGTCAAGCGCTGTCTGTCGGCCCGCCCGGTGGATCCCTCGCCGCCTCATCGTGCGCACACGCACCGACATCGCCGCGATCGCCCGTGCATGTCGGGCCAGATCGCCCGGCACGCTCCGCCTCTAGCGTTTCTGCGAGGAATACGCCGGCTGGTGCACTCGGGAGCATCGCGGAGAAGGCCGCAAGACCCGCGCGACAGACTTGTCTGCCATGCACGGCACGGGTGCCGGCAGTGGGCAATATCGTTGACCTCTCCCCCCAGACCTTCATACTGGCTTGCTTGAGGAAATGCCCGAACGGCCCGCCCTTACCGAAGGCCGGCGGCGAGAAGAATCTGGCGAAACTGCCATGGTGTTCGATCGTATCATTCACAATCGCACGGCCGACGCGATCGTCGATCAGATCGAGGAGCTGATCCTGCAGGGCGTCCTCAGGACCGGCGATCGCCTGCCCTCGGAACGCGATCTCGCGAAGCAGCTGGACGTCTCGCGTCCGATCCTGCGGGAAGCCCTCAAGACGCTCGAGACGCGCGGCCTGATCGTCGCCCGCCACGGCGGCGGCACCTTCGTGGCCGACGTCATCGGAACCGTGTTCTCAGAGCCCATCGTGAAGCTGTTCGCCCGCCAGCCGGCGGCCGTGTTCGACTATCTGGAGTTCCGCCGCGAGATCGAGCAGATCACCTCCGCCTTCGCCGCGGAGCGCGCGACCGCGGCCGACCGGGAGATCCTGACGCGGCTGATCGAAGGCATGAAGGAAGCCCACGAGCGCGGCGCCTTCGACGACGAGGCCGAACTCGACGTGGAATTCCACCACGCCATCGGCGAAAGCGCCCACAATATCCTGCTGCTGCACACGTTGCGCAGCTGCTACAGGCTGCTCGCCGACGGGGTCTTCTACAGCCGCGTGCGCCTGTATCAGAGCCCGGAAGCCCGCGACCGGCTCCTGGAGCAGCACGTGGCGATCCACGAAGCCATTATGAGCGGCGATCCGGAGGCCGCAAGGCGTGCGGCCGCGAGCCACGTCGGCTATGTGGCCGACTCGCTCCGGCAGATCGAGCGCGTCGGCGCATGGGAAGAGGTCTCCGAACGCCGGTTGTCGCGGTTTTCTCCCGGCGCCGGGGGCACGCGTAAGCGCGCCGCGCCGTCCCAGCAGACCTATCCCGAAACGCAGGATCCCCTTCCGGCCGATCCCGCCGATGGACACACCCGATGAGCGACATTCGACCGGACGGCGAAGGTCCCTTGCGCGTCGCCCTGTTCGTTACCTGCCTTGTCGACCTGTTCCGGCCGGTCGTGGGTTTCGCGGCGATCAAGCTGCTGGAGGACGCGGGTGTCGCCGTCGAGGTCCCGGACACCCAGACCTGCTGCGGCCAGCCGGCCTTCAATTCCGGCGATCAGCCCGGCAGCCGCGCCATCGCCCGCCAGGTGATCGCCGCGTTCGAGGATTATGACTATGTCGTCGTGCCGTCCGGCTCCTGCGGAGCGATGATCGCACGGCACTATCCGGACCTCTTCAAGCACGAACCCGACTGGCACGGCCGCGCGGAAGCGCTTGCCGCCAGGACCCACGAACTGGTCTCCTTTCTGGTCGACGTCCTCGGCGTCACCGGAGTCGCGGCGCACTTCGACGGCACGGTGACCTATCACGACTCGTGTTCGGGCCTCAGGGAGCTGTCCATCAAGGCCCAGCCGCGTGATCTGCTGTCGTCCGTTTCGGGGCTCCGCCTCACCGAACTGGAGGACGCCGAGGTCTGCTGCGGGTTCGGCGGAACCTTCTGCGTCAAATATCCCGACATCTCCAACGCGATGGTCGGCCGCAAGGCGGAGGCGATCGAGAAGAGCGGCGCGGGAACGGTGCTTGCCGGCGATATCGGCTGCCTGATGAACATGGCCGGAAAGCTGACCCGGCTGAACAAGCCGGTTGCCGCGCGCCATGTGGCCGAGGTCCTCGCCGAGATGGCCGACGAACCGCCGATCGCCGGCGATGCCGGGTCCGGCCGACCAGGGGGCAGCTAGCGCATGACGGGGCTATCCTTCCTGGCCCGAACCATGGGGATGTCCGACTCGGTCTGGGAGCGACATGCCAACCCATGGAGCGGCTGGACGCGGCTTGCGACCTTCCCGCTCCTGTTCCTGGCAATCTGGAGTCATGTCTGGATCGGCTGGTGGGCGCTGGTGCCGGTGGGCATTCTGGCGGTCTGGCACTGGCTGAACCCGCGTGTGTTTCCGGTTCCGACGGGGAGCGGCAACTGGATGACCCGGGGCGTCTACGGCGAACGCCTCTGGCTCAACCGGTTGCACCGTCCTGTCCCGGAGCGTCACCGGGTGGTGCCGCACCTGCTGGCGGCGGCGTCCGGGGTCGGCATCGTGATCGCCGTGATCGGGTTCGTGCTCGGCGCCTTCTGGATCGCCCTTCTCGGCTGGGTGATCGCGGGCGTTGCGAAGCTCTGGTTCGTCGACCGCATGGTCTGGCTCTACAATGACATGGCAGGTCCGGTTCCTGCAGCGGCCCCCGCCCGCGCGGATCGGCCGGTCTTCAACCCGGATGCGACCGGAGCCCCCTGATGGACGTCACGTCCCCCGCCTTCAAGGACAAGGCCGCTCACGCGCTTACCGACGCGCAGCTCCAGCGCGCGCTCGGCAACATCGGGCACGGCTTCGTTCATAAGCGGCGCCAGGCGGCGGACGCGCTGCCGGAATTCGAGCGGCTGCGCGACGAAGCCCGGGAGATCAAGACCCACACGCTGGCGCATCTCGACCTCTACATCGAGGCCTTCGCCGACAAGGTCGCCGCCGCCGGCGGCCAGGTCCATTTCGCCGAGACCGCCTACGACGCGCGCCGCGCCGTGGTCGACATCTGCCGGATGCACGAGGCCCGGACGGTCACCAAAGCGAAGTCGATGGTCAGCGAGGAGATCGAGCTCAACCGCTATCTCAAGAAGAAGGGCATTGCCCCGATCGAGACGGATCTCGGCGAGTACATTCTGCAGATCCGCAACGAGGCGCCGAGCCACATCATCGCGCCGGCGATCCATCTGACCCGCGATCAGATCGAGGCGGATTTCCGCCGTGTGCACAGGCATCTGTCCGAGGCACGTGCACTGGACGAACCGGCCTCGCTGCTCGCCGAGGCGCGCGCGATCCTGCGCGAAAAGTTCCTGAGCTCGGACGTGGGCATCACCGGGGCGAACTTTCTGGTCGCGGAAACCGGCTCGGCGGTGATCGTCACCAACGAAGGCAACGCCGACCTCACCCAGTCGCTGCCGAAGGTGCACATCGTCGTCACCTCCATCGAAAAGCTGGTGCCGACGATGGAGGACGCCTCGACGCTTCTGCGCGTGCTGGCCCGCTCGGCAACCGGCCAGGACATGTCCGTCTACACCACGGTGACCACGGGTCCGCGGCGTCCCGACGACCCGGACGGGCCGGAAGAATTCCACGTGGTGCTGGTCGACAACGGCCGCTCCGGCATGCTCGGGACCGACTTTCAGGAGATGCTGCGCTGCATCCGCTGCGGCGCCTGCATGAACCACTGCCCCGTCTATCAGGCAGTCGGCGGACACAGCTACGGCTGGGTCTATCCCGGTCCGATGGGCGCCGTTCTCACCCCCTCCCTCGTCGGGGTCGAGCAGACCGGCCATTTGCCCAACGCATCCACCTTCTGCGGCCGCTGCGAGAGCGTCTGCCCGGTGCGCATTCCACTGCCAAAGCTGATGCGCCACTGGCGCGAGGACGAGTTCGCGCGGCACCTGCAGCCCCGGGCGGCAAGGTACGGTCTCGGCGTCTGGGCCTTCGTCGCGCGGCGGCCCAGGCTCTACCGGCTGGCGACAGGCCTGGCAGCGGCGACACTGTCCCGCCTGGCCGGATCGCGCGGACGCTTGGCGCGGCTGCCGCTTGCCGGCGGATGGACGCGTCACCGGGACTTGCCTGCGCCGGCGCCGCGCACCTTCATGGCCGAATGGAAGGCGAGGAAGCGGGCATGAAGGCGAAGGACGCGATCCTGGGGCGCATCCGCAGCGGCCTCGGCGTCGACCCCGCCCACGATGAGGCGCGTCGCCTGTGGGTTCAGGACCGCCTCGCCCGGCATCCCCGCAACACCGTCCCCTCCAGGGGCGGCCTGCCACTTGACGAGCAGGTGGCGCTCTTCCGCGCACAGGTCGAAGCCGTATCCGCAACCACCGACCGGGTCTCCGACCGGGCCGGCGTGGCTGCGGCGATCGCGGCTTATGTGAACGGCCGCAACGATCTCTCGCCGTTGCGCCGGGGCGACGATCCCCGCTTCGCCGAGATCGACTGGAGACAGGTCCCCGGCGAGGTGCTGACCGGCGCGGCCGAGGACGGAGACCGGATCGGATTGTCCTACGCCCTGGCGGGGATCGCTGAAACCGGGACCTCGGTGCTCGCGTCAGGCCCCGACAATCCGACCACCCTCGCCTTTCTGCCCGACATTTCCATCATCCTGGTCGATGTCGATACGCTGTGCGGCGACATGGAAAGCGCGTTCGACCGGGTCCGCACCCGCTATGACGGCGCGGTGCCGCGCACGCTGAACCTGATTACCGGCCCCTCCCGGTCGGCCGACATCGAGCAGACGCTGCTTCTCGGGGCGCACGGGCCGCGCGCCCTGCACGTCATTCTGGTCGGCTGAGCCACCCTCACGCCCCCAATAAGCGCACCAGGTGCACACATGGATGTGAACGCACGGCGTGCGCTTTTTTCTGTCCGCCTTCCCCGAATCATGCTGTCCTGACTGTCATCAGTTCGTCATATTGCGCACCTGGTGCGCACGACGTGATGCGGAGGCAGGTCGATGGGCAAGACGGGTCGGAGCGGGCGGACGGCTGCACTCCTGGCAGGGGCGATCATGCTGACCGCCGGCGCGGCCACGTCCGCAGCGGCGCTGGAAGAAGTCGACGTGGAGCTGGTGCTTGCGGTCGACATCTCGCGCTCGATGGCGATGGCCGAACAGGTCGTCCAGCGCAACGGCTATGTCGAGGCGATCGCGTCGCCCGAGGTCGTCGCAGCCATCGAATCCGGGCTCCTCGGCAAGATCGCGGTCACCTATGTCGAATGGGGCAAGGCCGGCGCCGAACGCGTCGTGATCGACTGGCAGGTGATCGACGGCGAGGCGTCCGCCCGCGCCTTTGCAGAAAAACTGGCCGCAGAACCGCTGCACGAGGTGTCGCGGACGTCCATCTCCGAAGCGCTCGTTTTCGCCGCCGACCAGATCGACACCAATGGATATGAGGGGCTCAGGCGGGTCATCGACGTCTCGGGCGACGGACCGAACGATCACGGGCGCCCGGTCGTGCAGGCCCGGGATCTGGCGGTGTCGCGCAATATCACCGTCAACGGCCTGCCCCTGATCCTGGAAGACGGGGCGCCGCGCTGGTCGGTGGTGGAGGACCTGGAAACCTACTACGGCCAGTGCGTGATCGGCGGAGTGGGGGCGTTCCAGATCCCGATCCGGCGCCACAAGGATTTCGCCGCCGCCATCCGTCGGAAGCTGGTGCTGGAGATCGTCGGCGTGCAGCCGCAGACCCGCAACCGGGTCGTGCCGGCCGCCGCGTTCGCCGCCCGGGACGGCCGCGATCTGTGCACCATCGGCGAGCGGGCCACAGCCCAGCGGTGAGGACCCGGCCGCCGCGCCGCGGGCGCGGCTCCGATTTCAGCAAACGGTGATCGCATCGAACCAATTTCGCCGCTACACATTCCCCTGCGGATGTTTCGGAGCGTAGGAGATTGACGGATGATCACGCGGCGCGCCTTTGCTTTCGGCGGTCTGGCCATGGGACTGGCCGTTTCGGGCTGCATGTCGTCCACGGGCGTCCAGCCGCTCGGCTACCAACCCGTCCAGGCGCTGACGCCGTCGAGCCCGGAGCCGTACAACGTCGCTCCGCCCGACATCAACGCCATTCCGATCGAGTATCGTCGCCAGCGCGTGCGGGCGCCTGCCGGCTATGATGTCGGCACCATCGTGGTCGACACCAACAAGCGCTTTCTCTACCTGATCCAGGACGACGGGAGCGCCATCCGCTACGGGATCGGCGTCGGCCGCGAAGGCATGTCCTGGTCCGGAACCGCCACCATCAAGCGCAAGGCGAAGTGGCCGACCTGGACGCCGCCCCAGTCGATGATCGAGCGCGAGCCGGAGCTGGTGAAATATGCCGGGGGGATGCCCGGCGGCCCGAACAACCCGCTCGGCGCCCGCGCGCTCTATCTCTACGAGGGCGGCCGCGACACGCTCTACCGCATCCACGGCACGCGCGAGGCCCGCTCCATCGGCCACGCCGTCTCCTCCGGCTGCATCCGGCTCCTCAACACCGACGTGATCGACCTCTATCAGCGGGTGCCCATCGGCACCAAGGTCGTGGTCCTGCAGCATGTCGGCGCGGCCGCCTGAGGCAGCCTCCCCCTGACCGGTCCGGTCCGGGAATCCTAACGCTTCATTAACCGCAAATGGTGCATTCTGTGCGCCATGAGACATGCCGCCATGCCCCTGCAGAACCGGGTCACCCCCTTCGGCGAGATCGTCGCCCTGTCGGCCCGGGGTCTCCTGATGGGCAATCGCGGCGGACGGCTCCACGATCCGGAAACCAGGCTGCTCACCGGGCGCCGCTGGCGGTCGAAGGCCTGGATCATCTGCAGCCTGCACCACAAGGGCCGGCACCGGGAGGTGATGGGCACGGGCTACACCGAGCTGTTCTTCCTGGATGAGGTGACGGCGCTCGCGGCCGGCCATCGGCCCTGCTTCCAGTGCCGGCGGGAGCGCGCCCGCGCCTTCACCGCCGCGTGGAGCACCGCCCATCCGCAGGACCTGGTTGCGAATGCGGCCGCCATGGACGCCACCCTGCACCGGGAGCGGACGCCGCTCGGCATGCGCCAGCACTTTCTGGAGCCCCTTCCGGACCTGCCGGACGGAGCTATGATCGCGCTGCCGAACGCGGAGAGCGACGCCGACGATCCGTCCGCGATCTGGCAGGCCTGGGCCGTGAGAGGCGACCGGCTCCTGCGCTGGGACGGAGGCGGCTACCCCGAAACCCGGCCGCGCCCCGACACCGGTCTCGCCTACGCGCTGACGCCCCCGTCCATCATCGCGGTTCTCGCCGCCGGCTACCGCCCGATGTGGCATCCGAGCGCCGAGTGAATGCCCGCATTGCCCGCCGACAGGCCATAAGCAGCCGCTTACGGCACGCCGCTTAAGCCTTTGATCAATCGATACAGGCCCCGATCCGCTTCTTAGTCGCCGGACACGCGCGGACATCCGCCCGCGCCAACCAGGAGACTTCGATGGCAGACCCCTCCCCGACAGCAACCGCGCAAGAGCAACGGATCTGGGATCCGATCGTTCGCATCACCCATTGGCTGATCGCGCTCGCGATCCTGATCAACGGCCTCATCACGGAAGGCGGGTCGCTGGTCCACATCTGGGTCGGCTATGTCGCGCTCGCGATGCTCGTCCTTCGACTGCTTTGGGGCTTCGTCGGCACCGAGGAAGCCCGATTCCGCGCCTTTCCGCCGTCGGTCTCCGGCGCCCGCCGCCACGTCGGGGATCTCCTCGCCGGCCAGCACCGGCCTCATCGATCCCACAATCCGCTCGGCACCTGGATGGTCTACGCGCTCTGGGCGACGCTGTCCGTGATCGTGGTTACGGGCCTCTTGCAGGAAGGCACCCTGTTTCCGCCGACGTCGGTCGAGGTGAGCGTGGCGCAGGAGCCCACTGCCACCCGTTCGGCCTACGAGGACGATGACGGTGAGGAGCGGGAGGACTACGATGGGGAAGAGCATGATGACGAGGAGGGCGTCGTGGCCGAGATCCACGAGATCGCCGCGAACCTGATCCTGATCCTGGCCGCGCTGCATGTCGGCGGCGTGATCATGGAATCGCGCCTGTCGGGCACGAACCTCGCGGCCCAGATGGTCACCGGCCGGCGGCGCACCGGGGAGCGGGCGTGACCTCCGAGAGGATCGACCTCGGACGCGGCGGGCGGCTCACCACGCTCGCCGCGATCGTCGTCCTTCAGGCGCTCTGCGCGGTCTTCTTCATCGCGGATGTGGCGGACGACCTCGGCACCGCGGGTCCCGACGCGCATACCGTGTTCGAGGCCGCGGTGTCGCTGGCCCTCACGATCGGGGTCGCCTTCGGCGCGCTGGAAATGCGGCGAACGCTGGAAAAGACGCGCCGGGCGGAGATGGCCGTCTCGGCTGCCTCCGGCGCATTCGCGGAGCTGCTTCGATCCTATTTCGATCAGTGGGAGCTGACGCCCGCCGAAGCCGACGTGGCGCTGCTGGCCGTGAAGGGCCTCGACGTCACGGCGATCGCGGCATTGCGGGGTGCGGCGCCGGGCACGGTCCGCGCCCAGCTCACCCGCGTCTATGCCAAGGCCGGCGTGTCGAGCCGGAGCCAGCTTCTGAGCGTGTTCATCGAAGATCTGCTGGCCGGGCCTGTCGGCGAGGCCCGGTCCCAGGACTGAGCCGGTTCCTCCCCGGAAAATGGCGGCTTGCTATCAGGTGAACCGGCTCTAGGCCGCTACGGCGGCGGCCTCCAGCTCGTCGAAGCTGGCCACCACGTGGTCGTAGAAGGCATCGACGATCGGGTTGTCCTGGTCGCTGCGCATCACGCCGATGTCGAACGACGAAAGCACCGGCAGGCCGGACCCGCAGCCAAGCTGCCGGAAGCCGTTCTGGGCCATCCGCATCGGCATGGCCGCAACCGCCAGCCCCTGTCGCACGGCCATGGCAAGCGCCATCGCGTTGGTGCCCGAATAGGCGATCCGGTAGGGAATGCCCGCCGTGTCGAGGGCCTGCATGGTCAGGGTTCGCCAGATGCAACCCGGCTGCCAGACGGCGAGCGGCAGGGGCGATTGCGTCTCCGCCTCGCAGCAGTCGCCGGCGACCCACTGCAACTGCTCCCGGTGCACCACCCGGGCCCGATTGGTCGGCCCGGTCATGGTGATGATGGCAAGATCGAGCTCTCCCGCATCCATGAGCTGGGTGAGACGTTCGCTCGACTGACACTCGAGCGACACCTCCACCGTCGGATGGGTCCGCGCGAACCGGCCGAAGATCTCCGGAAGATAGGCCTCCGCATAGTCGTCCGGCGTGCCGATGCGGATGCGCCCGGAAATCGCCGGGCGCCGGAAGCGCCCGACCGCCTCGTCGTTCAGCCGGACGATGCGCACCGCATAGTCCAGCAGTTCCTTGCCCGCGCTGGTGAGCACGTTCTTGCGGCCCTGCTTGGCGAACAGCTCCACGCCCAGGATCTCCTCCAGGCGCCGCATCTGCACGCTCACGGTGGACTGGGTCTTGTTCAGACGGTTGCCGGCGTCGGCGAAACTCGGCGCTTCGGCCACGACCATGAAGGTTCTCAGGACATCCGGATCCAGGCTGCGCATCGACCCTCTCTCTGAATGATCATGTTTCATCATGGATAACTCTAAAAATATTCGTTTGTCCGATCAATAGGAAATCTCACATCATCGCAATCAATGGAATTGCCCGAACACATGGAGAGATCCGATGCGATTGATGATCGACATGAGCGTTGAGGAGAGCGCCGAGCGCGTCGCTGCCTGGCGGTCGGGGCTCGCCGGACTGTGGACGTTCGTGGCCCGACTCGGCCCGGACCGCAGCCGCCGGGCGACGCGCGAGCTGGACCGGCTGCCGGTTTACGTGCTGGACGATCTGGGCGTGTCCTGGAGCGACCTGATGACCATGCGCGGACGCCCGCGCCGTCCCGCCGACTTCACGTCGGTGCAGGCCATAGAGGGACGGGACACGGCGGTGGCCGGCTACACCATCGCCCCGTCGCGCACCGCCAGGTTGTCCAGGGACGAGACGATGTGGTCGGCGAGAGCGTCGATCAGGGGCGCCCGGTCCGACCAGGACTTGGCGAGCGCGATCTCGCAGTTGGGCAGGCGCGGAAAGCCTTCGGCTTCCGAGAGAACCCGCATTCCGGGACGGATCGCCGATTCCGGCAGGACCGACACTGCGAGCCCGGCCAGAACGGCGGCGCCGACGGCGGTCGAGTTCCAGCTCGCGAAGAGCACCTTGTGAGCGCGCCCGACCGACTCCAGCGCCGCGATGGCCGCACCGCGCCAGTCGCAGGTCGGGCGGCCGAGCGCAAGCGGGAGCGGATCCTCCTCATGCACCCCGTGACGGGTCGAGGTGACCCAAAGCAGGGGTTCGCGCCGGACCACGTCGCCGAGGGTCGGCCGCCGCTGGGGCACGTGGGTGACGATGGCCACGTCCAGCTCCTGCAGGCGCAACGCGTCCACAAGCAGCGGCGTCGGAGCGCACACCACTGTCACTTCCGTGCGCGGATAGGCCCTAGAAAACCGGGCCAGGATCTCCGGGAGGAACCGGTCGGCATAGTCGTCCGGGGTGCCCAGGCGAACGCGGCCGACCAACTCGGCCTCGTCGAAGGCGGACAGGGTCTCGTCGTTCAGACGGATCAGACGCCGGGCGTAATGAAGCAGACGGTCGCCTTCCTCGGTGAGGCGGGACTGGCGGCCGTCCCGAACGAAAATGGGTTTGCCGACGCGCTCCTCGAGCCGGCGCATCTGCATGGACACAGCCGACTGGGTCTTGTGCACGCTTTCCGCGGCCCGCGTGAAGCTGCCGGTCTCGGCAATGGCGATGAACGTGCGGAGCTGGTCGAGGTCGAGAAGGGCGGCCAAGGTGAACACCATCAGCGATGTTGATCATTCACATAAATCATATTCGCTGGACTGATGAATTGAAAGGCCGCATTCACGACCGTGCCGAAGGTGTCGCTGCAGAATTCGATGTCAGGGCCCGCTTCGGCGCTGCCGGATCAAGAGGACGAAGATGATGTTGATCCATTCCGAGAGTTCCACCGCCCCCTCCACCCGGACCTGGTCCGGCCGCGTGGCCGGCTGGCTCGTGGCCGCCCACAAGGCTTACAAGGGGCGCCGCGCCCTGACCCGCCTGATGGAAGCGGACGACCGGATGCTGCACGATATCGGCGTGACGCGGGATGACGTTCAGCAGGCTCTGCGTACTCCGGTGACGGATGACCCGTCGGCACGGCTTCGGGTGCGGGCGGTCGCGCGCCGCGCCACCCTGCGCTCGGAACTCGCCGACAGCCGGGCCGCCACCCAAACCAGAACGGCCCAGGCGACCGAGTGCGCCGACTGCTGAGCGGTAGGATCAGCCGTCAGGGACAGGATCGCCACCCGGCGGCTCCACCCCCGACACGCCTCCGGTGGAAGATGGATATCCACTTCGACCGGAGGCATCGTGTGCCCGTCCGGCCATTTCCATGCCGGACCGACTGTCACCCGAACGGTCGCGGCTCCGGCCTCGGTCAGCCCTTGCGGTCCATCCCGGACTTGAGCGGCGGTGGCATGAACTGGTCGAAGAGTTGCTGGTAGGTTGCCATGTCGGGCGTCGTGAACGGCGCAAAAGGCGCGGTCCGGGCAGCCGGGTCGTCCGGCGTCTGGCCGCGCATGAAGCCTTCGGTAAAGGCGGACATGGCATCCAGCCACGGATTGAACGTGACCGGCCCCGGGGTCCCCGACCGGCCGCGGGCGTATCCGCGCAGGAACGCCACCATCAGGTCGCCGGCGGTCCCGAGCTGGCTCTGCCGCGACAGCGACGTTGCGAGATCGGCGGCCATGGCCGGAAACAGCGTGTGGACCACCTCCGCCCCGAGCCCGCTGGTGCGCGCCGCCTGATCGATCACGGCACGCGCCAGATCGTCCCGGCCGAAGAAGACCCTGGTCAGGCGCTCACGGTCGTCATCCATGTCGCCCGCAGGCATCGCGCTCGACAACGCCGCCTTGAACCGCTCCGGGTCGGCGGCAGCGCGCTGATAGGCAATCGAAAAGGCCGGAAGCAGCGCCACGATCGCGCGGCTGGTCTCGGCGGTCGACAGGTCGAGCTTGTCGGCCATTTCGGCGATTGCCGAGCCGGCCCTGGCGAGAGTGGAAAAGTCGAAACCAGCATCCATCGGCCGTTCCGGAACTCACTGAACTGCGGCCACCATCCCGCAGCCGGACCGATCCGTCAAATTCTGTGGCAGCAAGACCACCATTGCCCTTTCGCGTTCATCACCTTTGCGCGCATGGAATGAATTGCCATTGACCGCGACAAACAATCGGCCCATATCGTTGGCGTTCCTGGTTTCATGCTGCCTTGCTGTGTTGGCTCAATTGAATGGCCTCTCCCAAGACTAAGCTGAACTCGGACTGAGGTCTCTTGCGATGGTTGCGAGGGACTCGCGCTTAGACGCGAATGAACTGGAGGCCAACATGGCTATTGGTACCGTTAAGTTTTTCAACCACACGCGCGGTTTCGGTTTCATCACCCCGGCTGAAGGCGGCCCGGACGTGTTCGTGCACGCCACGGCCGTCGAGCGCGCCGGCATGCCGCCGCTCGAGGAAGGCCAGAAGGTCAGCTACGACGTCGAGCCGGACCGTCGGTCGGGCAAGAACGCGGCGACGAACCTCGCCAACGCCTGATCTTCCGCTCCTCGGAGCTTGAATAAGAAAAGCCCGGCTTCGGCCGGGCTTTTTGCTGTCCGGAGGCGCTCTTTCCGCCACCGGCCCGGAGCGGATCCAGACTCACGAGATTTCCGTCCGGTTCCGCCCGGCGTCCTTGGCGCGGTAGAGAGCCTGGTCTGCGACGTAGAGCAGACCCTCGAGACTGCTGGCCGCAGGATCCTCCACCGCCAGGCCAATGCTGACCGTAGCGTGGATGACGGCACCGGAGCTGGTGTGGACCGCAGTTCCGGCAACCTTGCCGCGGATCCGTTCGGCGATGGCCTCAGCCCTTCGCCGGTCGCAATCGGGAAGCAGGAGCGAGAACTCCTCTCCACCCATGCGGGCGACGCTGTCGCCGTCGCGGACTTCCTCGCGCACCATCCGGGCGAATGCCACCAACACCTCATCACCGCCGGTGTGCCCAAAGGAATCGTTGATCTCCTTGAACCGGTCGAGATCGATCATCGCGAGCGCGACCGGACGCCCGCGGCGATCAAGATCGGCGAGGCACGCCTTCGCCTCGTCCGTGAATGCCTTCCGGTTGAGGAGATCTGTCAGCGGGTCCCGGGTGGCCAGATGGCGGAGCTTGTCCAGCAATTCCTGGCGGGCGTAAATGGCGCTGGCGACGGTTATCGGGGCAAGCGCCATCATCATCACACCGAGACGGATCGAGATCAGGGCATCGGGATCGGCGGCGATAGCCGGCACGAACATGATGCCGGCGAGCACCGATATCAGGATCCACATGGTCAGGAGAAAGGTGAGGCAGGCGGTCGCGAACAGACTGTAGGTCAGGGCACACCACAGAAGCGCCGGGATCGGATAGCTCGGCGCGCCCGGCCCGCCGATCATAAGCGCGGCGACAAAGGACAGGCCCAACGCCACCGCCGGAGCGAGCCGCGCCGGATCGAATACGCTCTCGCTCAATCCGCGGAGGTTCATACGGCGCAAACTGGACAGAGCCGGAACGGTCAGCACCATCGGAAGGATGGCCACGTAGTTCACGAGCTCCGTCAGAAACCAGGACAGCCACCCCTCAATGTAGCTGTGGTCGAAGAAGATGTGGGCGGCCAGACCGCCGACAACGCCGGACACCGCCGCGGCGAACGCCGCAATCAGGGCAAGGAGCAGGATCGCCCGAGGGCGCCGGAGGAAGAGGTCGTCGGGGTCGAGGCGCAGGAGAAACATCGCTCCGACCATAACGCCCGACATGTTGCCGGCCGTGAGCAGCCCGGCCGCGTACACTCCTCCGCCCGTCAAAAGATCGGCCGCCAGATAGCCGATCAGGGCCCCCATCCACCCGGCGGGAGAAGCCGCGCCCGGAATCCGGACGATCATTCCCAAAAGCACAGCGTTGGCCGGCCAGAACGCCGACCAGTCTCCCTCGGGACGGGCGTAAATGCCCAGCAGAGAGAGACAGAGCACGCAGCCACTGCATATCGCGAAGATCAGGACAGGATGAAGATGTCCACCGGCCGCACGAGACACGTCGTCGTTCTCGGCGGCTGGCTTCATCGTGGCGACCAACCTTGCATC
Source organism: Amorphus orientalis (assembly GCF_030814015.1). Classification (NCBI taxonomy): domain Bacteria; kingdom Pseudomonadati; phylum Pseudomonadota; class Alphaproteobacteria; order Hyphomicrobiales; family Amorphaceae; genus Amorphus; species Amorphus orientalis. Next base: position 107,832 of record NZ_JAUSUL010000003.1, read on the forward strand.
GAAAGGGAAAGGAGACGGACCAGCGGCCGGCGCCGATGATTCGTCACCCTACTCTCAAAACGCGTAGTCGGTGAAGATCTGATCGAGCTTGCCCTGCCAGGGACCCTCATAGAGATCCAGCATGCGCTCGGCCATGGTCCGGCCCAGGGCCACCACTTCTTCCAGCGGCGCGAGATACTGGGTCTCGTCGCTGCTGGAGCTGTTCATGCGCGCCCGCCGCTTGAGCCCCTCGCGGGACAGATCCAGGACATCGCGCGCCACATCGAGCATCGGCCGGCCCGCGATCTCGGCCTTGAGGCCGAGGCGGGGCACGCTGTCCCGCGCCGCCTGCCGCTCCTCCGCGGTCCAGTCCTTCACCATTTCCCAGGCCTGATCGAGCACGCCCTCGTCGTAGAGAAGCCCGACCCACAGCGCGGGGACTGCACAGATCCGGCGCCACGGCCCGCCGTCGGCACCGCGCATCTCCAGGAAGCGCTTCAGCCGCACCTCGGGAAAGATCGTCGAGAGGTGATTGGTCCAGTCGCCGATTGTCGGCAGCTCGCCCGGAAGGTGCGGCAGCCGGCCTTCCATGAACTCGCGGAAGGTGTGGCCGGTCACGTCGATATAGGACCCGCCCCGCTTCACGAAATACATCGGCACGTCGAGGCACCAGTCGACATAGGCCTCGTAGCCGAACCCCTCGTCGAAGGCGAACGGCATCATGCCGGTGCGATCCGGATCGGTGTCGCGCCAGATCTCCGAGCGGTAGGACAGGAACCCGTTCGGCTTGCCGTCCAGGAACGGCGAATCCGCGAACAGGGCGGTCGCCACCGGCTGCAGCGCCAAGCCGACCCTGAGCTTCTTCACCATGTCGGCTTCGCTGGCATAGTCCAGGTTCACCTGGATGGTGGCCGTCCTGTACATCATGTCGAGGCCGCGGGATCCGACCTTCGGCATGTAGTTGGTCATGATCTCGTAGCGCTGCTTGGGCATGCGCGGCATGTCGGAATAGGACCAGGTCGGCGCGACGCCGATGCCGAGAAAGCCGAGCCCGAGCGGTTCGGCGATCTGGCGCACCTGGGCCAGATGCGCGTTCGCTTCGCGGCAGGTCTGGTGGAGGTTTTCCAGCGGCGCGCCGGACAGTTCGAACTGGCCGCCGGGCTCCAGGCTGATCGCCCCGCCGCCCACCGGGTCCACCAACCCGATGATGGCTTCCCCGTCCAGGATCGGCTCCCAGCCCAAAAGGACTTCCATACCGCGCAGGAGCGGCGCGATGCCCGAGGGCCCGTCATAGGGAGCGGGCATCAGGGTATCGCGGAGAAAGCCGAACTTCTCGTGCTCGGTGCCGATCCGGAAGGCCTCCGGCGGTTTCTCGCCTTCAGCCACCCAGGCCGCCAGGGCGGCCGTGTCCTCGATCGGTGTGTCGTCGGTCGTGTCGCGCGCCATTCAGCGAATCCGGGAAATTGCAGGTTTGGCGCGGGACATTAGCCCCGCCCCAAGCTGGAAACAAACGAGTTCTCATGCACGAAATAGAGAACGTCCGCGATGGATGCGACTTCGGCCGCGCCGCAGACCGTATCGGCCTTACCGCCAGTCTCCGCAAGCCGCTTGAACCACCGCGAGCGCGGCGACCGCGGCCGTGTCGGCGCGCAGGATGCGCGGCCCGAGCGACACCGGCACGACCGCCTCATGGCCGAGCAGCATCTCGCGTTCCTCCCGGGAGAACCCGCCTTCGGGACCGATCAGGAGGCCGAGCGGCCCCGGCGTCAGGGCCAACAGGGTCTCGATCGGGCTGCCCACCGGCGCGCTTTCGTCGCAGACGATCAGCCGGCGGCCGGGTTCGTCCGCGCTCCACCCGTCGATCACCCGCTCCAGCTTGGCCGGCTCGCAGACCTCCGGCACCGCGATGACGCCGCACTGCTCGGCGGCTTCCACCACGTTGGCCCGCATCCGCTCCAGGTTGATGCGGGTCGCCTGGGTGTGCTGGGTGAAGACCGGCGCGAGGCGCCCCGCCCCCATCTCAACGGCCTTCTGGACCATGTAGTCGAGGCGCGCATGCTTCAGCGGCGCGAACAGGTAGACGAGGTCCGGCAGCTTCTCCTGCTCCCGCGTGCGCTCCACGCAGGTGAGCTCGGACGCCTTCTTCGCGACCTTCGCGATCCGGGCGCGCCATTCGCCGTCGCTTCCGTTGAAGAGCAGCACCTCGGCGCCTTCCGCCAGACGCAGCACGTTCCTGAGATAGTTCGTGCGGCCGGCATCGAGCGCGACGGAGCCGCCCTCGGCAAGCGGGGCGTCGACATGAAGACGCGGCGTGGTGAAGTCGTAGCGAGCCATGCGGAACCCGGGCTTTCGAAACTGGTCGGCACGCCCCCGTCATAGGGATGGCGACGGATTTGCGAAAGATCGGTGTGTTCGGCCGGCGGCCGAGACGCTAGTTTGCGGGTCGCCGGAAACACCGAATCCCTTCACCCGGACAGGCTGATGACCGACACAGAGCGCACCGCCTCCAACGCCGGCGAATTCACCGTTTCGGAGATTTCCGGCGCGCTCAAGCGCACGGTCGAGGATGCCTACGGCTATGTCCGGGTGCGCGGCGAGGTGTCCGGCTATCGCGGCCCGCACTCCTCCGGCCACTGCTATTTTTCGCTCAAGGACGAGAAGGCCCGGCTGGAGGCCGTGGTCTGGCGCGGCGTGTTCGGCAAGCTGAAGGTGAAGCCGGAAGAGGGCATGGAGATGATCGCCACCGGGCGGATCTCCACCTTCCCGGGCGCCTCCAAGTACCAGATCATCATCGACGCGATCGAACCGGCCGGCGCGGGGGCGCTGATGGCGCTCCTGGAAGCCCGGCGCAAGGCGCTGGCCGCCGAAGGGCTGTTCGACGCCGACCGCAAGGTGCGGCCGCCGTTTCTGCCCCGGGTGATCGGCGTGGTGACCTCGCCGACCGGCGCCGTGATCCGCGACATCCTGCATCGGCTCACCGACCGGTTCCCGGTCCACGTTCTGGTCTGGCCGGTGCGGGTCCAGGGGGAAGAGTCCGCTGCCGAGGTCGCAGCCGCCGTCGCCGGGTTCAACCGGCTTCAGGCCGGCGGCGCCATTCCCCGGCCCGACACGCTGATCGTGGCACGCGGCGGCGGCAGCCTGGAGGACCTCTGGGGTTTCAACGACGAGGCGGTGGTGCGCGCCGTCGCCGCCTCGACGATCCCGGTGATCTCCGCCGTCGGCCACGAGACCGACACCACCCTGATCGATTTCGTCGCCGACATCCGGGCTCCGACCCCGACGGCGGCGGCCGAGATCGCCGTGCCGGTGCGCTCGGAACTGGTGGCCGTCGTGGACGACCGCGCCCGCCGGCTCTACCAGGCTGAGCGCCGCCATCTGGACACCCGGCGCTCGGAGCTCAGGGCGCTCGCACGGGCAATGCCGGCGCCGCTGGATCTCGTCGCCTCCCAGCGCCAGCGCTTCGATCATGCCGGATCGCGGCTTTCCAGCGCCCTGTCGGCGGCGGCGTCGGCCCATCGGCTGGCACTGCAGCAATCGGCTGCCCGGCTGCGGCCCGGCCTGCTCAGGCAGTCGGTCCGGCTCGGCCGGCGCACCATGGACAATCTGTCGGAGCGATCCGCCCAGCAGTTCATCGGCACCGCGCGCCGCGCCCGCCGACAATTCGACCAGTGCGGCGAACGGCTGGCGCCGGGGATCCTGTCCCGGGCGCTCGCCGCCAACCGCAAGCAGTTCGACGACATCGGCCGCCGGCTCGACCCCTGTTACAGCCGCACCGTTTCCGCCCGGCGCGAGCGGCTCGACAATCTCTGGAAACTGGTCCAGGCGCTGTCGCATCAGGGGGTGCTGGACCGCGGCTTCGTGCTGGTGCGCGACAGCGAGGGCAAGGCGCTGACCCGGGCCGGGATGGTCGGCCCTGGCGAGGCCCTGCGTCTCACCTTCGCCGATGGCGACGTGGCCGCGGTTGCCGCCGGTTCCGCGCCGCCCCGTCCGTCTTCCAGAACCAAGCGCACGCCGTCGCCGAAGGATCCCCGCGATCAGGGAACCTTGCTGTAGGCTGTGTCGGCCATGGCGGACGGGTGGCGGCCCGCCACAGCGGACCAGTCGTCAGGCCGGCTGCTCGGGATGGACCAGCGCGCGCGAGCGCAGCACCGACAGGCGCCGCCAGGAAATCACGCCGTCGAGCCCGCCGGATCGGCCACGCTTCTTTCCGGCGAGGGCGGCAGTCAGCGCCTGGCGGTTGGCCAGCAGGCCCTGCTCGGGCACCGGAAGGCCCAGAAAATGGCCCCGGAGGGCGACATAGGCCTGTGACAGGCGCCGGGGACGGACGAACTCGTCGAAGGCGAACCGGAACACCGCGGTCTGCTCGCCGGCGCGGCCGGCCCGCTCCGTCCGTTCGATGAAGGCGCCGACTTCGTTCTGCCAGCCCGGCTCCAGCGAGACCGTGGGCTCCAGGACCAGCACCCAGCTTCCGCGCTCGATGGCGGCGATGCCGGCCTCGATCCGCGCTTCGCGCGGCTGATCCATGGCGATCAGCCGGCATCCGGCCGCGTCCGCGACCTTGGCGGTACCGTCCGTCGAGGCCCGATCGGCCACGATCACTTCCGAGACGACGCCGTCGATCGCGCCGGGCACGAGCGCCGCAAGGCACCGTGCGAGCGCGAATTCACTGTTGTGTGTCGGAATAATGACGCTCAGCATGGATCGTCTCATATCATGTTGCATCGCACAAAGCGAGCCCGGAGCGATCAACATTCACGCAGGCCGGCGCCGAAGACGGCATTTTACGTCGACATCCGGCGCATTCCGGCCTTTGGCGGTCAGACTTCCCCCCTCTCCGGACGATGACTTTTCAGGCAGCGGCCGGCGGCACCGGACTGGTCTCGCTGCATGGCCTCCTAGGAATATTCTCTCTTGCGGAACCTGTTTGTTCCTGTATTGTTCTCTTCACGCCGACGTTGAGTCCGGCGGCGAAGCGCCGCTGGTGGCGCCGCCCGGCCCGTCGCGCAGTCAGCCCCGTTGGTGTCCCGAACATCCGGGACCCGGGAACAGGAGAGGTGGCCATGAACGCCCCTTTGCGCCAACCGATCGAACCCGATGCCGCCGCAGGCGCCCTGATCGCCGATCAGGCGGCTCCTCTTGCGAAGAAGGCCCGACGCGCTCGCCCTGCCCGGCACGCGCCGGTCGAGACGCCGGCCGGTGACGCCCCGTTCGGGGGCCGGCTCGACAGCGACCGCCGGCGCTGCCGGGGCGCGGCCGTCAATCCGTCCGGACGCTTCGAGCCGACCGCGCTGGAGGCATTCGACGACGGCTGGGAAAGTCTTGGCGACCTGCCCGCCCTGAAGACGGACGTGCGGCTCGAAACGCCCCGGTCCGTGATCACGCGCAATGAGTCCCCCGATATCGGCTTCGATCGCTCGATCAACCCCTATCGCGGTTGCGAGCACGGCTGTGTCTACTGTTTCGCGCGGCCGAGCCACGCCTATCTGGGCCTCTCGCCCGGCCTCGATTTCGAGACCCGGCTGACGGCCAAGCCGGACGCTGCCGCCGTTCTCGAACGGGAACTCGCCAGTCCCCGCTATCAGCCGAAGACCATCGCGCTCGGCACCAACACCGATCCCTATCAGCCCATCGAGAAGGAGCACCGGATCACGCGGTCGATCCTGGAGGTGCTGGAGCGGACCAACCACCCGGTGGGCATCGTCACCAAGTCGGCGATGGTGGTGCGCGACATCGACATCCTGCAGCGCATGGCGGAGAAGGGGCTCGCCAGGGTGGCGATCTCCATCACCACCCTGGACCGCAAGCTCGCCCGCGCGATGGAGCCGCGCGCTGCCACGCCGGAGCGGCGGATCGCCGCCGTCGAGGCGCTGTCGGCCGCCGGCATCCCCACCAGCGTCATGGTCGCGCCGATCATCCCGGCCCTCAACGACGGAGAGATCGAGACCATCCTGGAGCGGGCCGCCGCCGCCGGTGCCCGGGAGGCCGGGTACGTGCTCCTCCGGTTGCCGCTGGAAGTCTCGGACGTCTTCAAGGACTGGCTGCTCCGGCACTATCCGGACCGGTACCGCCGGGTGCTGTCGATCATCCGGGAAATGCGGGGCGGCAAGGACTACGATTCGACCTTCGGCACCCGGATGAAGGGCGAAGGGCCGTATGCCTGGACCCTCGGACGCCGCTTCGAGCTGGCGGCCAAGCGCAACAAAATCAATGTCGAGCGCCAGCGGCTGCGGACCGATCTGTTCGTCAAACCCCTGGGAGACGGGCGCCAGCTGAGCCTGTTCTGAGACGGGACGTCGCGGGAAAACCCGGCCGACCGGGTTCACCCACGCGCGCGGAACAGGCACGATGGCGGTTCGATTCGCCGCCATCGTCCGGTCCGTGATGCCCGCAATCACCCTGCCCTCGCCGAGCCTTTTTCCCGATCCTGCCTTCGACCGGTCCGTGCGCCGGCGCTGCGACGGGCCGGTGTGCGGCGTCGACGAGGCCGGCCGGGGGCCTTGGGCGGGTCCGGTGGTCGCAGCCGCCGTGACCCTGCCGCGCAACACCCGGATCAAGGGCATTGCCGATTCCAAGGTGCTCAGCGCCGAGGCGCGGACGGAGCTCTACGCGAAAATCATCGCCCGCGCCGACGTCTCCATCACGATCGCTTCGTCCCGGCGCATCGATGCCATGAACATCCGGGCCGCCTGTCTCTGGGCCATGGCCCGGGCCGTCGCAGGACTGGCCGAGCGCCCGCGCCTCGCCCTGGTCGACGGCCGCGACCTGCCGCCGGGCCTGTGCTGTGACGGCGAGGCCGTCATCGACGGCGATGCCCAGTCCACCGTGATCGCCGCTGCGTCGATCGTGGCCAAGGTGACCCGGGACCGGCTCATGCAGCAGCTGGCACTCTCCTTTCCCGACTACGGCTTCGAGCGGCACAAGGGCTACGGCACCAAGGCGCACCAGGCCGCGCTTGCCGCCCATGGCCCGACCATCCACCACCGCCGCTCATTCCGCCCGGTCCGCGACCTCATCGAGGCGGCCGCAGCGCCTGCGTCTGGTGCCGCGTCCATCGAGATGACCGCAATTGAACCGGCCGTTTTCACCGGGTGTTAACCATACCGACCCGACAGTCTCGCGAGGCCACCGGTCCCGTTTCGGACCCGTTGCGTGTGCCGCCCGCATGTCCGTCGGAGTTCGTGTCAGATGCCTGCCTTGGGCCGAAAGTTTGGGAGCCCCCGTTTCAGGTCGCCGGAGCGCGCGCGGAACGGAGCGGACGATCCACAGGATATTCGCGACAAAAGCGCATCCGGTGCGCGCGAACGCGGTGACGGCTTGACCGGCGGCGGAAGGCGCGAGAAGGATTTCCGCGCTCACAACGTGCGCAAATGGCTCGCTGCGGGATCCCTTCAGGGGGAGATGGCCAACATCGCAGCGACCGTCGACCGTCTCGTTTCGGCCCTCGACACGCGTGATTCCATGACTGCTTCGAATTCGCCATCTGACGCAGGCCGCCGGACCCCGGATGCAGGCAACGAGGCGCCGGTCGAGGACAATCTGGCGTTCGGGGACGATGCCGATTTCGGCGAGATCGCCCGGCGCATCGCCGACTTCAGGCGCGCGCGCCCCGACCCTGTCGAGAGCCGCCACGAGGGTACCGCCCCCCCGCGCCGCGATCCTGGCGAGGCCGCCGCCGAGCGCACAAAGTCTGCGGGCGACCGCGCCCCGGGCTGGAACCTCAACTGGCGCAGCTATCTGGAAGACCGACAGAGCGCCGCAACGCCCGGGCGGGCGGCAGCCGACGACCGGCCGGCACCCGCGTCCGAGACGCGGCCATCCGAACCGGGTGCCCAGCCTGGCCAGTCCGCCGATACGCTTCTGCAGAACCGCCTCGCCGCCCTGAGGGCGCGCGCGTCCGGCACCGCCCGGACCGACGCACCGTCCGACGCAGCGCCCGAGGCGAACGCCCCAGCCTCCGGCACGGTCGCCGCCGCAGCCGCCCCGGCCGCCGAACCCACCGCCTCGGCGGAAGATCTGGCTCCGGCCGTCGCCTTCGCGAAGGCGCTTCTCAGCGAGACCGGACTGTCCGGCTGGCAGAGCGCGCCGGCCGCGCCGCCCGCGGGGCCCGAAACCCACGATCGGGTCCGATCCGAACCCGCCGCGCCGCAGCCGACGGAACCGGCTGCTTCCCATCCGGCCGCCGGATCTGCGACCGCCGGTCCGGCGGACGCCAAAACCCCGGCACAGGACACGGCAGGCGCGCCCGGCCACGACTATGCCGCCTGGGCCGCCCTCGCCGTCCTGCAGAAGGAGCAGGAGAGCGCGCGGGAGGAACGATCCGCAAGTGCGGAACGGGCGGAGCGCGCCGAACAGCTCGCAGCCGAGACCGCCTCCCGGATCCAGGAGCTCGCGTCCCGGCTCGGCCGGATCGGCGAGATCGACCTGGCCGCCCGGTTCGATACGCTGGAGGCCCAGCTGGTCGAGCACGCCGCGGCGCAGGAACCGCTGGACTTCGCTCCTCTCGCCGGCCACCTGGAGACCCTCGAACGCCGCTTCGACCGGATCGAGGATCGGCTCGAAGAGCAGCAGGACCTGTTGCCGCCCCCGGTGGACCTGGCGCCCATGGCCGAACGGCTTCAGGGCCTCGACGAGCGGTTCGACCGGCTGGAGGACCAGATCGACCGGCAGGAGCCGGCGCCGCCCGTGGACCTGTCACCCGTTCTCGACCAGCTTCACGCCGTCGAACACCGCATCGCCGAGGTCGAACGCGCCGCCTCCGAACGCCACGACGCCGTCTGCGAGCTTCTCTCCACGCTCTTGGACCGGATGAACGCGATGACCGATCCGACCGGCCGGCTGGACGAGCTGGCGGCGGATGTGGACGCCCTGGTCCGCCACGCCAACGCCCACGAGACCAACCTGCAGTCGCTCTCCATCCTCGCCGATGCGTTCGACCGGCTCGAAAGCCGCCTCTCCGACCGCCAGGAACCCGCCTCTTCCGCCACGTTGCCAGCAACGCCTGAACCGGCCTCGGGCCGGACCGGTGCCCGCAGGATCGCGCCGCAGGCCGACCCGGCCGATCCGGAAGAGTTCCTGCGCACCGTCAGCACCGCCCCGGCCCATCGGCAGCCCGCTCCGCGGGTGGAGTCCAGCGACGTTGGCCAGCGCTGGGTGCGCACAGGCCTGCAGTCGCTGAGCGCCGGTCAGGGCGCCACCCAGGGTCGGGCAATGTCGGACCGGGAAGCGATCCTCGCCCGGTACCGGCGGCAGGCAAAGGCTTTCGGCGACGCCGGCGAATAGCCGCGCGCGCCGGCCCAAGGTTCGCTGGCCCGGGAGGGCGCGGCATTGACAAGGTGCGCCGCACCATCGCTTAACTGCTGAGCGGCGCGCCGAACTCGGCGTGTCCGGACCTGTCCCCGGCACCCCCAGCCCTGCGAAGTCCATGGAGATCTACCTCCCCATCGCAGAACTACCGGTGAACGTGTTCACCGTGTTCGGCATGGGCGCTGCGGTCGGCTTCATTTCGGGCCTGTTCGGCGTCGGCGGCGGGTTCCTGCTGACGCCGCTGCTCATCTTCTCCGGTATTCCGCATCCCGTCGCGGTCGCCACCGTCACCCCCCAGATCGTCGCGTCCTCCGCCTCCGGCGCCCTGTCCTACTGGCGAAGACGGCTGATCGACGTGAAGCTGGCGGCCTTTCTTTTCATGGCCGGCGCGGTCGGGGCCACGATCGGCGCCTGGCTGTTCGCCTTCCTGGAACGGCTGGGTCAGCTCGATCTCGTGATCAGCCTGTCCTACACGGTGTTCCTCGGCTCCATCGGCACCTTGATGCTCACGGAGGCCGTCGGTGCCATCCTGCGCGATCGCAAGGCCCGGAAATCGGGACGCAAACCGCCGGCCGCACGCCGGTCGGGCCAGCACAACTGGATCCACCGGCTGCCGTTCAAAGTCCGGTTCCGCCAGTCGCGGCTCTACATCAGCGTCATCCCCGTATTCGTGATCGGCGGACTGATCGGGTTTCTGGGAACCCTCCTGGGCATCGGCGGCGGGTTCATCATGGTTCCGGCGCTTATCTATCTCCTCCGCGTGCCGACCAACGTGGTGATCGGCACCTCGCTCCTTCAGATCCTCGGCACGATGGCGATCGCCACGCTGCTGCATTCGGTCAACACCAAGACCGTCGACGTGGTGCTGGCGCTGATCCTCATGGTGGGCGGCGTCATCGGCGCCCAGTTCGGCGCCTCGTTCGGGCTCAAGCTCAGGGGCGAGCACCTGAGGGCCCTTCTCGGTCTGCTGGTCCTGGGCGTGGGCGTGCGCTTCCTGGTGAACCTGATGGTGGAGCCGGATCATCTGTTCACGCTCACGATCCTGGCAGGAGGAGGCTGACGCGATGTCTCCCGCCGGCCTCAGCCAGCGCGACACGGAGCTGCCCCGTCGCCTCGTTTTCCTCGTCCTCGTCGCGGCGATGGTTCTGGCCGGCGTCCGCACCGCGGCGGCCGAACGGGTGGTCGCCAGCCTGTCGGCGCCACGCGTGGAAATCACGTCGAATTTCGGCGGCGCGGAGATCAGCCTCTTCGGCGTGGTCGAACGGGACGGGCAGACCATCGCCCGGCGCGGCGGCTATCAGGTCATCGTGACCATCGCCGGCCCGGCGGAAGACATCATGATCCGGGAAACGGAACGCTTTGCCGGCATCTGGATTTCCGGCGACGCCCAGCGTTTCCCGGACGTGCCGTCCTTCTACGCCGTACAGTCGACAGGACCGATCGACGAGATCGTGCCCAGCCTGATCGCCCGCCGCCTGAAACTCGGCCTGCTCTATGTGGGCCACACCGGCCAGCCGCGCGGCAGCCTGGGCGCGCGCGAGCCGTTCCGCGAGGCGCTGGTCAACCTGAAGCGCGAGCAAGGCCTCTATCTCGAACAGGAAGGGGCGGTCCAGTTCATGACCGACAGCTTCTTCCGCAGCACCGTCGACTTTCCCGCAGGCGTACCGGACGGGCTCTATACGGTGGAGGTGCACCTGTTCGCAGACGAGGCCCATCTCGGCACCACGAAGCTCGAGCTTCTGGTCGCCAAGATCGGCTTTGAGCAGCGCATGTTCGAGTTCGCCCAGGACGATCCGTGGCTCTACGGCCTTTTCGTTGTCGCGCTGGCGATCTTCACCGGCTGGCTCGGTGGCGTCGTGTTCAGACGCGACTGAGCAATGCCGCTCGTTCGGACGGATTCTGTTTGAACGGGAGATGCTCTAGGGTGCCCTCGGCAGGACCCGCCCCGGGGCTGCAACCCACCATTCGAGGGAGAGCGCACATGGCAACCGCTTCCGGACCGTCGACGCGGGGAGTTCCACATCTGGCCCGCACGATTTCACTTGTCGGCGCGATTCCGTTCGCCGCAGGCGCCGCGCTTCTGTGGATCGGCGCGATCGGCGGCCTGACCGGCGAGTTCGTGTCCGTCGCCCTGAAGGGGTATTCCGCCGTCATACTGTCGTTTCTGGGCGGCGTTCACTGGGGGCTCGCGCTGTCCGCCGCCGATCCGGGAGCACGCAACCGGGAGCTGCTCTTCTCCATCGTGCCCGCGCTGGTGGGGTGGGTCGCGATCCTGTTCGTGCCCAAGGTAGCCCTGATGGTGCTCGCGATCGCCTTCCTGCTGCAGGGGCTTTTCGACACCTGGATCGCGCTGAAGGATCACGCGCCGGGCTGGTATGCCCGCCTGCGGGCGGAGCTGACCGCCATCGTCTGCGTGCTGCTGCTGATCGCCTGGGCGGCAATCTGACGCTTTTGCGAGCCGGCGGAGGGACGGAAGGCAAAAAAAGAGGCGGCGCTCCCGAAGGAGCAGCCGCCTATTAAGTTAGACAATCTCGGAAAGACCAGCTCTCCGGATCGTCCACCTTCCAGAGGGGAACAGCTGCCTTCATCAACGAAACGCAGGGAGGAAACGCGCTTCGTGTCATCCATCAGCTGAGTGGAATTTGGACTTTTCGCGCTGCACAAACAAGGAGCACCAGTGCATGCCTGTCATGCAATCCATGCATCGGCATTGATCATGCCGGGGGCCGATACCGCTTTCGTTCACCTCTCATCGATCGATCGTCCCGGCTGGGGGCAGCACCGGGAGCCGTATCTTGCCCGCATGGACGGAAGCCGGGCAGTCACACCACCCAGGCTTCAATCCCTTGAGCAGGTTCCTTCGTCCGGCTCCGTCGGCCGCGTCAGGAACACGCGCTAGCGTGGCAGCGGGCGGTCCTTCGATTCCCGCATGGTAAGCAGCGTGGCGAAGGCAATCACGGCCGCGGCCATGGCATAGAAGGCGGGCGCCATGTGGGTGCCGCTGAGGCTGATCAGATAGGTGACCACCATCGGCGCGGTTCCGCCGAAGAGCGCGAGCGGAATGTTGAAGGCGACCGAATAGGCCGTCACGCGCACGTGCCGCGGGAACTGCTCGGTCATGGTCGTCGGCAGCGGGCCGGTGAAGCAGCCCATGAGCACGGCGAAGCCGAGCTGGCCGAGCAGGATCAGACCGAACGACTTCGACGCCAGAAGCACGAACAGCGGATAGGAAAACAGGATCATTCCCGCAGCACCCGCCAGCATCACCGGCTTGCGGCCGAACCGGTCCGACAGGGCGCCGAAGAACGGCACCAGCACGATCAGGAACGCGATCACGATGGTGTTGATGTCGAGGGCGGTGCCCTCCTTCACATCGTCGAAATCCACGATGAACGTGGTGAGATAGACGAAGGCGATATAGAAGCCGACCCCATTGAGGACGTTCACCCCCACCACGTGAAGCATGCTGCGCCAGTGATGGCGCACGGCGTCCACGATCGGGAATTCCGGTTCGCCCTTTTCGTCGAGTTCGGCGCCCTCGTGGGGATCGGACCATTCGACCTCGGCTTCTTCCAGGTGGCTGCGGAAGTAGATGCCGGCCACGCCCAGCACCAGTCCGAACAGGAACGGCACCCGCCACCCCCAGCTCCCCACGTCCGTATCCGGGACGACCGCCGTGACGATCGCGCCGGCAGCCGAGCCCAGGAGAATGCCCGCATTCGCGCCCACCAGGCCGAACGAGCCGGAGAGGCCGCGCCGGTCCTGGGGACCGTTCTCCACGAGATAGGTCACGGAGCCGGTGTACTCGCCGCCGACCGACAGCCCCTGGACCAGGCGCAGGAACGTCAGCAGCAGCGGCGCGGCCAGGCCGATCTGCTCGTAGGTCGGCAGGAAGGCGATCAGCGTGGTCGGGATCGCCATCATCGCGACCGACAGGGTGAGCGCCAGCTTGCGCCCCAGCTTGTCGGCGATGTGACCGATCACCAGCCCGCCGAAGGGACGCATGAGGAAGCCTGCCGCGAAAACCCCGAACGTCGCGATCAGCGCCGCCGTGGGATCGCCGGAGGGAAAGAACTGCTTCGCGATGATCGTGGCGAAGTAGCCGTAGATCGCGTAGTCGTACCACTCCAGCGTGTTGCCGATGGCACCCGCGACCGTCTTCCGCGACCAGTGTGCGAACAGCGATGATGACATGCCCGCCCCCCTTTCGTTCGTGGAAGGGGTCAGGCTAAGGACCGGATGGCCATGGGGCAACCGAAGCCCCCGGGATTCCCGGGGCGCGGATTTCTCTGCGGCCCGGACCTGCGAAGCCTGTTGCACTTCCCGGCCGATTTAAGTAAGGCATTGACAGCCGACAGATAACCTGTCGCGCATTGGGTGAAGTGACTCGGGAATACCGCCGTGCCCGTCGAGCAGACGATTCAGCTCCGGAATGCACAGTCCACGGACGCCGCCGGCGCCCGCACCCTTCTTCTCGGCCGTCTCCTCCTCCTTATCTGCCCCTGAGCGCTGGCGGCCCGTCCGGGCAGGCTCTCAGGGGACGACTGACGACGAGGCGAACCCACGCGACCCTCGGCAAAGCTGCATATGCGATAGAAATGCGCGGGCCGAGCTTGAGAAGGACGAGACCAGATGACCAACGAGACCCCGACGGTCGACGCACCGGCTGAAATCAAGATCTTCGACACTACCCTGCGCGACGGCGAACAGTCGCCCGGCGCCTCGATGACGCTCGAAGAGAAACTGCAGGTGGCCGAGGTGCTGGACGCCATGGGCGTCGACATCATCGAGGCCGGCTTCCCGATCGCCTCGAACGGCGATTTCGAAGCGGTGAACACCATCGCCAAGCGCGCGGAAAACTCCGTCATCGCCGGCCTCGCCCGCGCCGTGATGGCAGACATCGACCGGGCCGGCGAAGCCGTCCGCGATGCGCGCCGCGGCCGCATCCACACCTTCGTGTCGACGTCCCCGATCCATCTCCAGCACCAGATGATGAAGAACCAGGACGAGGTTCTGGACATCATCACCGCCACGGTCGGCCGGGCCCGCAACCTGATCGACGACGTGGAATGGTCGGCGATGGACGCGACCCGGACGCCGCTCGACTATCTGTGCCGCTGCGTGGAGACGGCGATCAAGGCCGGCGCCACCACCATCAACCTGCCGGACACCGTCGGCTACGCGACACCGGACGAGTACCGCGCCATGTTCGCGACGATCATGGAGAAGGTGCCGGGCGCCGACGACATCACCTTCTCGGTGCATTGCCACAACGATCTTGGCCTGGCCGTCGCGAATTCGCTGGCCGGCGTGGCCGGTGGCGCCCGCCAGATCGAATGCACGATCAACGGTCTGGGCGAGCGCGCGGGCAACGCGTCACTGGAAGAGATCGTGATGGCGATCCGCACCCGCGGCGACGTGCTGCCCTATCACACCAACGTCGACCCCAGCTATCTGATGCGCGCCTCCAAGCTGGTATCGACGGTGGCCGGCTTCCCGGTCCAGTACAACAAGGCGATCGTCGGCAAGAACGCGTTCGCCCATGAGTCCGGCATCCATCAGGACGGCGTCCTGAAGCACGCCGAGACCTACGAGATCATGAAGCCGGAAGACGTCGGCGTGAAATCCACGTCGCTGGTCATGGGCAAGCATTCCGGCCGCCACGCCTTCCGCGAGAAGATGAAGGAGCTGGGTCTCGAGCTGGGCCAGAACGCCTTCGAGGACGCCTTCCGCCGCTTCAAGGACCTCGCCGACCGCAAGAAGCACGTCTACGACGAGGACATCGAGGCGCTGGTCGAGGACCAGATGGCGATCGCCGGGGAGGCGGTGAAGGTGATCTCGCTGACCGTCATTGCCGGCACGAGCGCGCCCCAGAAGGCCATCGTCACCATGGAGGTGGACGGCCGCCACGTGACCGAGGAGGCCCAGGGCTCCGGCCCGGTGGACGCGACCTTCAACGCGGTCAAGCAGATCATGCCCCATGAGGCGCGCCTGTCGCTCTATCAGGTCCATGCGGTCACCGAGGGCACCGACGCCCAGGCCGAGGTTTCCGTCCGTCTTGAGGACGGCGGCCGCATCGCGTCGGGCCGCGGCGCCGACGTGGACACGCTGGTGGCCTCGGCCAAGGCCTATGTCGCCGCTCTCAACAAGCTGGCGATCAAGCGCATTCACGCCCAGGGCGTGCGCGAAGCGTCCTGATCGCGACAGCGCTCCGGCCATTCGGCCGGCCCGAGCGAACGGAGGCGGCGGACAATCGCGCCCAAGCCGCCTCCGCGACTATCCCGTTGTCGGTAGCTGACACATTTCCCGGCAATTGGCCTTGCCCTGTGGCCGAACTTGTCGCTAGAGCAATTCCTCTTCCTTCAGACCAGTGCGGCCCGAACGAAGAGGACGCCCTCCACTGATTGAATCTGGCGCTATTTCTTAATGCTCAGATGTTTCCATCTGAGTGGAAGAGACTCCAGGTCGCGTGCCTGAGCGTCACGTATGCGACTCGGCGGCAGGGGGCGCCGGCGGCATGTTTCTGGAACACAGTACGATCTTGCTGATGACGGGAGTGTGCTGCGGTGCGCTCTTCATCGTCACGCTGGTCGCCTGGCTCACGGAGCGGAAACAGCCCTTTCTCCTGACCTGGTCGCTGTCGGTCAGCGTGCTCCTCGCCTCGTCGGTCGCCTTCAGCCTGTTCGCCACCCAGCCGACGGTCTTTATCGGCTGGCTGGCGTCCTGGACCTCCGCCGCCGGCGCGGTCGGCCTCTGGCTCGCAGCCGTCCAGTTCGCCCAGGGTTCGACGCCTTTGTTCGGCGCGGGGCTCAGGTTCCTGGCAGCGATCCTCGGCCTCAGCCTCTTCGCCGCAATCGGCATGCCGGGTTCGATGCTCGTGGTGATGAACGCCACCATGGCCATCGTCCTGTTCCAGACGGCCGCCGTCTACTTCCAGGTTCGTCGATCCAGCATCTATTATCTGGTCGCCCTGTCCGGCCTCTATGCGGCAACCGCCGCCACCTTCCTGGTCTGCGGCCTGTCGCTTCTGTTCCAGTTCCCGGCCGACTTCCTCGGCATTCCGCGGACCATCTACGAGACGATCAACGGCCTGGTAGCGATCGTGACTCTGACCGGAAGCGGCGCCCTGTCGGTTGCCCTGGTCCACGAGCGCACCGCCAAGCGCCATCAGGCGGATGCGATGACGGATCCTCTAACCGGTCTCCTGAACAGGCGGGCGCTCCTGAATATCGGCCAGGCCGCCGGCCTGAGCGACGGGGCGGCGGCAATCGTCTTCGATCTCGACAATTTCAAGAGCGTGAACGACGCCTACGGCCACGACGTCGGCGATCTCGTGATCCGGCGCTTCACGGTCCTGTGCCGGCAGTCGCTCAGGGCGACCGATCTCGCGGCGCGCACCGGAGGGGAGGAATTCGTGGTCATCCTTCAGGGCGCCGATGCCGAGACAGCGATGGCCGTGGCGGAGCGCATCCGGGCACGCTTCGAGGCCGCCGAAATACGCAGCCCCAAGGGCCTGATCACCGGATGCACGGTAAGCGCCGGCGTCTTGGCGGCGCCGCCGGGAAGCGGGCTGGAGATCCAGGACCTCATCGCCAGGGCGGACGAGGCCCTCTACGACGCCAAACGGGCCGGTCGCAACCGGGTCCGTCTCATCGAGAGCGAAACGCCGGCGCAAGATCTCAGACTTTGAGCACGCCTTCGGCCACCACCACGGCGTGGCCGCCGATCCGCGCCGAATGAAGCGCGCCGGTTTCCGCGATGTCCAGCTCGAGCGAAATCAGCGAAGGGCGGCCCATCTCGAAGCCCTGCTCGATGAGGTAGCTGTGGCTTCCCGCGGTGAGTTGCCCGAAGCGATGCAGCACGCCTGAGAAAGCCGCCGCGGCCGACCCGGTGGCCGGATCCTCCGGGATGCCGTCCAGCGGCGCGAACATGCGGGTGTGGAACGATGCATCGGGCCGCTCCACCTCCGCACTGAAGATGTAGACGAGCCCGTTGGTCAGACCCGGCTCCGGGAAGAGATCGTCCCAGTGTTCCAGCCGCGGCTTGGCCCGGCGGACCGCATCGATCCCGTTCACCGGGACAATCAGGAACGACATGCCGGCGTCGGAGACCGCAACCGGAAAGTGCGAGAACCCGATTTCGTGGGTGGCGAGGCCGAGCGCCTGGGCCACGGTTTCCGTGCTCGGCGCGAGATCGGCCACGGTCGGAAGCTTCGGGAGATCGAATTCGGCATAGTGTGCCCCGTCCGGCTTCAGCGCGACCCCGCAGCGCACGGGCCCGACGCCTTCTTCCAGAACCACCACTGCGTCGAGATCCTCCGCCACCCCGTCGAACCGCTCGCTGGCCACATGGATCGCGGTTCCGACCGTGGGATGGCCGGCGAAAGGGATTTCGCGCGCCGGCGTGAAGATGCGCGCCCGGGCTGAATGAGCGGGGTTGTCCGCCGGCAGCAGAAAGACCGTCTCGGAGAGATTGAACTCCTTGGCGATCGCCTGCATGCCCACCGTATCCAGGTCCTCCGCATCGCGAACCACGGCAAGCGGATTGCCGGCGAGGGCGGTGTCGGTGAAGACGTCGAGGATGGTGTAGCGTCGGTTCATCGGAGCCTCTCGGGGGTGACGGCGGCGCAGCCTTCAGGCCGGAAAGAGATGGTGGACGATGGCGCGGGTGTAGCGGGGCAAGCCTACCACACCCGGATCGGATCGCGCGCGGATCGCGACGATCCCGGCCAGTTCCGGATCGGGATCGGCCGCAAGATGCGCCTCGATCGCGGCGACGAGATCGGCTGTGGTCTGCGCAAAACGCAGCACCTGGATGACGGCTGCATAAGGCGGATCGAGGAAAAGAAGGAGTTCGTCGCACCGCTCCGCATCGACCGCGCGGAGCCCGGTTTCCTCGGCGAGTTCGCGGGCGACCGAACCGACGAGGTCGACCCGCCCGCCGTGAACGTCCGAAAGGTCCGGCGTGCCCCCGACGAGCTTGACGGTTCCGGCGTCGTCGGTTCGGGCGCCCATCCGGCCGAGCAGCAGATCGCCGTCGGACGAGACGATTGCGGCGGCGCCGAACAGGTTGGCCAGCCCCGGAACGGGGCCGCCCCAGGCCAGGAAGGCGGAAAAGGTCGCGTAATCGACCGGGCGGGCGACCACCGAGAGGCGGTCACCCTCGACGGCGAGATCGTCGAAGAGCAGGACGGTCCCGTTGAAGAGCGCCGGGTTGGCCCTGACGGCTTCCGCCCAGCGCGCCGAAATGTCGGCACGCCGGTCGGATGCAAAGGCGGGCGGCTGATCGCGGAAGCCGATCTCCAGCGTTCGCAGCGGCCGGAGGGAATGGGCGCCTTCGGTCATGGCCGCCCTCCCCGGCGACGCGTGTCCTCGATCGGACGACGCGTCAGTTCTTCTCCTTGTCGACCAACGCCTTCTCGCGGATCCACGGCATCATCTCGCGGAGCTTCGCGCCGACCTCTTCGATCTGGTGGGCGTTGTTGCGGGCGCGGGTCGCCTTGAACGAGGTCTGGTTGACCTTGTTCTCCAGCATCCAGTTGCGGGTGAAGGTGCCCGACTGGATGTCCTCAAGGACGCGCTTCATCTCCGCCTTGGTGTCCGGCGTCACGATGCGCGGGCCGGTGACGTACTCGCCGTACTCGGCCGTGTTGGAGATGGAGTAGTTCATGTTGGCGATGCCGCCCTCGTAGATGAGGTCGACGATCAGCTTCACCTCGTGCAGGCACTCGAAATAGGCCATCTCCGGGGCGTAGCCGGCTTCCACCAGCGTCTCGAAGCCGGCGCGGATCAGCTCCACGAGGCCGCCGCACAGGACCACCTGCTCGCCGAACAGGTCGGTCTCGCATTCCTCGCGGAAGGTGGTCTCGATGATGCCGGCCCGGCCGCCACCGACGCCCGAGGCGTAGGACAGGCCGATGTCGTGGGCGTTGCCCGAGGCGTCCTGGGCGATCGCCACCAGGCAGGGCACACCGCCGCCGCGCTGATATTCGGAACGCACCGTGTGGCCCGGGCCCTTCGGCGCGACCATCAGAACGTCGAGGTCCGCACGCGGCTCGATCAGGTTGAAGTGGACGTTGAGGCCGTGCGCGAACAGGAGGGCGGCGCCCTGCTTCATGTTACCGGCGAGATGCTCGTTGTAGATGTCGGCCTGGAGCTCGTCCGGCGTCAGCATCATCACCACGTCGGCCCACTTGGCCGCGTCGGCGACGGACATCACCTTGAAGCCCTCGGCTTCCGCCTTGCGGGCGGTCGCGGACCCTTCGCGCAGCGCCACCGCCACCTCGGCCACGCCGGAATCGCGCAGGTTGAGCGCGTGCGCATGGCCCTGGCTGCCATAGCCCACGATGGCGACTTTCTTGCCCTTGATCAGATTGAGGTCGGCATCCCGATCGTAATAAACGCGCATGGCCGGGTTCTTCTCCTTGGATGGTTTCGCCGAACGGATGGGCGGCAGGCGGCCCAGTCTTGGTGTCGGACGCTGGTCGCGACGGGCGCCGGGCGAGGCCGGCTCCGGTCAGGTGATCGGTTCAAAATTCGGAAGCGGACGGCGCGCGGAACACCGGTTTCCGCTTGTTGTCGTCCTGCTCCGCCTGTAACGGCGAGCGTCGCGTTTTAGCGCTCCTGCGGGCGATTGCAAATGGGCGCGGACCGTGAAATCGGCCCAATCAGGATTTCACGAGGGTCAGCCGGGACGCCGCGCGGGTGATCGCCGTGTAGAGCCAGCGTTCGCGGTGTTCCTTGAAGGCGAAGCTCTCGTCGAACAGAACCACGTTGTCCCACTGGGACCCCTGGGCCTTGTGGACGGTGAGCGCATAGCCGTAATCGAACATGTCGGTGCCGCGCCGGAGCTGCCAGGGAATGGAATCCGGCCCCTCCTGAAAGGCCTGTTTCAGGACCTTGATCTTGGCCACCGGCGCACGCGGGCCGGCATCGTCGGCCTTGACCAGCATCTGGATCGACTGGCCGGGCTTGGTGGAAACGGAGGTGACGATCCAAAGGCCGCCGTTCAGAAGCCCCTTTTCCGGGTTGTTGCGCAGACAGACGAGCTTGTCGCCGGATTCCGGCAGTGCCTGGGTGAACCCTTTGAGCTCGCGCAGGCGGCCATTGTAGGCGCGCCGGGTGCGGTTGGTCCCCACCAGCACCTGATCGGCCGCCAGCACCAGATCCTGATCGACGTCAGAGCGGTGGATCACCGAGCTGTCGCCGTAGCGGCCGAATTCGATCTGCCCGCCCTCGCGCACCCGCATGGCCAGATCGATGATCGGGTTGTCGCGCGCCTGGCGGTGGACTTCGGTCAGCATGAAATCCGGCTCGGCATCGGTGAAGAACCCGCCGCCGGCAACCGGCGGCAGCTGGCCGGGATCGCCCAGAACCAGGATCGGCGTGCCGAACGACAGGAGGTCCTTGCCCAGGTCCTCGTCGACCATCGAGCATTCGTCGATCACCACCAGTGCCGCCTTGGCCACCGAGCTTTGCCGGTTGAGCGAGAAGGTCGGGGAGACCTGCCCCTCGTCGTCTTCCTTGGTCTCGCCCCGCGGCCGATAGATCAGCGAATGGATGGTGCGGGCCGTTTCCGCGCCCTTGTCGCGCAGGACCTGCGCCGCCTTGCCGGTGAACGCCGCGAACAGGACGTCGCCGTCGACCCCTTCGGCGATCTCGCGCGCGAGCGTGGTCTTGCCCGTTCCGGCATAGCCGAACAGACGGAAGACCTGGCTGTCGCCGCGCTTCAGCCACTTGTTCACCGCGGTCAGCGCCGCTTCCTGCTGCTGCGACCATTGCATGGGCGTGTTGCTCGTATCCTGCGATTCGCGCTTCGAACGGCGGCGAGTTTGCACGATCGACGCCACCGGGCCACCCCCGGCTCAAGCATGGCGGCTCAGATGGGCGAAAAGGCCTTGGAAACCGTATACTATTGCAAGGTGGTGGCTCTTGAGGCACCGATCCAATATGGAGATGGCTGCACGCGCCGCTCACCACCTCTCCGCACGCCGGAATCTCATGACAGACACGCCCGTCGAGCATGCTTCCCCGACTGTGCCCCGCGCCCGGATCATGGGGATCCTGAACGTGACGCCGGACTCCTTCGCCGACGGCGGACAGTTCGACCGGCTCACGGCAGCAGTCGACCATGCCCTGGCGATGAGCCGCGCGGGCGCCGACATCATCGACATCGGCGGCGAATCGACCCGGCCCGGCCACGAGAAGGTCTCGGCGGAGACGGAGCTTGCCCGCGTCATTCCGGTCATCCGGGAACTGAAGCACAAGGTCGACCGTCCGATGTCGATCGACACCTCCAAGGCCCTGGTGGCGGAAAAATCGCTGGCTGCCGGCGTGTCCATCCTGAACGACGTCTGGGGCCTGCAACATGATCCGGAGATCGCCTCCGTGGCTGCGGCGTTCGACGTCGAGACGATCGTGATGCACAACCGCACCCAGATCGACCCGACGATCGACATCTTCGAGGACATGTTCCGCTTCTTCGACAAGAGCCTTGCCCGGGCGCGCGAAGCCGGGCTGTCCGACGCCCGCATCGTGCTCGATCCGGGGATCGGATTCGGCAAGACGCTCGGCCAGAACCTGCAGCTCATCAAGGACATCGGCCGCTTGAAGACCTACGGCTTTCCCGTGCTGATCGGGCTGTCGCGCAAGTCCATGATCGGCAAGGTGCTGGGCAACGAAGTGGGGGAACGGCTGATCGGCAGCGTGGTCCTCGACACGCTGGCGCTGGCCGCCGGCGCCGACATCATCCGGGTCCATGACGTGGCCCAGCATGTGGAGGCGCGCACGCTGGTGGAGGCCGTCCATCGTGCCTGAGCAAGCCGATCAGCTCTTCATCCGCGGCATCGCGATCTTCGCCCGTCACGGCGTGCATCAGGCCGAAGCCGATCTAGGCCAGCGCTTCGCGCTGGACCTGACGCTCGAACTCGACACCCGCGAGGCCGGCCGGACCGACGACTACAACCGGACGGTCTGTTACGCGTCGGTCTTCCAAACCGTGCGCGAGATTGCCGAGACCCGCCGCTTCAAGCTGATCGAGGCGCTCGGCGAGACGATCGCGGACCAGCTTCTCGCCGAACAACCCCGGCTCACCGCCGTGGAGATCGAGATCCGCAAGCCCTCGGCACCCGTCGCCGGCATCTTCGACACGATCGGCCTCAAGATCCGGCGCGAACGGCCCTCAGAATGACCCCGGTTCCCATCACGCTCGGGACCGGCGCCAATATCGGCGATGCCCAGGCGACGATCGCGCGCGCGCTCGACCGGCTCCATGCGGACGACGGGATTGCGATCGACCGGGCCTCGCCGTTCTTCGCGACCCCGCCCTGGGGGTTCGAGGACCAGGACTGGTTCGTGAACGTCTGCGCGGCCGGCACGACGACGCTGGCTCCCCACGACCTGCTCGCCGCCGGCAAGCGGATCGAGGCCGAGCTGGGGCGGACCGCCACCTTCCGGTGGGGGCCGCGGGTCATCGACATCGATATTCTGACCTATGGCGACGAGACGATCGGCGATCCGGACCTTATCATTCCGCACAAGGAGCTTCTCAACCGCGCCTTCGTGCTGATCCCGCTCGCCACCATCCGGCCGGATCTCCGGATCGCGGGAGAACGGGTGGCCGATGCCGCCGCCCGCTTCGCCGACGATCCGATCCGGGAGGTCGCGCCGGCCTGGGTGCCGGGCGGCTGAGCCTACATTCCCTCGGCGCCGCGGCTGATGGCGGCGATGCCGGTGCGGGAGATCTCCACCAGTCCGATCGAGCTCATCAGACCGATGAAGCGATCGATCTCCTGGGTCGAGCCGGTCAGCTCGAAGACGAAGGATTCCAGCGTCGCATCCGCCGTCTGCGCCCCGAAGGCCTGGGCGAGCCGCAGCGCCTCGACGCGGGCCTCGCCGCGGCCGGCGACCTTGACCAGCGCCAGCTCGCGCTCGATCGCCTCGCCCTGGACGGTCAGATCGGCGACCCGGTGGACCGGCACCAGCCGTTCCAGCTGATGGCGGATCTGCTCGATCACCATCGGCGTGCCGGTGGTGACGATTGTGATGCGCGACACCTGACGCTCGTGCTCGGTCTCGGAGACCGTGAGCGTGTCGATGTTGTAGCCGCGACCGGAGAAGAGTCCGATCACCCGGGCGAGAACGCCCGGCTCGTTGTCGACGAGGATCGACAGCGTGTGGCGCTCGACCGGGTCGGCGGGGCGGGAAGGCTGGATCGGTTTCATCAGCATGTCGATAGCCGTGGTCTTGGCGGGCCACAAGGCCCGAAACTCCGGGATTGAAGGAAGGCGGCGGCGCTAGACCAGCGCCGCACCCTCCTTGTCGATCGCGTTCTCGAGGGCTTCGGCCTCCACGTCGTCTCCATCGACGCCGAGCAGGATCTCGTTGTGCGCCCGTCCCGAGGGGATCATCGGGAAGCAGTTGGTCAGGTTGGCCACCCGGCAATCGAACAGGACGGGCCGCTTGATGGAGATCATCTCCTCGATCGCGCCATCCAGCTCGTCCGGCTTTTCCGCCTTCAGTCCGACGCAGCCATAGGCCTCGGCGAGCTTGACGAAGTCCGGCAGCGCATCGGTGTAGGAATGCGACAGCCGGTTGCCGTGCAGGAGCTGCTGCCACTGCCGGACCATGCCCATGTACTGGTTGTTCAGGATGAAGATCTTGATCGGCAGATCGTGCTGAACCGCCGTCGACATCTCCTGAATGGTCATCAGCACCGAGGCATCGCCGGCGATGTCGATGACGAGGCTGTCAGGATGGGCGACCTGGACGCCGACCGCCGCCGGCAGCCCGTAGCCCATCGTCCCGAGGCCACCGGACGTCATCCACCGGTTCGGCTCTTCGAACTTGAAGAACTGGGCCGCCCACATCTGGTGCTGACCGACCTCGGTCGTGATGTAGACGTCCTTGTCGTGGCTGGCGTTGTAGAGTGCCTCGATCGCCTGCTGCGGCATGATCACGTCGGAGCGGGTCCTGTAGGCGAGGCAGTCCTTGCCACGCCAGGCGTTGATATGATCCCACCACGCCTTCTCGGCCGCCTTGTCGGGGCTCACCGCCGCAGCCCGCCACAACCGGATCATATCCTCAAGGACGTGCGCGACGTCGCCGATGATCGGCACGTCGGCCTTGACCGTCTTGTTGATGGAGGACGGATCGATGTCGATGTGAATGATCTTGGCGTTCGGCGCGAACGCGTCGATGCGGCCGGTGATGCGGTCGTCGAAGCGGGCGCCGACGCAGACCATCACGTCGCAGCCGTGCATCGCCAGGTTGGCCTCGTAGGTCCCGTGCATGCCCAGCATGCCCAGCCAGTTCGGGTGGCTCGCCGGGAACGCGCCCAGCCCCATCAGGGTCGACGTCACCGGGAAGCCGGTCAGCTTGACCAGCTCGCGCAGGAGCTGCGCCGCCGTCGGGCCGGAATTGATGACGCCGCCGCCGGTATAGAAGATCGGACGCTTCGCGTGGGCCATCAGATCGACCGCCTCGCGGATACGGTCGAGATCGCCCTTCATGCGCGGCTGGTAGGTCTTGTGGACGATGTTCTGCGGACCGGAATAGGTCCCCGTCGCCAGCTGGACGTCCTTGGGAATGTCGACGACGACCGGACCCGGACGGCCGGTGGTGGCGACGTAGAACGCCTCATGGAGGATCCGCGGCAGGTCCTCGATGCGCTTCACCAGCCAGTTGTGCTTGGTGCACGGCCGCGTGATGCCGACCGTGTCGCACTCCTGGAAGGCGTCGTTGCCGATGAGGTGCGTTGCGACCTGGCCGGAGATGCAGACCATCGGAATGGAATCCATCAGCGCGTCGGTGAGCGGCGTCACCGCGTTGGTCGCGCCGGGCCCGGACGTGACCAGGCAGACACCCGGCTTGCCCGTCGACCGGGCATAGCCTTCGGCGGCGTGACCGGCGCCCTGCTCGTGGCGGACGAGCACGTGGGCGACCTCTGTCTGCTGAAAGATCTCGTCATAGATCGGCAGCACCGCACCCCCGGGATAGCCGAAGATCGTATCGACACCATGATCGATCATTGCCTGAACGACCATCTCGGCGCCCGTCATCTCCCGCTGCATGTCATCCTCCAACCTGTCGTCTGTCCGGCCGGGTCTCCGCCCGCCGTCTCGTGTCCACTGTAAAACCGGCAACAAAAAAGGGCCCCGAGGGCCCTTGGATACGCGCATCACCTGTCGCGGCCGGGAATTATCCCGTCCGGGCGATGCGCGTTCGAATTACGAGAAGCGAGTGTTTCATGGAAACCTCGGATGTTGCGTTGGTCGCGACGCTAGATAGCTCGCCGGAAACGGTCAAGGGGAAAGTTTCGAAAAGCGAACGGGGCGTCAGCTTCCCGAAAGCTTCACGGCGTCGCCATCGGACATAGCGCCGATCGCCCTGGTCACGACGCCGCCAGCGCCCAGGGCCAGCGACCGTCAGCGGTCTCGGGGATCGCGGCCGGGTCGAGCCGGTCCCAGTCGGCGAACCGGTTGCGGAACCAGGTTTCCTGGCGCTTGGCGTAGCGCGCACTGTCGGCGACCGCCCGATCGCGCGCGCCCTCCAGGGACAGAAGCCCCATGGAATGGGCCAGCAGCGGCGCAACCCCGATCGCCTTCATCGCCGGCAGCGCCGGGTCGAGGTCGAGCCTGTCGAGCGCCTTGACCTCCTCCCGCGCGCCTTCTTCCAGCATCTGGGAGAAGCGTGTCTCGATCCTCACCCGCAGATCCGCCCGATCCGGCGCGAGCACGACCTTGTGGCACCGGGCCGGATCCAGACGCGGCGGAGCCGCCTCGGCCTGCCAGTCCGCCAGCGACCGGCCGGTGGCTTCCATCACCTCGAGCGCGCGGACGATCCGCTGCGGATCGCTCGGCCTCAACCGCTCCGCCATCACCGGGTCGCGCTCCCTGAGGGTCTCGTGCAGCGCGGCACCGCCATCGGCCCGGCCCCGCGCCCGCCAGTAGCTTCTGATCGCCTCGGGGATCTCCGGCACCTCGCTCAACCCGGTCACGAGCGCGGTGAAGTAGAGCCCCGTCCCGCCGACGATGATCGGCGTCCTGCCGGTCTGGTCGGCCTCGGCGAGCACGCCGTCCACGTCCGCCAGCCAGCGAGCCACGGAGTAGGCCTCGGCGGCGGAAACGTGACCGTAGAGCCGGTGGGGCCGCGCGGCTTCCTCCTCAGCGCTCGGACGCGCCGTCAAGATCCGGAGCTCCCGGTAGACCTGCATGGAATCGGCGTTGACGATGACCCCGCCAAGGGCGTCGGCGAGCCGGGCGGCCAGCGCCGACTTGCCGCTCGCGGTCGGCCCGGCTATCAAGACCGCCTTCGCTTCCCCCCGTCCCGGACCGGTGCTTTTCTCCACGATGGACCTCGTCGCAACCCTGATCGCCGCGCCGGCCGAGCCGGCTGTCGATACCGCCGCGATCGCCCTGATCCAGCGCATATTGCCGGAGGCCGACCTGGCGGTGCTGGCCGACAACGTGGCGGTGGATCTCGCCTTTGTCGACCCGTCCGACCGCTCCGCCCGGGACTGGCAGGACGAGCTGCGCGCCATTCTCGGCGAGCGCCCGATCGACGTGGTTGTGCAGACGCCGGTCGCCCGCCGCAAGCGGCTCCTGATCGCCGACATGGACTCCACCCTGATCGGCCAGGAGTGCATCGACGAACTCGCCGACGCGCTCGGCATCAAGTCCGCCATCGCCGGGATTACCGAACGGGCGATGCGCGGCGAGATCGAGTTCGAGCCGGCGCTGCGCGAGCGCGTCTCGCTTCTGAAGGGGCTGCCGATCTCGGTGGTGGACGAGGTGCTGGCCGAGCGGATCACACTCACGCCGGGCGCACGCGCCCTGGTCCAGACCATGAAGGCGCACGGGGCCTACTCGTCGCTCGTGTCCGGCGGCTTCACCGTCTTTTCCGGGCCGATCCGCGAGCGGCTCGGCATCGACGAGCACCAGTCCAACATCCTCCATGTCGCCGACGACAAGGTGACCGGCACGGTGGCCGAACCCATTCTCGGGCGCGACGCCAAGCGCGCGCGGCTGGAGGAGCTGATCGTCGAGCTCGACATTCCCCGCTCCGACACCCTGGCCGTCGGCGACGGCGCCAATGACCTGGCCATGCTCGACGGCGCCGGCCTTGGCGTCGCCTTCCATGCCAAGCCCAAGGTCGCCGAAGCGGCGGACGTCCGCATCGATCACGGCGACCTGAGTGCTCTGCTCTATCTCCAGGGCTATGGCGCGGCCGACATCGTGGAGTGACCCGCCGGCGCCGGCCGCGGCCTCTTTGGCGTTGCGGCGGGTGAGGCGATCGGAGACAACGGAGCGTGACACCGACGCGGGGCGCAGGGGCGCGGCCCGTTCGGTCCATCCTCCGCCGGGGCATCCAGACGCATGACGGGAACGGGCACCGACACCGCCACATCGCGACGGCTCCTGGTGGTCGGCGCGCTCGGCATCGTCTTCGGCGACATCGGCACCAGCCCGCTCTATTCGCTGCGCGAAGCGGTGCTCGCCGCCGGCCATCTCCCGCCGGAGATCGCGGTCCCGGGAGTGCTGTCCCTGATCACCTGGGCGATCGTTCTGGCCATCGCCGTCAAATATGTCGGCCTGGTGCTCCGGGTCGACAACGAGGGCGAGGGTGGCATCCTGGCGCTGGCGACGCTGCTCGGCGTCCATTCTGTCCGGAAGCGATGGCAGATCGGCCTCCTGATGGCCGCCCTTCTCGGCGCGGCCATGCTGTTCGGCGACGGCATCATCACCCCGGCGATCTCCGTCCTGTCGGCCATCGAGGGGCTGAAGCTCGCCGCCCCCTCGCTGGATCCCTACGTCGTCCCGATCACGGTCGTCGTGCTGGCCGCCCTGTTTCTCGCCCAGCGCGCCGGCACCCACCGGATCGGCGGCCTGTTCGGTCCGATCATGCTGATCTGGTTCGTCGTCCTCGGCGCGCTCGGGGTCTACGGCATCCTCGGCAATCCGCAGGTGCTCACGGCCCTGTCGCCGCACCACTGCCTGGTTCTGATGATGCACGATCCGGTGCGCGCGCTGGTGGTGCTTTCGGCGGTGTTTCTGGCGATCACCGGCGGCGAGGCACTCTACGCCGATCTCGGCCAGTTCGGCCGCAAGGCGATCGCCCGGGCCTGGTACTTCATCGCCATGCCGGGACTCCTCCTCAACTATTACGGCCAGGGCGCCCTCATCCTCGACAGCCCGGAGACGCTTTCGAACCCGTTCTATTCGCTGGCGCCGCATGCCATCCGCATTCCGCTGCTGCTGCTTGCCACCGCGGCCACGGTCATCGCCTCCCAGGCCGTCATCACCGGCGTGATGAGCCTCGCGCGTCAGGCAATGGAGATCGGGTTCATGGTGCCGCTGCGCACCATCCACACCGCGGCCGAGCATGAGAGCCACATCTATCTGCCGGCGGTGAACCTCTTTCTGGGCGTGCTGTCCATTCTCGTGGTGGTCGGCTTCGGCTCGTCGACGGCGCTGGCCGGCGCGTACGGCCTCGCCGTGTCCACGGCCATGATCACGACGACGGTGCTTTATGCCGCCGCGCTGCTCCACCGGCGAAGCTGGCCGCGTCCGCTGGCGATCGGCGTGGCCGCCGCGCTGCTCGTGTTCGACCTCGCCTTCTTCGTCGCCAATCTCGGCAAGATCGAGGGCGGCGGCTGGCTGCCGCTGTCGCTGGCCGGCTTCGCGCTTCTGGTGATGGCATCCTGGCGCGTGGGTGTGCGCCGCACCCGCGCCTGGCTGGAGCCGAACACGGTGCCGCTCAGCCAGTTCGCAGCAAAGGAAGCCAAAGAGACCGCCAACATCGACCGGCCGGCGGTGGTCCTGACCCGCAGCGCGGAGAGCACGCCGACCACCCTCGTCCTGCTGGACAAGCTGCTCGGGACGACCTTCGCCCGCTCCGTCGTCGTGACCGTCAGCGTGCTGGGCCGCCCCCGGGTGACCGGCGCCGAGCAGGTGCGCACCACGCCGCTGGAGGGCGGGATGCTGCTCCTGGAGGTGTCGGTCGGCTACATGCAGCGGATCAACCTGCCCGCGCTCATCGGCCCGGCGCTCAAGGAAAACGGCATCAACTCCGAAGAGGTGGTCTACGTTGTCGGCTTCGAACGCCCCGTCGCGCCGGCCCATATCCGGCGGCCGGGCGACGTTCTGGCCAAGTTCTTCGCGGTGCTGGCCCGCTTCATGGAACGCACCGTGGACCGCTTCGAGCTGCCCCGCCGGCGCACCCTGGAAGTCGGCGTGCCGATCCATCTGTGACGCGGGATCCGGCCGCCGCCCACCTACCCAATTGAAGCCGGCCGGCCGCTCGCGTAGAACACCCGCAAAGATCGCGACGTTTCTCTCCTGAAACGCCGCACTGGACGACCGCCCGTGCTTGCGGGCCGAACCTCCGTTTCACAGGAAATCCATGGCACGCCAGTTCATCTACCACATGCAGGGCCTGTCGAAGGCGTATTCCGGCGGCAAGAAGGTGCTGGACGGCATCCATCTGTCCTTCTACCCGGACGCCAAGATCGGCGTTCTGGGCCCGAACGGTTCGGGTAAGTCGACGCTGCTGCGCATCATGGCCGGCATCGACACCGAGTACACCGGCGACGGCTGGGTCGCGGAAGGTGCCCGCGTGGGCTATCTCGCCCAGGAGCCGGAGCTGGACGAAAGCCGCACGGTGCGCGAGAACGTCATGGACGGTGTCGCCGCCAAGCAGGCGATCCTGGAGCGCTACAACGAACTCGCCATGAACTACTCCGAGGAGACCGCCGACGAGATGGCGAAGCTCCAGGACGAGATCGACAGCCAGAACCTCTGGGACCTGGACAGCCAGGTCGATCAGGCGATGGACGCGCTGCGCTGTCCGCCCGACGACGCCGACGTCTCCAAGCTCTCCGGCGGCGAGAAGCGCCGCGTGGCGCTGTGCCGGCTGCTGCTCGACCAGCCCGACCTGCTGCTCCTCGACGAGCCGACCAACCATCTCGACGCCGAGACCGTCGCCTGGCTGGAAAACCATCTGCGCGAATATCCGGGCGCGATCCTGATCGTGACCCACGATCGCTATTTCCTGGACAACGTGACGGGCTGGATCCTCGAGCTCGACCGCGGCCGCGGCATTCCCTACGAGGGCAACTACACCGCCTATCTGGAGAAGAAGTCCAAGCGGCTGGAACAGGAGAAGCGGGAATCGGCCGCGGAGAAGCGCGCTCTCGATCGCGAGCGCGAGTGGATCCAGTCGAGCCCCAAGGCCCGCCAGACCAAGTCCAAGGCGCGTATCCAGGCCTATGACGAGCTGGTGAAGCGCAACGATGCCCGCACCCAGTCGTCGGACGCGCAGATCATCATCCCGGCCGGTCCGCGCCTCGGCGACACGGTCATCACCTTCGAGCACCTGTCCAAGGGCTTCGGCGACCGTCTCCTGATCGACGACCTGACCTTCAAGCTGCCGCCCGGCGGCATCGTCGGTGTCATCGGCCCGAACGGCGCCGGCAAGACCACGCTGTTCCGGATGATCACCGGCCAGGAGACCCCGGACCAGGGCGAGATCGAGATCGGCGAGACCGTGAAGCTCGGCTATGTCGATCAGTCACGCGATGCGCTGGATGCCAAAAAGACCGTCTGGGAAGAGATTTCCGGCGGCAACGACGTGATCCAGCTCGGCAAGCGCGAGATGCAGTCGCGGGCCTATGTCGGCGCCTTCAACTTCAAGGGCGGCGACCAGCAGCAGAAGGTCGGCAACCTGTCGGGCGGACAGCGCAACCGCGTCCATCTGGCCAAGATGCTGAAGTCCGGCGCCAACGTTCTCCTGCTCGACGAACCGACCAACGATCTCGACACGGAGACGCTGGCGGCGCTGGAAGACGCGCTGGAGGATTTCGCCGGCTGCGCCGTGGTCATCTCGCATGACCGCTTCTTCCTCGACCGGCTGGCCACCCACATCCTCTCCTTCGAGGGCGACAGCCACGTGGAGTGGTTCGAGGGCAACTTCGCCGACTACGAGGAGGACAAGAAGCGCCGCCTCGGACCGGACGCGATCGTGCCGCGACGGGTGAAGTACAAGCGGCTGACGCGGTAGCGTTTTTTGTCCCTCACGCCGGGTGCGCTGACGCGCACCGGCTCCGGGTGGGCGGCCTGTCCGGCCGGCGTGCAGTCGCACGCTGACGAGCCCCCCGGGAAAAGAGGGAACCGGTTCAGCGGCCGGTTTCCCCAAACTCCGCTCATGCCGGCGAAAGCCGGCATCCAGGGCGACACGACGGGCCGCGTTTTCTTTCATCCCTCACGCCGAGTGCGCTGAGGCGCACCGGCTCCGGGCGGGCGGCCTGTTCTTTCATCCCGATCGCTCCGCTCCGCGCCTCTTGCCCGGCCGGCACGCGGTCGCGCGCTGACGGGCCAGCAAAGCAGCTGCATCCGGGAACCGGTCGTCCGTCCGGTTCTCCGAACGCTCAAGGCCTCACGCCTCCGCGAGAAGGCTCTCCGGATCGGTCGCTTTCACGCTGTAGCGCCGCCCCATCCGCTCCAGAAAATCCATCAGCGCCGGCCGGGCCTCGATCATCGGCCGGCCATGCGGGCTCTCGCGAACATAGGCGAGTATCGGATAGGCGTTGAGATCGGCATAGCTGAGCTCGGGACCGGCCAGCCAGCCGGTTTCCCGAAGCGCCCGGTCGACGACGCCGATGTGATGATCCATAGCCGGCAAAAGAGCCTCGATCACCTCACGGTCCGGCAGGCCGTTCTCGCCGGAGGGAAACAGCAGTTCCATGTAGTAGCGGCGCATGAGGACGGGGTCGATCGTGGTGTTGACGAACGAGATCCACTCCTCCGCCCGCGCCCTGAGGACCGGATGCCGCGGAAACAGCGGCGGCCCTTCGAACATGTCGTCGATGTAGCCGACGATCGCGCGGGATTCGCACAGCACGAGGTCGCCGTGCCGCATCACCGGGATCTTGCCGAAGGGATGCAGGGCCAGGGCCTCTCCCTCCTGGGGCGGCACCGGGCGAAGCCGGTAGGTGATCGCCTTTTCCTCAAGCGCGAGCCGAACCGCACGCACGTAAACAGACGGCGCAAACCCGATGATCTCGACCACGCTCATATGCTCCCCCCCTGCAGCAACCGTCCCGTGCCCGGGCAGTCCATTAGACGGCAAACGACTGCCCCCGATCAACCTCGGGTAAGCCTGTTTCGACCGTGACCGTTCGAGATGATCGGTCGAAGACGACTGCCCGGATCCCACAACGCGCAGGAGCGTCCGCCCCTGCGGACCGCCCTCACCCGCGCGGCGGCAACGGATTGGGGCGGGTCTCATACCACCCGACCCTTGCCTCTGGCTTGGCATCGACCGACGCGAAATAGGGCTTGATGTCGAGGAGCGGCGTTCCGTCCAGACAATCGATGCCGGTCACCGTCAGGCCGTCGGCGTGAACCGAGACGATCTGAGAGACCGAAAGCCCGATCGGGTTCGGCCGGACTGGTGCCCGGGTCGCGAACACCCCGTGCGCCCTTGTGTCTGTCGGGGGCACGATCTCGACGATGTCGCGCCGGGCCTGGTGCAGCCAGTAGAGCAAGATGACATGGCTGATGGTATCGAGTGACCCCAGTCCGGGCCGGTAAGGAGCCTCGAGCACGATCCGCGCCGTGGCCTCGCTTTCGCTTGCATTGCGGGGACACGAAGACCGGTCCCGCCAGGGCGTGTGGATCCGTCCGATGAAGACGAGACCGGCGTCGCAGGAATTGTCCTCGTCGCCAGACCGTTCGACCACATCCATTGCACCGTCTCCCCAAAACCGTTCCGACCGGCAGGACCCTATCCGACCGGGAGACGTTCGGCGCCCGGACAGGTCTGGCCCACCGCTGCCGTCGCTCCTGCGGATCGACGGCAGCGGAACGGTCCGCAAACCGCCCCGGTCAGCGGCAGAAATGATACCGGCCATCGTAGCCGACGAACATGCCGGTATCGGGATTGAACGACCGGTAGCGCGCATCGCAGTAGGCGTACCAGGCCGGAGACCAGGGCGCCGGACGGCCCCGGTAGCCGGTGTCTTCGTAGATGGTGACAGTGCGGGGCTGGGCCAGCGCACCGCCGACGATGGCGCCGGTCGCGAAGCCGATCACCCCGGCCGCCGCCGCGCCGCCACCGCCTCCGGCCTCCGCCGTCTCGACCGGGGCAGCGGTCAGAACGGCCGCCAACGCGCCCGCTGCGATCAGACCGGAACAAGTATTTCGAAATGAACGAACCATAGCTGTTCTCCTTCATCTTCTTTATTCGGGATCAAAGCGAAGTCTGTGCTTCGTCCGATGATCTGAAGATGGCATTGCCGAGAACAGAACGAAGTGATGACTGTCACAGGACGGTCGAAAGAAGCACCATCCGGATGGAATGAAACGCCCCATGCGGCAGAAGCGCTGGGAAAAGGGGTATGACGTTCAAAAAAAAAGCGCCGCCGGAAGCCCGACGGCGTTCGCGCGCTAACGATAGCAGGCCGACGGTCTCAGGCGAGCTGGATGTTCACCGCCTGCGGGCCGCGACCGCGACGGTCGTTCTCGACCTCGAACGACACTTTCGTTCCCTCATCCAGCGCCGGCAGACCCGAGCGCTCAAGCGCGGTGATGTGAACGAACACGTCCTTACCGCCGGCTTCAGGCGTGATGAAGCCAAAACCCCTGGTGGTATTGAAGAATTTCATTGTGCCGTTCTGGCGCATGGGAAGTCCCTCTCCCGATGGTCAACTGTGATCTCGGCGCATCCAACCGAGATCGGTTCGATCTCGGAAACCTCGGGAAAGCCAGGCTCACCACGCGGGTGTCACGTCTTAACCAAATCTCCGAGGGCATCTCTTCTCCCCTCGAGACGCCGACACGTTCAGATATGCCGTGAATTGACTTGCAACTCAAGCGAATTTGGTGGTCTTCGCCCGGTTGTGCCTGACCGCTGGAGAGTCTAGCAAGGTCTCAACGCGAATTGGAAAGGTTCTTCACCTCGTTATGTCGACACCGCTAAAGTTCTTGATCGTTCCGGTCACGCCGTTTCAACAGAACTGTTCGATCGCCTGCTGCACGTCCAGCAACCGATCGGCGATCATCGATCCGGGAGGGGACATCGAGCGGATCAGGCAGGCGATCTCCGAAAGCGGATCGGAGCCGGAGAAGATCATTCTCACCCATGGCCACATCGACCACGCAGGAGCGGCCGCCGAACTCGCGGAGGAGCTCGGCCTTCCGATCGAAGGCCCGCACGAGGCCGACAAGTTCCTGCTCGATGACCTGGTGAGCCACGGCGGGCAGCTCGGCATTCCCGCCCGCCCGGTCGCGCCCGACCGCTGGGTCGATGAAGGCGGAGAGGTGACGATCGGCGACTGCAGCTTCTCGGTGATGCACATTCCCGGCCACACGCCGGGCCACGTGGTCTATCTGTTCTCGTCCGGGGACATCCTGATCGGTGGCGACGTGCTGTTTGCCGGCTCGGTCGGACGGACCGACTTCCCCTACGGCGACCACGACGCGCTCATTTCCGGCATCCGGGAGAAGCTGATGCCGCTTTCCGACGACACCATCGTGCTGACCGGACACGGCCAGGCCACCACGATCGGTCGGGAACGCCAGGCAAACCCTTTCCTGAAGGGGTAAGCCGCCGCATCCGATCAGGGATGCATCGCCGCGTGCACGATGCCCATGGCGGCGAAAGCCCCGTCCGCGACGGCAAAAGCGACCGAATGGGGCATGCGCGCCATGTCGCCCACGGCGTAGACACCGGGAACGCTGGTCGCCTTGTCGGCGCCGGTCTTCACGATCGGCCCGAGCGGCGTCTCCTCGAAGGCGCAGCCGAGGTCGGCCGCGAGCCCGCTGGCCGGCCGCATCTCCGGCGCTATGTAAAGACCGGCCACCGGAACCAGACGCCCATCGGTGAGGCGGACGCCGTCGAGACCGGCCCCCTCCCCTTCGACGGCCGCAACCGGCGTTTCCTCAAGTTGGATGCCCCGCGCGATCAGATCCGCACGGTCGTCGTCGGACACCTCGATCTTCCCGTCGAGGAACAGGGTCGTCGGCCCCCAGCGCGGGATCATCCGTGCCTGGGTAAGCGACATCGGCCCCGTCGCGAGTACGCCCAGCGGCCGGCCGCCGAATTCGTAGCCGTGGCAGAACGGACAGTGGATCACGCTCTCGCCCCAGTGGGCGCCCAGGCCGGGCACGTCGGGAAGCACGTCGGTGACACCGGTCGCCAGCACCAGCGTCTGCGCGCCGAACGTGCCGTCCCCGGTCTCCACGACGAAACCGTCGTCGCCCTTTCGGGCCCACCTGGCGAGGCCCGATGCGACGCTTGTGCCCTCATAGGCCGCCAGCTGGCGCCTTGCCCGCTCCAGGATCGCGGCCGGGTTCTCACCGTCGCTGCCCAGGAACCCGTGGGAGGCGGACGCGAAGCGGTTGCGCGGGCTGCCGCCGTCGATCACGAGCACCCGGAAGCGGGCCCGCGCGAGCTGAAGGGCGGCCGAAAGGCCGGAGAAGCTGCCGCCGACAACAATGACGTCATGATGGTGCATGGTCGTGGGTCCTGCCCGGATGACGCGCCAGCCGCTCGCGGAAGTCCGCGTCAAGATCGGCCAGCGTGATGGTGGAAAAGCGCTCTAGAAGACGGGCTTCGGCGTCGCGCATGGCGTCGTCGACGCGGGCGTTGACCGCCTGTTCGACGAGACAGTCCGGAGTCTCGTTGCGGTTGCCGAAGGCGAAGAGGGGCGGTTCGCCGAGCGCCACGTAGACGTCCTTCAGGGTGATCTCGGAAAGCGGGCGGCTCAGGGTCCAGCCGCCGCCCTTGCCGCGGCCGGAGCGGACCAGCCCCGCATCGCGCAATCCGCCCATCGTCCGGCGGACCACCACCGGATTGGTCCCGAGGTGGCGGGAGAGCACCTCAGAGGGGACCGGGGCGTCCTTGGACGCCATGTGAAGGAGCACATGGAGAACGGAGGAGAGGCGGCTGTCGAGTTTCATGTAACTTCATATGTTACATATAAAGCCCGAGTGCAAGAGATCGATGACGGTCTTCGCCCCCGAAGGGCGAACCGCCCTGCAACAATGGGGGTCTGATCGATTTCGGAGAACGGCGTACCCGCTCCGCGGCCGGCTTGCCGGGGCGCAACCGATCAGGGACGGCGGAGGAGCCCGATCCCGCCGAGGATCGCCAGAAGGATGATCCCGGCGGCGAATCCGTTCGCCGTCGGCACCAGGCCGAACCGGCTGGTCGCATAGCCCGCCGCCAGTACCGGCAGGGCGTTGGCCAGGTAGCACAGCACGTAGAAGGCGGACATCAGGCCCGCCCGCTCGTCTGGGGCGGCAAGGGGCATGACGCTCCGGATCGCGCCGAGAAAGCCGACGCCGAAGCCGACGCCGGCCAGCATCGACCCCAGAAGGAGCAGGACCGGGTTGGCGATGTCGATGCTCAGCACCACCGCAGCCACGCCGAAGGCCAGCGCGCCGGTGCCTGTGGCAAGCGCCGTTCTCGCCGGCTGGTTGCGCATCGCGATCACGGAGACCGCCCCGGTCATGGTCAGCGCGAACACCGCCGCGCCGCCGATCCAGGCGGCGTCCTCGCCGGCGAACTCCGTAATCAGGGACGGCATCAATGACAGATAGTAGCCGCCCAGCGCCCAGATCGCGATCAGGATCGGGGCCACGCCGATCAGCGCCGGACGGGCGCGCGGCGGAACGACGATGCGGAAACGGATCCGGTGACGGCCCGGCGCCCGTTCGCCGAGCGTTTCGGGCGCCCGTGCCGTCCGCGCGATCTGAAGCAGGAAGATTGCCACGAGGACCACGAAACCGAGATGCAACGGCGCCGGCGCATAGCGCACCAGGAGCGCGGATGCGAGCGCGCCGATCCCCATCCCCGTCATCGGCGCGACCGAGTTGGCGAACCCGCCCGCATCCCGGTCGACGTCGATCAGGGTGGCGCCGACGGTGGCCGCGGCGATGCCGGTCGCCACGCCCTGGACGACCCGCGCCGCGATCAGCCATTCGGCCCCCGATGCGAGCAGGAAGAGGGCCATGGCCGCCAGTTCCAGTCCGATCGCGCCGAGGATCACCGGCCGACGGCCGACATGGTCGGAGATCGGCCCCAGCAGGATCAGCGACGCGAGCAGCGCGAGCGGATAGATGGCGAAGATCGAAGTCAGGACGAGGGGCGAAAACCCGAACGCGTCCTGGTAGAGCCGATAGAGGGGCGATGGCACGCTGGAGGCGGCCAGGAACGCGATCAGCGTGGCCGAGTGCAGCCAGATCAGCGCGCGGTTGGACGTCATCGACGCAGGAATTCCTTACCCGGCGGGGCCGATCGGCCGCCGAGACGCCGGACGGCGGCCCGGGGACGGTGATCCGCCGGAATCAGACGTCCAGATTTTCCACCTGAAGCGCGTGATCCTGGATGAACTCGCGGCGCGGATCGACGGCATCGCCCATCAGGCGGGTGAAGATGTCGTCCGCGTCGTCGGCCTCGGAAATCCGCACCTGCAGCAGCGATCGGGCATCGGGATCCAGCGTGGTCTCCCAGAGCTGATCGGCATTCATCTCGCCGAGGCCCTTGTAGCGCTGCATGGAGATGCCCTTGCGGCCTACGTCGTAGACCGCCTCGACCAGCGCCCGGGGACCGCGAATGGCGCTTTCCTTGTCCTTGCGGCTGAGGGTTGCCGCCTTGCCGTAGATCTCCTGGAGATGGGACGCGTAGCTGTCGAGCTTGCGCGCATCCGAGGAGCCGATCAGGGCGGCGTCGATCACGGCCACCTCGCGCACGCCGCGCACGGTGCGCTCGAACCGCAGGCTGCCGTCCTCGATGGCCTGGCCTTCCCAGCCCTTCTCCCAGTCGTCGGCCAGAATATCCAGACGCCGGGCGATATAGCCCGCGGCTTCGGCCGCTTTCGCGCTGTCGTGCAGGATCTCGTCGTTGAGCGCTCCGGCGATGGCCGCCTGCTCCACGACGTCGCGCGGATAGCGCGCATGCAGCCCGTCGAGGATGTTGCGGACCGAGCGCGCGCGCTCCACCACGGCGCGCAGATCCGGACCGGTGCGGACCTCGCCGGAGGCAAGCGTGAGCTTGGTGTCCTCCAGACCGGTGTCGGTCAGATAGTCTTCCAACGCCTTCTCGTCCTTCAGATACTGCTCGGACGAGCCGCGCCGCACCTTATAGAGCGGCGGCTGGGCGATATAGAGATTGCCGCGCTCGATCAGCTCCGGCATCTGCCGGTAGAAGAAGGTCAGAAGCAGCGTGCGGATGTGGGCGCCGTCGACGTCGGCATCCGTCATGATGATGATCTTGTGGTAGCGCAGCTTGTCCGGATTGAACTCCTCGCGCCCGATGCCGGTGCCGAGCGCGGTGATCAGGGTTCCGATCTCGTTGGACGACAGCATCTTGTCGAAGCGCGCGCGCTCCACGTTCAGGATCTTGCCGCGCAGCGGCAGAACGGCCTGGTAGTTTCTGTGCCGGCCCTGCTTGGCCGAACCGCCTGCCGAATCGCCCTCGACCAGAAACAGTTCGGACTTGGTCGGATCGCGTTCCTGACAGTCGGCGAGCTTGCCGGGCAGCGAGGCGATGTCGAGCGCGCCCTTGCGCCGGGTCAGGTCGCGCGCCTTGCGGGCGGCCTCGCGCGCGGTTGCCGCCTCGACCACCTTGGTGACGATCTGGCGGGCCTCGTTGGGATTTTCCTCCAGCCACGTCGAGAGCGCGGCGTTCAGGAGGTTCTCCACCACCGGCCGGACCTCGGACGAGACCAGCTTGTCTTTGGTCTGGGAGGAGAACTTCGGATCCGGCACCTTCACCGAGAGCACGCAGGTCAGCCCTTCGCGGCAGTCGTCGCCGGTCAGCGTCACCTTCTCGCGCTTGGTGATGCCGTGGGCGTCGGCATAGGCCGTGATCTGGCGGGTCAGCGCGGCGCGGAAGCCGGCCAGATGGGTGCCGCCGTCACGCTGCGGGATGTTGTTGGTGAAGCAGAGCACGTTCTCGTGGAAGGAATCGTTCCACCACATCGCCGTCTCGACGACGACGCCGTCGCGTTCGCCCCGGGTCGACACCGGCGCGCCAAGAAGCGGATGCTTGGTCCGGTCGAGCCAGCGCACGTACGCCTCCAGCCCGCCGTCATAGAGCATCTCCTCTTCCTTGCGCTCGACACCGCGCTCGTCGACGAGCGTGATACGGACGCCGGAATTGAGGAAGGCGAGCTCGCGCAGGCGGCGCTCCAGCGTCCCGAAGTCGAACTCGACCTGGGAAAATGTCTCGGTCGACGGCAGGAAGCGCACCTCGGTGCCGCTCTTGCCCTCCGCATTGCCCATCACGGCCAGCGGCTCTTCCGCCACGCCGTGACGGAAGCGCATGAAGTGCTCCTTGCCGTTGCGCCAGATGCGAAGGTCGAGCTCGCTGGAGAGCGCGTTCACCACGGACACGCCGACGCCGTGCAGACCGCCGGAGACCTTGTAGGAATTCTGGTCGAACTTACCGCCGGCGTGGAGCTGGGTCATGATGACCTCGGCGGCGGAGACGCCTTCCTCGGAGTGGAGGTCGGTGGGAATGCCGCGCCCGTTGTCCGAAACCGAGACCGATCCGTCGGCGTTGAGGGCCACGCGCACGGTGTCGGCGTAGCCGGCCAGCGCCTCGTCGATGGCGTTGTCGACGACCTCATACACCATGTGATGCAGGCCCGAGCCGTCATCAGTGTCGCCGATATACATGCCGGGGCGTTTGCGCACGGCATCCAGGCCGCGCAGGACCTTGATGGAGTCAGCACCGTAATCCGAGGAGGAATCGGTGGGCGTGGGTTCCGTCACCAAGGATATCTCGTCCGAATCAAGAGAAGGGTCAGGCCCTCTTATAAGGGCTCGGCAGGGCACATCAAACGACGCCGCAACCTTATGAGATATGGGGACTTTTTGCGGCTTCGCGAGGGCCGCGTCACCCGAATTTGACCCGCCGGCCCTCCCCCGGCGAATCAGCGCCGCAACCCGGCCGCCTCCGGCATCCTCGGACAGGGGATTCTGATTAACCGGATCTGCGCTTGCGGTGGCCGTGGCGGGTGCGCATTTCGGGCACCGGCCGGGTCTCCGCCGCATCCCCGTTGCGGGCGGCCCAGGCCCCGTAGCGCCGGGCGAGACCCGGGGCGCTGACGCCGTGCAAGAGCGCACTCAGCACCACGGTGACCACCGTCGCCGCCATGATCAGCGGGCCGGCGTCGACGTCCTCCCGCTCCACGATCAGGAGCGCGAACAGGATCGAGGCGATGCCCCTGGGCCCGAACCAGCCGAGAAACAGCTTCGACGGCAGACGGATGTCGGTCCAAATCAGGGAGATCAGCACCGGAACCATGCGCACCGCGGTGAGGCTCAGCACGGCGTAAAGAAGCATGGCGGGATCGAACAGGGCGACAGACGGCGGCAGCAGCGCGATCCCGACCACCATGAAGGTCAGAAGCATCAGCAGCCGGCCTTCCGTCTCCATGAATTCGTAGAGGAAGCGCGCCGGCCGGGACATGGTGTTGCCGAAGGCGAGGCCCGCGACGAACGCCGCAATGAAGCCGTTGCCGTGGATGAGATGGGCGCCGCCATAAGCCACGATGGCGGTCGCAATCGCGCCCATCCCCTCGTAGGGCTGGGCCTCTTCGCCCCTGCCGGCAAGGGCCCGCATGGCGAAGCCGGAGCCGAGACCGACCGCGGCCCCGACCGCGGCGCCGAACCCGACCTGCTGGACGACGAACATCATCCAGCTGCCGACCCCCTGGCCGTCGACACCGGAGATCTCGCCCTCCACGCCGACCCAGGCGAGAAAGAACAGCACCGCCGGAAGGGCAAGGCCGTCGTTGAGACCGCTTTCCACGTTGATGGACTGCTGAATGCGCGAGGGAACCGATTCGTTGGTCATGACCGGCTGGCTGAGCGCGGCGTCGGTGGGCGCCAGGACCGCCGCCAGAAGCGCCGCCTCGAACACGGTCATGTCCGGAAACAGCAACACCGCGGCCAGGGTGCCGGCGGCGATCGTCAGCGGCATGCCGATCGCGAGGGTGCGCAGCGGCAGGCCGTGATAGCGGGTGATCTCGCCGAGCCGGATCCGGGAGGCATCGGAGAAGAGGACCAGGATCAGTGTCACTTCCGCCACCGTGCGCACCGCGCCCGCCGTGGCGTTCACGCCGGCGATGTCGAGGGCGAGCGGCCCGATCAGCGCCCCGAACACAATGAACAGGAGCGGCGGGCTGAGCGGGGAACGCGACAGCCGGTCGCCGACAAGCGTGAACAGGAGCACGCCGAGGGCGGCGATCGTCACCGCCTCGACGTTCATCGACCCGCCCCGCTCCCTTCGGCCGGCTGACCGCCGAGATCCGCCAGGACCTCCCGTGTGTCGACGTCCATGGCCGCGGCCTCGCCGAGCTCCACCTCGACGATCGCGTCGGGGTACTCGGCGAGAAGGTCCCGCCCC
This sequence comes from Amorphus orientalis, assembly GCF_030814015.1. NCBI lineage: Bacteria > Pseudomonadati > Pseudomonadota > Alphaproteobacteria > Hyphomicrobiales > Amorphaceae > Amorphus > Amorphus orientalis. The sequence continues at coordinate 149,528 of NZ_JAUSUL010000003.1, forward strand.
CCTTTGTCGCCGGTGACCGCCATCAACTCCGTGAAGAACCGGCGCGACCAGAGGACCGGATTGCCCCGCTTGCCGCCGTGGGTCGGCACCACGATCAGCGCGCCCTTCTCCGGATCGAAGGCGTCGATCAGCCGGTCGATCATCGCCGGTTCGATCATCGGCATGTCGCCGAGCAGCACCAGCGCCGCGTCGGCCTCATCCGGCAGCGCCGCAAGCCCCGCCCGAACGGAGGTGGAGAGACCATCGGCATAAGACGGATTGTCGACGGTCTGAACCGAAAGCCCGTCGAGCGCGCCTCTTACGGCGTCGCCGCCATGGCCGGTCACGACAACGATGGGATCGGCGCGGCTCGCCGCGGCCGCCTCCACCACCCGGCGCACCAGCGGCATCCCGTCGATGGTGGCCAGCATTTTCGGGCTGCCCATGCGGGTCGAGCGGCCTGCCGCCAGGACAAGCGCTGCCACCGTCGGGCTGTCTGCCTCCCGCTCCGCCGTCGGCTCCGAGCGCGGTTGCGGCCGGGACACGATCTCCATCAGGAGCCCGCCGACGCCGAGACCCACGATGTCGTCCGGCGTGACGTCGAGGCCCGCCAGCGTGCGGTTGAGCACCCAGTCGAAGCCGTTCTCCTTCGGACTGCGCGCACAGCCCGGCGCCCCGATCACCGGCCGCCCCGCGAGCCGGCCGATCAGAAGCAGGTTGCCCGGATCCACCGGCATGCCGAAGTGATCGACCGTGCCGCCGGCCCGCTCGATCGCTTCCGGGATCACGTCGTGGCGGTCGACGACGGCCGACGCGCCGAACACGATGAGGAGGTCCGGGCCGTCGGCCAGCCGCGCCAGCGCATCCGCCAACGCCGGGGCTTCGTGGGCGACCCGTTCGTCGGCCTCGATCCGTGCCCCTGCCGGGGCGAGCCGGTCGCCCAGGATCTTGAGCGTCTTGTCGACGATGGAGGGCTTCAGGCCGGGCAGCAGCGTCGAGACGACCCCGACCCGCATCGGCCGAAAGGGTGCCACCGACAGAAGCGGCGCGCCGGAGCCGGCGACCTCCTCCGCCCGCGCCATCACCTCGGCCTCGACGGCAAACGGGATGATCTTGACGGTCGCGATCATCCGGCCCGCCTCCACGGCGGCCCGGTCCTCCAGCGTGGCCAGCGTCACCGACGGGCCGACCCGGTTGAGCCGGTCGACGGCGGCGCGGTCGACCTGGAAGACGCCGGCTTCGGTCGCGAACAGATTGGCCCGTCCGGTGAAGGCGTCGTCGATGCGGATGTGCGGGCCCGCAACGGCCGACGCCAGCCGGCCCGCGGCCGCATCCTCGTCGACATCGCCGGGCGCAAGCACGGCCGCGACGACATCGGCGATGCCGTCCTCGCGAAGGCGCCCAAGCGCCTCCGCGTCGAGCACCGTGCCCTTCTTCAGAACTCCAGACGATAGCCGGACCGTGTGGGCGAGGATCGCGCCTTCGGCCTCGTCGACCGGAACCGGTCCGAACTTCACGCCGCCGACCTCTCCTCGACCGCCTGCGGCCGCTTCCTCAAGGCCTCGATGATCTGCGCGAGCACGGCGACGGCAATCTCCGGCGGGCTCGCCGCCCCGATCGCAAGCCCGATCGGCGCCGCGATGCGGTCGATGTCCTCGCCCGCGATGCCGAGCTCCGTCAGCCGCTCCCGGCGCTTGCCGTGGGTCTTCCGGCTGCCGAGTGCACCCACATAGAAGCAGCCCGCGTCGAGTGCGGCCTGAAGCGCCGGATCGTCGACTTTCGGATCGTGGGTGAGAGCCGCCACGGCCGTGTACGGATCGAGCCCGACCTGCGGCAGCGCATCCTGCGGCCACTCGGCGACCAGGTTCACGCCCTCGAAGCGCTCCGGCGTCGCAAACGCGGTGCGCGGATCGATGATGGTGACGTCGAAACCGGCGAGCGCCGCCATCGGCGCCAGCGCCTGGGAAATGTGGACCGCGCCGATCGCCACGATCCGCGCCGGAGGCGTGTGCACGGTAAGAAACACCTCCGCTCCGTCCGGCGCCTCGACCCGGCCCGATTTGCCCGAGCGGAACCGCGCGGAAAGCACGTCGGCCAGCGGATCGCCGCCGAGATCATCGGCTTCCTTCACCAGCCGCTGGCTGCCCGACGCAAGGTCGGTCACCACGATCGCGGCGCGCCGCGCGGCGCGCTCGACGTTCAGCGCCTTGAGTATCTTCAGATCCATGACCGCCTCAGCGCACCGGTTCGACGAAGACGCGGATGGTGCCGCCGCACGACAGCCCAACCTCCCATGCGGTCTCGTCGGCCACCCCGAACTCCAGCATCTGCGGCTTGCCGGTCTCGATCACGTCGACCGCCTCGGCGACCACCGCGCCTTCCACGCAGCCGCCCGAAACGGAGCCCTCGAACCGGCCCTCCTCGTCGATGACGAGATGGCTTCCGACCGGCCGGGGCGCGGAGCCCCATGTATCGACCACCGTGGCGAGCGCGACCTTGCGGCCCTCGCTCGACCACGCTTCCGCGATTGTCAACGGATCGTCCATTGCGACCTCCTAGAATTCTGACGGATCGAACCGGGCCGGCGCACCGGTCCGATAAGCGACACCGGTGTCCGGCGCCCCGACCGTCCGTGTCGGTTTCTTGCACCCAATATGATCCCGGCGGGCGGTCGGGACAAACCCCGCGTGACGCCTCTTTCCGGACGAGCGCACCGGGCTGGGTCCGCCGGGACCGGGCCGCGACAGCGCGGGTGCATGGAACGCGATCGCTCGCGGACGCTTGACTGCAGGCATGATATCCCGCGACGACCGAGACCACCGGAAAGCCAACTGGACCCGAGCGATGAGCGACACACTGACCGGCACGGATCGCGCCCGATCCGCAGGGAGCAAGGGGCACGGCACCGGCAAGACCAGACTGACCGACCTGCTCGACGATCTGACCGAAAGCTCCGGCACGGAAACCGTCGGCTCTCTGATCAAGCGGTTCGGCGCCCGCTCCTTCGGGCCGGTGATGGTGCTGATGGCGCTGTTCGCGATCCTGCCGACGGGCGCAGTGCCCGGATTCAGCGCCGTGTTCGGCGCGGTCGTGCTCTATCTCTCGGGACAGTTGCTGTTCGGCCTGTCGCATCTCGCCCTGCCGAAGCGTCTGGCGCGCGCCGAAATTCCCGAGGACAAGCTGGCCGGCCTCCTGAAGCGCGTCCGCCCCACCGCCCGGCTTCTGGACAAGACCCTGAAGCCCCGGCTGACCGGTCTCAGCGAAAAACCCTGGGTCCGCCTCGTCGCGGCCATGTCGGCAGCCATGGCCGTGTCGATGATCGCGCTCGCCTTCGTGCCGTTCGCCGCACTGCCGCCGGGCGGCGTCATGCTCCTGATCGGGCTCGGGCTGGTCAGCCGCGACGGGATCGCAGTGCTGGCCGGGCTCGCCTGCGGAGCGGTCTGGCTTGGGGTTCTCGCCTATTTCGCCTTTTGAGCGCGTCCGGGCACATCACTCCGCACGGCCGGTCGGGTCGCCTTTCGGGTCGCTGACGAGCCACACGTCGTAGCGGGCGATCGCCACGCCGTTGGCCTCCCGCACCAGCGTGGCGATCTTCTCGAAGTTCTCGAACCGCCGGTCCAGATGCCACACGCCCAGGCGGCGGGATTCGTCCAGCACCAGGCCCGGCTTTTGCAGGAGCGCAAGATCCGGGGCCGGCAGATTGGCGTAGCGCAGCGGCTCGACGAGCCCGAACACCGGCGTCGTCTCCGGCAGATAGAAGGAGAACTCGCCGGTCGTTGTGTAGTGGATGGTTCCGACCCACGCCGCGCCGGTCTCCTCGCGCAGCGCTTCGACCTCGCCGGCAAGCTCCTCCCAGCCGCGCAGCTGCTTGGTCGGATCCCGGTCGGTGACGAAGCCGGCGGTCATACCGGCGTGCACGATCGCCAACAGCGTCAGGCCGATGCCGACCGGCGCGACAAGCGCCCTGAGCCGCTCCCATCCCCTGCGACGGCGCTCCGACACGCCGGCGAGCGTCGCGGCTTCGGCCGAAATCAACGCGATGGCCGGATAGAGCGGCGCCGGCCAGTTGCCCTGCACCCGGTCATGCAGACCGTGAACCAGCAGATAGGCCAGGAACGGCATGCCGGAGAGCAGCACCAGCCAACGGCCCGGGTTCTCCCGCCGCGGAGACCGGGCGATGGCGATCATGCCCATGATCAGGAACGGGATCATCAGCGGCCCGATCAGCCCGAGCTCGGCCAGCACGAATTCCGGAATGAACTTGAGAACCAGATGGTCGCCGGCCACCCGGCCGAACTGCTTGGCGAACGAGACCCACTCGTTCTGGGCGTTCCAGTAGACGACCGGCAGCGCCAGAACGACGGCGAGAATCCCGCCGATCCAGAGCCAGGGGCTCGCCAGCCACTTGCGCTGGCCTGGGACGGCAAGCAGCCACAGCACGATGCCCGCCCCGAGGAACAGCCCGGAATACTTTGCGAGAAGCCCGAGACCGGCGAACAGGCCGACCGCGAGCCACCAGCGTCCGTCGTCGGAGCGGACCAGTTCCAGGAGGGCCCAGATCGCGAGCCCCCAGAAGAATGCCGACGGCACGTCGGGTGTGGCGATCATGGCGCCGATGCCGACGAGAAGGGTGGCGTTGAACCACACCACCGCCCGCCCGGCCGTTCGCCGGTCTCCCGAGAGGAGCCAGCCCGCCCGCCAGATGGCGACCGAGCCGACGGCCACGGCGAGAACGGTGACGAACCGGATGCCGAGCGTGGTGTCGCCGAACAGCGCCTGGCCGGCAGCGATCCACCAGCCGACCATCGGCGGGTGGTCGTAGTAGCCGAGCGCCGGCGCGAGCGCCCAGAGCCGGTAGTAGGCCTCGTCCTCGGTGAGCCCGATGGTGGCGGCGGCGACGAGCCGGACCACGGTGAGGGCGATCACGATCGCCGCGACGGTCCAAGGCGACCCGAGATCGATCAGGGGGCGGCCGCCGGCCGGCGCGGACGGGATAGCACTCTCGCTCAAGCGCGGGTCGGCTCCGGTCGGTCGCATCGGCGGGCTCAGCGGACGCGCCAGGTGAGCGCGGCGCTGCCGGCGTAGTTCCAGACCGCCCCGACGAAGGCGCCGGCCGTACCGGCGACCCACCAGACCTGGTCGGCCCCGTGCAGCGCGCTGGCCACGCCCACGTTGGCGACGACGCCCAGCGAACAGACCAGATAGAAGGACACCAGCCCGCGCAGCATGGCGACACCGTGCAGGCGCCGGTCGCGGTAGGTCAGCCAGTTGTTCAGGAAGAAGTTCCAGGTCATCGCCACCACCGTGGCGATCGTCTGGGCCATCTCGAAGACGACGCCGGGCACGGCCATCGCGCCGCGCAGCGTCGCCAGATGGATCACCACGCCGCTGGCGCCCACGGCCATGAACAGGATGAAGCGCACCGACACGACGTTGAACAGGAGCTTGGACACGATCAGCGCCAGGAATTCGATGGTGACGAGTTCGTCCAGCTTGCTTTCGCCGGCCACGCGCTCGCGGAAGCCGTAGGGAATCTCGACGACCTTGGTGGAGCGCGGCGCGGAGGCGACGATGTCGAGCAGGATCTTGAAGCCCTGGCGCGAGAGCTTCGGCTCGAGCTTTTCCACCATCGAGCGCCGCAGCATGAAGAAGCCGCTCATCGGGTCGTTGAGCCGCACCCCGAGCAGAACACGGGCAATGCCGTTGGCCAGCCGGCTGCCGGCGGCCCTGACCGGCGAGAGGCCGGCCGTTGCCGCGCCGCCTTCCACGTAGCGGCTTCCGACGACGATTTCCGCCTCGCCGTCCTCGATCGCGGCCAGCATCTTCGGAAGGATGGTTTCGTCGTGCTGGAGGTCGGAATCCATCACCGCGACGATCGGGGCCGAGGCGGCGATCATCCCCTCGATGCACGCGCCGGAGAGGCCGCGCCGTCCGATCCGGTGGATGCAGCGGACGCGTCCGTCCCGGCTGGCCAGGTCGTTGACCAGTTCCGCCGTCCCATCCGGCGAATCGTCGTCGACGACGATGATTTCCCAGGGGCGACCGTCCAGCGTCGCGGCGACGCGCTCGATCGCGACGAGAATGTTGTCCCGCTCGTTATAGGTCGGCAGGACGACCGAGATCTCCGGCGGACGCAGCGGCCCATAGGAGGCCGTGCCGACGGAACTCGGGGCGGGATCGAACGACTTCATCTGCGGTCAACGCGATCAACAGGATTTCCGCGGGTGCACGGGCAGCGCCCGGCAATCGGCGGACCATAGCGGGGGCGCCCGCGATTGCAATGGGCAGCCGCCGGATGCGTCCGCGCACCTCCCGGCGGCCGTCAGCCGGCGACGGGCACGGCGATTTCGGTTTCCCGGAACCGCCGAGCGGCCGCCCCGAACGCCTCGAAGATGCGGCGCGAGGGCGGATCCGTCTCTGCCCAGAACTCCGGATGCCACTGGACCGCGACCGCGAACCCCCGCGCATCCGCCACCCGGACGGCCTCGATCGTTCCGTCCGGCGCGGTCGCTTCCACGACCAGCCCGTCGGCGAGGGTGAAGATCCCCTGCCGGTGCAGGGAATTCACCATGAAGGTGGTTTCCCCGACGATCTCCGCCAGCTGGCTGCCCGGCACCACGTCGACCTGATGGCTGAGCTTGAACCGGACCTTGTTGTCGGTTGAGTCCGGCGAGCGGTGGTCAAACCGGCCGGAGAGCGAATGGAGCGCCGGATGCAGGGTGCCCCCGAGGGCGACGTTCAGCTCCTGCAGTCCGCGGCAGACCGCCAGCAGCGGCAGACCGCGTGCCAGCGCGCCCCTGATCAGGGGAAGTGTCACCTGATCGCGCGCCAGATCGTAGGGTTCCGCCTCTTCCGTCGCGCTTCCGCCGTAGCGCGACGGATGCACGTTCGAGCGAGAGCCGGTGACGAACAGCCCGTCGGCGCGGTCCAGAAGCGTCTCCACATCGACCGGCCGGTCAATCGCCGGGACCTGAACGGGCACGCCCCCGGCAACGGTGCTGACGGCTTCGAGATACTGGGTCTGGGTCGCCGACCAGACGAAATTGTCAAAGGAGCGCTGGTCCGAGGTCACCAGGATCAGGGGTTTCGACATTGAGGACTATCCGACTTCAATCGGGTGGGTGGGGACGCCGCGATCACGGAGCCCTGCAGACGGCATATGCGAACGTATCCGAAAAATGGTCCAGAAATCTGCCCAATCCAGATGGGGACCCTTGTCGGCTCCGGGAACTTGCGTTTTATATCGGAACACGGAGCGCGACGAGAACCGCCGACAAGCCGCAACTGAAATGCGGTGACGGTGGCCGACAGTGCCCGCCCGACGAAACTGGGAGGACCACAATGGACCGACGTTCATTTCTGAAATCCGCCGGCGTTGCCGCCGGCGCCACCGCCGCCTCCGCGACGCTTGCCACTCCGGCGATCTCGCAGGGGAACATGGAACTGAAACTCGTCACCACCTGGCCGAAGAACTTTCCCGGCCTCGGCACGGGCGCCCAGCGCTTCGCCGACAAGGTGACCGCCGCGACCGACGGCCGCATCACCGTGAAGCTCTTCGGCGCCGGCGAACTCGTTCCTCCGTTCGAGTCCTTCGACGCGGTCCAGAGCGGCACCGCCGACATGTATCACGGCGCCGAATATTACTGGCAGGGCAAGCACCCGGCCTTCGCGTTCTTCGCTGCGGTCCCGATGGGCCTCACCGCTCCGGAACAGAACGCCTGGGTCCAATGGGGCGGCGGCCAGGAACTGTGGGACGAGCTGTCCGCCCAGTTCAACATCAAGCCGCTCCAGTGCGGCAACACCGGCGTCCAGATGGGCGGCTGGTTCCGCAACGAGATCAACACCGTTGAAGACCTCCGCGGCCTCAAGTTCCGCATGCCCGGCCTCGGCGGCGAGGCGCTGCGCCAGCTCGGCGTGAGCGTGATCAACCTGCCGGGCGGCGAGATCTTCCAGGCGCTGCAGTCCGGCGCCATCGACGGCACCGAATGGGTCGGCCCCTGGAACGACCTGGCGTTCGGCTTCTACAAGATCACCAAATACTACTACTATCCGGGCTTCCACGAGCCGGGCCCGACGCTCGGCGTGGGCATCAACAAGGGTGTCTGGGACGGTCTTTCGGCGTCCGATCAGGCGATCATCTCGTCCGCGGCCCGGGACGAGAACGACAACATGTACGCCGAGTTCATGGCCAAGAACGGCCAGGCGCTGTCCACGCTCATCAACGAGCACGGCGTCGAGCTGAAGCGCTTCTCCGACGAGATCTTCGACGCCTTCGGCGCGGCATCGGAAGAAGTCGTGGCGGCCGTGGCCGACCATGACGATCTCGGCAAGCGGATCTACGACAGCTACATCAAGGCCCGTAAGGACCTGGCTGGCTGGACCGACATTTCCGAGCAGGCCTACTCGCTCGGCCGCGACCGGATCATCGGCAAGCAATAAGCCCGGGCTCTCCCCGCATCCGGCTGAAACGGCACGGCGGCAGCGTCGCCGTGCCGCCTTTCCGGCGGACCCGCGCACCCGATCCGCAGCATCTCAAAAGGGCACATCCGCATGCGCGCCATCGCCCAGGCGATCGATGCCATCAACCTCTGGTCCGGCAAGGTTCTCGCCTGGCTGGCGCTGGCGATCGTGGTCGTCCAGTTCGTTGTCGTCGTGATGCGGTACGTGTTCGGTCTCGGCTCCATCCAGATGCAGGAGCTGATCATCTACATGCACGGCTTCCTGTTCATGCTTGCGGCGGCTTACACGCTGCGGGTGGACGGTCACGTGCGCATCGACGTCTTCTACCGGGAAGCCACCCCAAGGCGGAAAGCCTGGATCAATCTTCTCGGCTGCCTCTTCTTTCTGTTGCCCGTCTGCGCGCTGATTTTCTGGATCAGCTGGCCCTATGTCGCGAATTCCTGGGCCATCATGGAAGGCTCGCGCGAATCTTCGGGCATCCAGGGCGTCTTCCTGCTGAAGACCGCCATCCTGGCGTTCGCCGTCCAGATGGGGCTGCAGGGCGTCTCCATGATGCTGCATTCCGTGCTCGCCATCATGGGTGACGAGAGCGAACTCGACGCCCTGCGCATTCCCTCTCACACCCCCTGAGCGAGTTGGTGACCGTGGAAGGCATCGCCCACATTCTCGATCTCCTGATGTTCGTGGCGGCATGTGTGGTGCTGCTGTCGGGCTTTCCCGTCGCGTTCACCCTGTCAGGCATCGCGCTGATCTTCGGCCTGATCGGCATGGTGTTCGGCGTTTTCGACATCGCCTTCTTCGCCGCCCTGCCCCAGCGGATCTTCGGCACCATGACCAACGAGGTCCTGGTCGCCGTCCCGCTGTTCATCTTCATGGGCGTCATGCTGGAGCGGTCCAAGGTGGCCGAGGAGCTCCTCGACACCATGGGCAAGATGTTCGGCACCATGCGCGGCGGCCTTGGCCTGTCCGTGGCCGTCGTCGGGGCGCTGCTCGCCGCCTCCACGGGCATCGTCGGCGCCACCGTCGTCACCATGGGTCTCTTGTCGCTGCCGACCATGCTGAAACGCGGCTACAGCCCGCGGCTCGCCTGCGGCTCGATCGCCGCGGCCGGCACGCTCGGCCAGATCATTCCCCCTTCGATCGTGCTCGTCGTCCTCGGCGACCAGCTCATGAACGCCTACCAGAAGGCGCAACTCGACATGGGGATCTTCTCGCCGGAGACGGTGTCGGTCGGCGACCTGTTCGCCGGCGCGCTGCTGCCCGGCCTTGCCCTGGTCGGTCTCTACATCGCCTATCAGCTCCTGGTCGCCCTGATCTGGCCGGACTCCAGCCCCGCCATGCCGCCGGAAGAAGGCGAGGAGGTCACCCTCGGCAAGATCCTCCAGGCCCTGGCCCCGCCGATCGTGCTGATCGTCTCGGTGCTCGGCTCGATCCTGGCCGGCGTGGCCACGCCCACGGAGGCCGCGGCGGTCGGCGCGGTCGGTTCCCTGCTTCTGGCCGGTTGGCGGCTCGATCCGACCCGGCCGGTCCCGATCTATATCGCCGGCCTCGCTGTGATCGGCCTTCTGATCCTCGTCGGCACGATGGACATGCGCGTCAGCCGCACCGAGATCCCGACTGGCGACATGGTCGCTATCATCGCGGCCCTGTTCCTGTGCGTGCTGCTCGCCTACGGCTTCGTGGTCGCGTTCCTGCGGGTGATGCGCGCCGGCGTCATGCAGCCGGTTCTGGAGGGAACCACCCAGATCACCTGCATGGTGTTCGTGATCCTGATCGGCGCCGCCCTGTTCTCGCTGGTGTTCCGCGGGCTCGGCGGCGAGGAGATGGTGGAGGAATTCCTGGCCGGCCTGCCCGGCGGCACCATCGGCGCCATCGTCGCCGTGATGCTCCTGATGTTCTTCCTCGGCTTCTTCCTCGACTTCCTGGAGATCGTCTTCGTGGTCGTGCCGCTGGTGGCTCCGGTGCTCCTGCAGATGGAGATGCCGAACGGGGAGCCGATGAACCCGGTGTGGCTCGGCGTCATGATGGCGGTCAATCTGCAGACCTCGTTCCTGACGCCACCGTTCGGCTTCGCCCTGTTCTATCTGCGCGGCGTGGCACCGCCGGAAGTGAAGACCATGTCGATCTATATCGGCGTGATTCCGTTCGTGCTGATCCAGATCTTCGCGCTGCTCATGCTCTGGTATCTGCCGCAGATCGCGACCTGGCTGCCGACCGCCATTTACGGGTAAGCCGCGCTGGTTCCGGAGGCGGCGCGGCCCTGAGCCGTGCGCCTTCTGCCCGTCCGGCGGGCGCGGCTGCCCGGATTGTCGTCATTTACAACCTTTCCAGTTGACCGCACGCGGCATCCTTCCGACCATTGGAGCCTGACCGGGGCTGGTCGATCGAAAGGAAGTGTCCGTATGGCGTCACGTCGGGTCACCCTCGACGAGAAATACGATCTCGAAGCAGAGCGTATCTTCGTTTCCGGAACCCAGGCGATCGTTCGCCTGACCCTGATGCAGCAGGCGCGCGATGCCGCCAGCGGGATCTCCACGGCCGGATATGTCACCGGCTACCGTGGCTCGCCTCTGGGCTCGCTCGACCAGCAATTCGGTCGGGCCGGCGCCCGGCTGTCGGAGGCCGGCATCCTCTTCCAGCCGGCTCTCAACGAGGATCTGGCCGCGACCGCGCTGTGGGGCAGCCAGCAGGCCGAGATCAGGGGCACCGGCCGCTTCGACGGGGTGTTCGGCGTCTGGTACGGCAAGGGTCCCGGCGCCGACCGCTCCGGCGATGTGTTCCGCCATGCCAACCTCGCCGGCTCCTCGCCCCACGGCGGCGTCCTGGCCCTGATGGGCGACGACCACACCTGCGAATCCTCCACCACCGCGCACCAGTCCGAATTCGCCTTCGTCGACGCGATGATCCCGATCCTGAGCCCGGCCGGCGTTCAGGAACTCCTCGATTACGGCCTTTACGGCATCGCGCTGTCCCGCTTCGCCGGCACATGGTCGGCGCTCAAATGCGTCAAGGACACCATCGAATCGACCGGCTCCATCGACGGTCGCCTCGACCGGGCAAACATCGTCCTGCCGGAGGGCATCCTGCCGCCCGGCGGGCTGAACATCCGGCCCGGGTTCGAACCCCTCGCCCAGGAAGAGCGGCTTCACGTCCACAAGATCCCGGCGGCCATGGCCTTCGTGCGCGAGAATGGCCTCGACCGGATCGTGACCCAGGGCGGGCGCCACCCGAAGCTCGGCATCGTCTCGACCGGAAAGAGCTGGCTCGACGTCCTGGAGGCGCTCGACCTGCTCGGCATCGACGAGGTCGATTGCGCCCATTTCGGCATCCGGCTCTTCAAGGTCGCCTGCCCCTGGCCGCTCGACCCGGTCCGCGTCTCGGAGTTCGCCCAGGGCCTGCCCCAGATCCTCGTTGTGGAGGAAAAGCGTGGCCTGATCGAACCGCAGATGAAGGAGACGCTCTACGCCCGGACCGACGCGCCCCGGATCGAGGGCAAGCGCGATGAGAAAGGCGCCTGGCTGTTCCCGGCGAACGGAGCGCTCGACGCGCCGATGGTCGCCGAGGCGATCGGCGAGCGCATTCTGGCGCTGACCGGCGACGAGCGGATCAAGGCGCGCCTGGACAAGGTCCGCACCGCCCGGCGCCGGCTTGCCGCCAGCGAGGACATCGGCGGCCGCCGCCCCTATTTCTGCGCCGGTTGCCCGCACAATTCCTCGACCGTCGTGCCGGAGGGCAGTCACGCCTACGCCGGCATCGGCTGCCACTTCATGTCCCAGTGGATGGACCGCTCCACGTCGGGTTTCACCCAGATGGGCGGCGAAGGCGCCAACTGGATCGGCGAGGCGCCGTTCTCCACGACCGGCCACGTCTTCCAGAACATCGGCGACGGCACTTACAACCATTCCGGCCTTATGGCGATCCGCGCGGCCAAGGCCGCCGGCGTCACCATGACCTACAAGATCCTCTACAACGACGCCGTCGCGATGACCGGCGGTCAGACCAATGACGGTGGCCTGACCGTGCACCAGATCGCCGACGAGGTGGCTGCGATCGGGGTGGAGAAACTCGCCGTGGTCAGCGACGAGCCGGACAAGTACGCCATCGCCTTTCCGTCCGGGACCAGCATCCATCACCGCGACGATCTCGACGAGGTTCAGCGCGACCTGCGCGGGCTGTCCGGCCTGACCGTGCTGATCTACGACCAGACCTGCGCGGCGGAGAAGCGGCGTCGGCGCAAGCGCGGCAAGTTCCCCGATCCCGACAAGCGCATCCTGATCAACGAGGAGGTCTGCGAAGGCTGCGGCGACTGCTCGGTCCAGTCCAACTGCGTTGCGGTCCAGCCGGTGGAGACGGAGTTCGGGCGCAAGCGTCAGATCGATCAGTCGAACTGCAACAAGGACTTTTCCTGTCTGAAAGGCTTCTGCCCGTCCTTCGTCACCGTCCACGGCGGCAAGCTGAAGGAGAAGGCGCGCGGCCAGGGTCCCGCCATCGAGGCGACCGATCTGCCGGAGCCGGCGCTGCCCGGCATGCACGGCCCCTACGGAATCCTGATCACCGGCGTGGGCGGCACCGGGGTCGTCACCATCGGGGCGCTTCTCGGCATGGCCGCCCATCTGGAAGGCAAGGGCTGCGGCATCATCGACATGGCCGGGCTCGCCCAGAAGGGCGGCGCGGTCACCAGCCACGTGAAGCTCGCGCCGTCGCCGGAGGATTTGCACACGATCCGCATCGGAGCCGGCGGGGCCGATCTCATGCTGGCCTGCGACCTGCCGGTCGCCGGCATGGCCAAGCAGCTCGGCGCGCTTGCGCCCGGTCGCAGCCGTGTGGTCGCCAACACCCACGAGCAGCTTCCCGGCGAGTTCGTCCAGGATCCGGACTTCTCGCTGCCGACCCGGCGCATCGTTCGCGCCCTCGAGGAGGCCACCGGACCGGACCGGACCACGCTCCTTGCCGCTACGGAACTCGCGACGGCGGCGTTCGGCGATGCGATCGCCGCGAACATGGTCATGCTCGGCGCCGCCTATCAGCTCGGCACCGTGCCACTGTCCTCGCTCTCCATCGAGCAGGCGATCAAGCTCAACGGGGTTGCGGTGGACGCCAACCTGGCCGCCTTCCGGTTCGGCCGCCGCTTCATCCTGGATCCCGCCAGCGTGCAGCCGAAGGACAGGCCGGAGGAGAGCGGACTGGACCATCGCCGGAAGTCTGCGACATCGGACGAGGCCATCGCCCGGCGGCGCGAGCGTCTCACCGAGTATCAGAACGCCGCCTATGCCGAGCGCTACGCACGGCGGCTGGAGCAGATCCGCGCCATCGAGACCCGCCTCGCCCCCGGTCGCTCGGAGCTGACCGACACGGTGGCGGCGAACCTGTTCAAGCTGATGGCCATCAAGGACGAGTACGAGGTGGCCCGGCTCTATGCGAGCCCGTCCTTCCGCGCCCAGCTCCGGAACCAGTTCGAGAGCTGGGACCGGATCGAGCTCAACATGGCCCCGCCCTTCCTGTCCCAGGAGGATCCGCGGACGGGCCGGCCGCAGAAGCGCAGCTTCGGGCCGTGGGTGCTTCGGGTCATGCCGGTTCTGGCGTGGGCGCGGCGGTTCCGCGGCACAAGGCTCGACCTGTTCGGCCGCACCGAGGAACGGCGGATGGAGCGCCGGCTGCTGATCGAGTACGAGGCGATGCTGGACGAGATCGTCAGCGACCTGACCGCCTCCAACTACGACGCCGCGGTCACGCTTGCCGCCTATCCCGACCGCATACGCGGCTACGGTCCGGTGAAGACGGCATCAGTGGAGAAGGCCGAGGGCCATCGCGCCGCGCTCCGCGACGCGTTCCACGCGGCCCGCGTGCCGACATCGGTCGCGGCGGAGTAGAAGCCGGCGCTCCATCTGCTCGGGGCACATGCGGGGCGGCGCAGCGACAAGCCAGTCAAACTGAACGAAAAAGGCCCGCCCCACCTTCGCGTGGGACGGGCCTTTCGATTTGGTGCTGTCCCCGACGATGCGGGAGGACCGACCGTCAGACGGTCACTTCCAGGGCATCACCGAGTTCACCCGGCTGAACGCGTCGCCGACCTTTTCAGCCGTCCCGCTGGCCGCCCGGCGGCCGAGGCCGATCGCGCCGTTCGCGGCTTCCGGCACGAGAGCGAGCGCCGTCGACTTGGCGGCCTCGTCCCCGTCCTCGGCCTGCTGGCCGGGAGCGGGCACCACGCGTTCGCTGGACTCGCGCGGCGAGGGTTCCGGCACCGGAACGCCGCTGGCGATCAGCATCATCCGCGCCGCATCGTCGTCTTCGGCCGGAGCCGCCGCAGGAGCGGTCTCGCCACCGGTCGCCTTCGGCGCGGCGGGAGCAGTCGCATCAGCCGGGCTGGCGGCCGCAGCATCGTCATTGTCGCGGCCGAGGATACCGGCGATCCGCGCCTTGCGGGCCTCCCAGTCCTCTTCACGCTGCTCGCGGCGCTCCTTCTGGGCCAGGATCTGCTGAACCAGCTCGTTGTCGCGCCGCTGCTTGGAGGCGACGGCGAACCAGATGTCCTGCGGGACCTGATAGTCCGGGCAGGCGCTGGAGGCGCGGAAGCTCTGCCCGGCGGGCGCTTCGGCGTTGAACACGTAGCGGTGGCCGCAGACCGCCACCTGAGGCTCCTGGCTGGTCACCTCGAAGTGGTCGTAGCCTTCCTTCAGCATCGACCAGAACGGCATGTTCGGGTTGTCGTGATGCTTGGCCATGTTCTCCGGAGTCATGCGGAACGGGAACGCCTGGACCTGGAACGCACGCTGACCGCCGCGGAACGCTTCGCGGCCGAGCGCATAGATTTCCTCGATCTGCTCGTCCTCCATGGCGTAGCAGCCGCGCGAGGAGCAGTCGCCGTGCACCATCAGGAACGAGCCGGTCCGGCCGAGCGACTGATCGTAGGCGTTGGGAAAGCCGAGATTGAACGCCAGGTGGTAGCTCGACTTCGGATTCATCTGGGCGGGATAGATCGTGTAGAAGCCTTCGGGCGACTGCCGGTCGCCTTCCTTCTTCTTCGGACCGAGCTCGCCCGACCACGCGCAGATCTCGTAGGTCTCGAGAAGCGCGTACTTGCCCTCGCGCGTCTCCTTCCAGACCTCCAGTTCGCTCTCTTCCTTGAAGATGCGAACCAGGATCGGCGACGTCTTCGTCATGTTCATGCGGTCGATCTTGGCGACCAGCTTGGGGCTCAGCGGCTTCATGTGCTTGGGCAGGTCGGACACCTGACAGCCGGCGACGACGAGCCCGAGCACGGCGGCGGCCAGAACCCCGCGCCAGCTGGACAGAATGCCTCGGCTCAACTTCACGTCCATCACCCTTCGGTTCGCAGTGACTGGTGAGTTTCACACCATCCGGATTGTGCAGTCTACCCGATCCCGGTTGCCAAACCGTAACCACGACGGCGGCCGGGCCGGAGACGCACGTCCGGCGTTTTGCCCATGTCTCACGAGACTATCGGAACACACGCCAAATACGGCGTAGTTGTGGCCGCGAAAAAGTTCCCGCGCTCAACGCTCGAGAGTGCGTCCGATTGCGAGAAATTTGTCACGCCTGGCCTGCTTCAGGCTGTCGCGGTCCTGGCTCACGAGCTCCGTCAGCCGGCGTTCGATGGCATCGCCCACAGCCGCCATCATCGTCTCGCGCTGACGATGGGCGCCGCCGAGCGGCTCCGCGACGATCTCGTCGATCACCCCGAGCTTGAGAAGATCCTGGGCGGTGATCTTCATGTTCGACGCAGCTTCCTGGGCCTTGGCCGAATCGTGCCACAGAATGGAGGCGGCCCCTTCCGGCGAGATCACGCTGTAGATCGAATGTTCGAGCATCAGCACCCGGTTGGCAGTGGCGAGCGCGATGGCGCCGCCGGACCCGCCTTCGCCGATCACGACGGCGACGTTCGGGACGCCGAGCGCCAGGCACTGCTCGGTCGAGCGCGCGATCGCCTCCGCCTGGCCGCGCTCCTCCGCGCCGATGCCCGGATAGGCGCCGGCCGTGTCGACCAGGGCGATCACCGGCAGGGAAAACCGGTCGGCCATCTTCATCAGCCGAACGGCCTTGCGGTAGCCTTCCGGCCGCGCCATGCCGAAATTGTGCCGCAGCCGGGAAGCGGTGTCGTGACCTTTTTCCTGGCCGAGAATCGCGACCGGGGCTCCACGAAAGCGGCCGAGACCGGCCAGGATCGCCGAATCCTCGCCATAGAGGCGGTCGCCGGCGAGCGGCACGAAATCGCTGATCAGGGAGGCGACGTAGTCGGACGCGTGGGGCCGGTCGGGATGCCGTGCGACCTGGGCCTTCTGCCAGGGCGTCAGCTTCGCGTAGATGTCCTTCAGAGCCTGCTGCGCCTTGCCCTCAAGCCGCGCGATCTCGTCGTCGACGTCGACGGAGCGACCGTCCTCTGTCCCGAGAGCCTTCAGCTCTTCCAGCTTGCCGACCAGGTCGGCGACCGGCTTCTCGAACTCCAGAAAGCTGTGCATGCGCCCTTCGGTTTCCTGCGTGATTGGGATCGGCGGGACCGTGAGACCGGCGGCCCGTGAAGTCAAGCAGCGCTCTCCGCCAGCGGGTGATGCTCACCCACCAGCCGCGCGAGGCGCTCCGCGAGCACATGGGTATAGATCTCGGTGGTTCCAATGTCCGCGTGGCCGAGAAGCTGCTGCACGACCCTGAGATCGGCGCCATTCTGGAGCAAATGGCTGGCGAAGGCGTGGCGCAGCACGTGCGGCGACACCCGCGAGGGCTGGATCCCGGCGGCGACGGCGGCGTCCTTCAGGTCCCGGGCGAAGGCCTGCCGGGTGAGATGGCCGCTGTCGCTGTCGGCCGGAAAGAGATGCCGGCTGCGCGCCAGCGCCGGCAGGGCCTCCACCGCCTGGCGGAAGCGCAGCATCGCCCGGCAGGCGCTGTCGGTCAGCGGCACCAGGCGTTCGCGGCCGCCCTTGCCCTTCACCAGCAGCATCGGCTCGCGCGGGCGGCTGGCCGTCGCCGGCAGCGACACCAGCTCGGAAACCCGCATTCCGGTGGCATAGAGAAGCTCCAGGAGCGCATGGGTTCTGAGCGCCTTGATCGCCTTTCTGGGCGACAGGTCCGCCCTCTCCGCGCCGGCGCGCGCGGTCTCGATCAGCCGGTCGACCTCTTCCTCGGAGAGGATCTTCGGCAGCGGCCGTACCCGCTTCGGGCGCGCGATGCGGCCGGACGGATCGTCGGAGCGATCGCCTTCGGCATGCAGGAAGCGGTAGAAGCGCCTCAGCGCCGACAGCTTGCGGGCCTGGCTGGAGGCGGCAAAGCCCCGGCGGGCGAGATCGGCGAGATGGTCGGAGATGTCCTGGGAGGTCGCGCCGGCCAGCGAGCGCCCGTCGAGCCCCTCGGCAAAGGCGGTCAGATCCCGCCGGTAGGCGTCCAGCGTGTTGTGCGCCGCCCCGGTCTCCACCGCGATGGCCTCCAGAAAGCGCTCGATGTCCGTTTCCGATCGGTTCATCCTGCCGACGCCTTGCTCTTGTCCTGACGATCGGCGACAGCCTAGGCTTGGAGGCTTGACAGGTCGTTAGCCCGGCCTTTCAACCGGAATCCTCAGGAACCCGATCTCGCGAGTCCCCAGTGTCCGCCGCGCAGAGCCCCGTCTCAGCCCAGAAGCCGTCGCCCGACAGCGTCCTGTCGCGGCTGGGCGCGCGCTCGCTGGTGCTCGTCGGCATGCCCGGGGCCGGCAAGTCTTCCATCGGCCGGCGCCTGGCCGCCCGGCTCGACCTCCCCTTCGTCGACGCCGATCACGAGATCGAGGCGGCGGCGGGCATGGCGATCCCCGACATCTTCGAGATCCACGGCGAAGCCGCGTTCCGAGACGGCGAGCGGCGGGTGATCCGGCGCCTTCTGGCCGAGCGCCAGCTCGTTCTGGCAACCGGCGGCGGTGCGTTCATGTCCGCGGAGACCCGGCGGTCGATCGCCGAGGCCGGTCTCTCGATCTGGCTGAAGGCCGACCACGCGACGCTGATGCAGCGGGTTCGGCGACGCGCCAACCGGCCGCTCCTGGCCGGCACCGACCCGGAGGGCACCATGCGCCGCCTCCAGGAGGAGCGCGAACCCGTCTTCGGGACGTCGGATCTGGTCGTCGATTCCTGGGACGGCCCCCACGAAGCGATCGTCGCATCCATCCTGACGGCGCTGGAGCATTATTTGGACGGCCACGCCCCGGCGGTCCCGGAGACGAAATGACAGTGGACGACACCACCCCCCTTCTGACCGTTCCGGTTTCCCTCGGAGATCGCAGCTACGACATCTTCATCGGATCCGGTCTCCTGGCCGAAGCCGGCGAACGGCTGGCCGGGCTCGCCCCCGGCGGCCGGGCCATGGTGGTCACCGACGAAACGGTCGCCGAGCGCCATTTGCCTGCGCTCATGGCAGCGCTGGAATCGGCGAAGGTCCCGGCCGAGGCGTTCGTGGTGCCGGCCGGCGAGGCGACCAAGTCGTTCGCGGAACTGGAACGCCTGGTCGACGCGGTTCTGACGGCCCGCCTGGAGCGCGGCGACACGATCGTCGCGCTCGGCGGTGGTGTGGTCGGTGATCTAGCCGGGTTCGCGGCCGGCATCGTGCGCCGCGGCATGGCGTTCGTGCAGATCCCCACGACCCTCCTGGCCCAGGTGGATTCGTCGGTCGGCGGCAAGACCGGCATAAACACCGCCCACGGCAAGAACCTGGTCGGGGTGTTCCATCAGCCGCAGTTCGTCCTGATCGACACCGACCTCCTGGCCACCCTTCCCCCCCGCCATCTGAAAGCGGGCTATGCGGAGGTGGTGAAGTACGGCCTCATCGACGATCCCGTGTTCTTCGGCTGGCTGGAAGCGAACGCTCCGGCCGTGTTTGCCGGCGGGCCGGCACTTGCCGAAGCCATTGCCGCCAGTTGCCGCGCCAAGGCCCGCGTCGTGGCGGCGGACGAACGCGAGGCCGGCAACCGGGCCCTGCTCAATCTCGGCCACACCTTCGGCCACGCGCTGGAAGCGGCCGTCGGATATGGCGGCGATCTGGTTCACGGCGAGGCGGTGGCGATCGGCATGGCGATGGCGTTCCGCCTGTCCACGCTGCTCGGCTTCTGCCCGGCGGAGGACGCGGTCCGGGTCGAGCGGCACCTGCACGCCGTCGGACTGCTGGCCGACCTGACCGAAGTTCCAGCCACCGCCCGCGATCCCGCCCGTCTCCTGGCGCTGATGGCCCAGGACAAGAAGGTGCAGCGCGGCGCCCTGACCCTGATTCTGACCCGCGGCATCGGCCGCTCCTTTATCGCCCACGACGTCGCCGCCGACGTCATTGCGGATTTTCTGGAGGATGAGACAGCGCGATGAGTTCGCTGGAACTGTGGCTTACTGGTGCGTCTATTCTCGTTCTTTTGTGTCTATCCGGCTTCTTTTCTGGCACCGAGACCGCCATTACTGCGGCGTCGCGCGCCCGGATGCATCAACTGGAAAAGGCGGGTGACCGGCGCGCGCCCGTCGCCGGCAAGCTCATCGACATCCGCGAGCGGCTGATCGGGGCAATCCTGCTCGGCAACAACCTCGTAAACATCCTTGCTTCGGCACTGACGACGAGCGCCCTGATCGCGATCTTCGGCGATGCCGCCGTGGCCTACGCCACCATCATCATGACGGTGCTCGTCGTGGTGTTTTCCGAGGTGTTGCCCAAGACCTGGGCGATCTCCAATCCGGACCGGTTCGCGCTTGCCGTCGCACCCATCGCCCGCGCCGTCGTCGTGATTTTCGGGCCGGTGACCGCGGCCGTACAGGTCTTCGTGCGCTGGCTCCTGCGCCGCCTGGGCGTCGACGTCGACGAGAATTCCGGCATCTCCCCGCACGAGGAAATCCGCGGAACGGTCGATCTGCAGCACATGCAGGGCGGCCTGCACAAGGCCGAACGCGACCGTCTCGGCGGCCTGCTGGACCTGGCCGAGCTGGAAGTCTCCGACATCATGAAGCATCGCACCAAGATGCAGATGCTGAACGCCGACGAACCGGCGGCAACGGTCGTGGACCAGGCGCTGGCCAGCCCCTACACGCGCCTGCCGCTGTGGCGCGGCGAGCCGGAGAACATCGTGGGCATTCTCCACGCCAAGGATCTCCTGCGTGCGCTGCACGCCGCCGAAGGCGAGGTCGACGCGCTCGACATCATGACCATTGCCAAGCCGCCGTGGTTCGTGCCCGACGCCACCAACCTGCACGACCAGCTCAACGCCTTCCTCAAGCGGAAATCCCATTTCGCCCTGGTCGTCGACGAGTACGGCGAGGTGATGGGGCTGGTGACCCTCGAGGACATCATCGAGGAGATCGTCGGCGAGATTTCCGACGAGCACGACATCGTGGTGGAGGGCGTGCGGCCGCAGCCGGACGGCACGCTCCTCGTCGACGGCGGCGTCACCATCCGCGACCTGAACCGGGCCCTCGACTGGACCCTGCCGGACGACGAAGCCACCACCGCGGCCGGTCTGGTGATCCACGAGGCGCGCATGATTCCGGAGGAGAAGCAGGCCTTCACCTTCCACGGCGTCCGGTTCGTGGTGGAGAAGAAGGACCGCAACCGGATCACGCTCCTGCGGGTGCAGCAGGTGCCCCAGCAGGAAGCCTGAGGCGTTCCGCCGGTGCCAGGCGCGCCGGTGCTCAGTACGCTCTGGAGCGGCGGAACAGGACCGCGAACGGCGTGATCGCGAGGATGTAGAGGTCCAGCCCGAGCGACCAGTTGTCGATATATTCGACGTCGTAACGCACCCGCATCTGGAGCTTTTCGGGGCTGTCGGTCTCGCCGCGCCAGCCGTTCACCTGGGCCCACCCTGTGATGCCCGGCTTGACGCGGTAGCGATGGCTGTAGCGGGCGACGGCGCGCTCGAAGCTCTCGTCGCCGACCTTCGTGCCCGGCGCGTGGGGTCGCGGCCCGACCAGGGACATGTCGCCCTTCAGGACGTTCCAGAACTGGGGCAGCTCGTCGAGGCTCATGCGCCTCAGGAACCACCCCACCCGGGTAACGCGCCGGTCGTTGCGCGTCGCCTGCCGGGCGCCCTCCGGGTCGGCCATCGCGGCATGCATGGTTCGGAACTTGTAGATCGTGAACAGCTCGCCGTTGAAGCCGCGGCGCGGCTGGCGGAACAGGATCGGCCCCCCGGTGTCGAGGCGGACGGCGATCGCGATCAGAACCATGATCGGCGCAAGCAGTAGAAGCAGCAGGCTGGAGAGAACCTTGTCCTCGAACAGCTTGATCACCCCGGCCCAGCCGACAATCGGCGCGTCGGCGAGCCGCGGCAGCGGCACCCCGGCGACCGTGAACGTCGCCCCGCGCATCACCCGCCACATGATCAGGTCCGGCGCCAGCAGGATCGTCACCGGGTAGCTGTCGAACATAGCGCTGATCTGGGTAAGCCGGGCCTCCGCATTGAACGGCAGCGCGAGGATGATCGTATCGACCTTTCCGGCCGCGACGGCCTCCTGGAGCTCCTGCAGGCCGCCGAGGCGCTGGAGGCCTGCGACCACCAGGCGCTCTTCCTCTTCGCGTTCGTCATAGTAGCCGACGATCTGAACGCTCGGGTCCTGCTTGTCCGCGATGTGGGCCAGGAGCTGCTTGCCCTGGTCGCCCCCGCCATAGATCGCCGTCCGGCGAACCAGCGCACCGCGGCGCATCACCCGGGTCAGGATCGAGGCCACGGCCACGCGGGAGGACACCAGGCCGATCCAGGCCAGTGCGAGCCAGATGGCGGCCCAGAGCCGGGAATAGGTCTCCGATTCCTTGAAGGCGAACGCGATCGTGGCCAGCACGGCTCCGGTGAGAAGCAGAGCCACGGTGATCTGGAGCACCTTGATGCCCTGAATGAGATAGGGCTGTTCGCTGTATCCCTTGTTGAGCCGCAGCACGGAGATGCAGACCAGCGATCCCAGAGCGGCCGCCAGCAGATATTCCTGCGCCTGTTCGACCGCGAGCCCGGGATAGATGATGTAGGCGGCGAGGCCGAGCACCATCAGGAGCAGCAGATCACCGACCTGCTGGAGTTCCGAGATTTGCTGGAGGCGCAGCGGCGATCTGACCATGGGGCGAGACCTGTTCGCGTCAGCTCACGTGCGGGCGAGCACGGAATAAAGGACCGGCGTTCGGACCGGCTCGATCTTTGAGGAGGGCGCATAGAGTGCCAGCCCCATCGAGTGCAGGTCGATGACGACCGGAAACCGGCTGTCCTTCAGGATTTCCGACCAGGCCAGCTTCATGCCGTCCGACCAGCGGACGTCGTCATAGACGAAGATCGCCCCCTCGACCGATCGCTCCGCGATGGCGTCGGTATAGGCGAGCGTCGGTTCGTACTGGTGGTTGCCGTCGATGAAGGCCATGTCGATCGGCGCCGCGTCGGCGATCGCTCCGGACAGCGTGTCCTCGAACAGGCCGACCCGAGTTTCGATCCCGCCGATCGCCAGATCCCGGTGAAGCGCCCTGGCGACTTCGATACGGTAGGGTGAGACATCGAGGCTCAGGACCCGTCCGGACCCGCCTGCGTCCTTGAGCCCAGCCCCCAGGAAGGCGGAGGAAATGCCGACATTTGTACCAAGTTCCAGGATCGACGCCGGGTTCAGCCGTCTGGCGAGCGCATAGAGAAGCACCGCCTGGGACGGCGGCTTGCTGACCCCGCAGGCGTCCGCGACCGTTATCCCGTCATCGAAGGGCCCGGGCGTGCCCTGGGTCCCATCGGCCAGCGGCCGTGTATCCGCCGCCATGGCCGTCCGCGCCGCCTCGATCGCCCGGATGGCGGCCGGCGGATCGGACTTCAGGCCGTAGACCGCCTCGATCGCCTCCACCAGGGCTGCGCAATCGACGCCGTCCGTGGCCGCAACCTTCCGCAACGTCGCCTTGTCGCGCGGCGCGAAGGCGCGCCGGACGGCCTGTTTCGCGGATCCTATGATCGACATCGATCGGGTACTCCGATGACCGGAGCGACCGGTGCGCCCACACCAAGCCCCTCGTAAAAATGCGTCGCGCGTCGCACCACCGGCCCGGCGGGTGACGCCATGCGCGTTCCGCGGCGCCGGACCCTCGCCCGGCTCGCAGTCGCGGTGCATATAGCTTTATCGGTCGCTTATACATCCTTAAAATCTGGACATTAGACGTCTGCTGCGTGCACGACTGGACGCACTCCGCTCATGTCACCGGCGCTACCGATGCCGGACTCCAAAGCCGGTTTCGTCGATCATGATCTCCGTCACGCCCTCCGCCACCCCGGCCGACGACTCGCTCCTGTCGCTTCTCAGGCGGTTCTACCGGCACCTGTCCGCGGCGCGTCGGCGCGAGCTCGGTTTTCTTCTGGGCCTGATGTTCGTCGGCGCAATGGCGGAGCTGGTCACGCTCGGCGCGGTGGTGCCGTTCCTGGCGGTCCTGTTCGGGACAGATGCGGCGTCAGCCGGCAACCCGGCGGTCATCGACACCCTGATCCCGCCGGGCCTGCTGTCGGCGCCGAATGCGGTCTATATCGCCAGCGGCGTGCTGATCACGGTCGCGCTCCTCGCAGCGACCATGAGCATCGTGATGTACCGCGCGGTCTACAAGTACGTCTTCGCGATCGCCAACGACTTCGGCATCGACGCTTACCGCAAGACGCTTTATCAGCCCTATTCCTACCATCTGAACCAGAATTCCAGCGACGTCATAGCCGTCACGAATTCGACGCAGATTCTGCTCTTCTACGTGCTGCTGCCGTTCTTCGAGGCGTTTCTGGCCGGTTTCGTCGCGATCTTCATCATTCTCGCCCTCCTCGTCATCGACGCCAGCAGCGCCCTGATCGCCGGATCCGCCTTCGCCGCGATCTATCTGACCATCACCCGTCTGGTGAAGCCGCTCCTGAACCGCAACAGCGTGCGCATCGCGGCCGCGCAGACCGACCGGGTCAAATCCGTGCAGGAGGGCCTCGGCGACATCCGCGACATTCTGCTGGACGGCACCCAGGAGGCCTACGTCCAGAAATTCGCCCAGGTGGAGACCGGCCTGCGCCAGGCCCAGGCGGTGAACTTCTCGCTCGCCGTGCTGCCGCGCTTCGCCGCCGAGGGCATCGGCATCATGATCATCGTCTCACTGGCGCTGTGGCTGAGCCGGACGGAAGGCGGGATCATCGCCTCGCTTCCCGTGCTCGGCGCGCTCGCCCTCGGTGCGCAGCGGCTGCTTCCGCTCGCCCAGAAGGTCTATGCCGGCTGGAGCCGGGCCGCCGGCAGCCGGTCCGTGCTTCTGGACGTGCTCGTGTTCCTGGATCAGGAGATTCCGCCGGAGTTCCAGGCCGCCGCCCCGACCGCGCCCGTGGAATTTGAGCGCGAGATCCGCTTCGACCACCTCACGTTCCGCTACACGCCCGACGGCGAGACCGTGCTCGACGCCATCGACCTCGCCATCGCGAAGGGCGAACGGATCGGTGTCGTCGGCAAGACCGGCTCCGGCAAGAGCACGCTGATGGACCTCCTGATGGGACTGATCGCGCCCTCCGAAGGTGCGATCCGGGTCGATGGCGTGGAGATCACCCGGGACAACCGGCGCGCCTGGCAGGCCCAGATCGCCCACGTCCCCCAGGCGATCTTCCTGTCCGACGGAACGATCGCCGAGAACATCGCGCTCGGCCGCCCCCGGGAAGCCATCGACATGGCGCGGGTGCGCGAGTGCGCCGAGCGGGCCCAGCTCACCGATCTGATCGGGAAGGAGCCGGACGGCTACGACACCATCGTCGGCGAACGCGGGGTGCGGCTGTCCGGCGGCCAGCGCCAGCGCATCGGCATCGCCCGTGCCCTCTACAAGCGCGCCAGCGTTCTGATCTTCGACGAGGCGACCAGCGCCCTCGACGATCAGACCGAGCGCCATCTGCTGTCGGCCATCGCCGGCCTGAAACGCGACGACTACACCATGATCTTCGTCACCCACCAGCAGGCCTCGCTCGGCCTGTGCGACCGGGTGGTGGAGCTCGGCGAGGGCCACATCCTGTCCATTACCGAACAGGCGACCGAAGCCGCGGGCGCAGCCGGACCGGAACCACGGATGGGATCATGACCGCCGTCAGCATCATCGTCATCACCTACGCCCGCCCCGCCCTTCTGCGGAAATGTCTGGACACCTGCATCGCCCAGTCCCCGCAGCCTTCGGGCGGGTTCGAGGTGGTGGTCGTCGACAACAACCCGGCCGCCTCCGCCGAGGCGATGGTCTCGGAGATCGCCGCCACCGCGCCCGTGCCGGTGCGCTACGTCCATGAGCCGACGCCGGGCATTCCGAACGCCCGCAACGCCGGCATCCGCGCCACCTCCAGCCCGGTGATCGGCTTCGTCGACGACGACCAGACCCTCGCCCCCGACTGGCTGGACCTGATGACGCGCGCCCTGGAGGAAACCGGCGACGACTGCATGTTCTCCAACGTCGCGCCGGTCTATTCCGAGCCGGACGTGAGCCCGCCGCCGGCCATCGAGCGGCTCTACGGCCGCACCGCCAAGAGCCGGGCGACCAACGGCGTCCTGATCCGCCGGGAGACCTGCATCACCGACCCGTTCCCGTTCGACCCGCAGATGATGTTCACCGGTGGGACCGATACCGACTTCTTCACCCGGCTCGCCAGCCGGGGGCGCAGCTTCGGATGGTGCGCAGAGGCGATGGCCTGGGAGTTCGTTCCCGCCGACCGGCTCGGCGTTCGCTACAACATGAAGCGGGAGTTTGCCGGCGGGCAGCACTTCGCCCGCACCCAGATCCGCTACAGCCGGTCGAAGCCGCTGACCGCCGCCAAGATCCTGGCCAAGGCCGTGCTGCAGACCGGCGGCCTGGGCGTGGCGGCAGCGGTGAGCCCGCTTCTGGGACCCGACCGGCGCGCTTTTCTCCTGCTGCGGCTGGCCGGAGCCGTCGGCAAGCTCCTGTGGCCGGTCCACTTCGAACTGCGGCGCCGGCCTGCCAAGGCCGCCGGGGCTGTGACCGGGGCGTCCGCTGCCTCGGCGCCGACCGACCCGCCGTCCTGACCGGCGCGCCATGGCCCGAACCGTTTCCGTCATCGTCCCCACCCTGCGCCGGCCGGACGGGCTCGCCCGCGCCGTCGCGTCGCTCGCCGCCCAGACGGGGCTGGCAGGGGACGTCCTGGAAATCGTCGTGGTCGACAACGCCCCGGAAGGCGGGGCGGAGGCCGTGTGTGCGCAAATCCCCTGCCCGGACGGCGTACGCCTGTGCACCGTTCATGAACCGCGCATGGGCGTGGCGACCGCACGCAATGCCGGGATCGAGGCGGCATCCGGCGAGATCGTCGGCTTTCTCGACGACGACTGCACCGCACCGCCGGACTGGCTCGCGACCCGCCTCGCCTGTCTGGACAACGGTGAGGCTGACGCCGTGTTCGGCCCGCGCCACGCCGTTCTTGAGGGTAATCCGCCCGCAGATGCCGCCTGGTTCGCGTCCGCCTTCACCCAGGATCTGCGAGAGGAATCCTGGACGCCCGTGTCCGACCGGTGCGACTATCTTCCGCTGACCGGCGCGCTGATGAACCGCTCCTGCTTCGCGGCCGGTTTGCGGTTCGATCCACGTCTCGACCGGATCGGCGGCGAGGACATCCTGCTGTTCAAGACGCTTCGGGAGTCAGGCGCCCGCATGGTCTGGTGCGCCGGACCGGCCGTGGTCGAACACGTGCCCGCCTCGCGGCTGGACCATGCCTATATCTGGCGTCGGCGCTATGTCAGCGGCCGGATCCGTTGCCTCGTTCCGTCGATGCTGCGCCCGCCGGCGCGGCGCGAGATCGCGGTTCAGATGGCGAAGGGTGCCGCCCAGGTGGCCCTGGCCGGTCCGCTCGCGCTCATCGGCCGCCTTGCCGGCCACTGGCCGCCGCAACTCACATCGGTCGCGCTGAGCGGTCTCGGCAAGCTCTCGTGGTGGCGCGGTGCCAGTCCCCGCTTCTACGGCGAGGACCATGTGGGGTGAAGGAGGTGATGACGCTCGAACGAGCCTCAACCGTTTGAACGACCAAGGACCGACTTCACCGATCCTGCCGGACTGAACGACCAGTCGATCGGATTGTTTTCGATCAGGAACATGATCGAGTTGGCCGGCTCGAAGCCGATGCCGGCGAGACGGTTGCGCATGTCGACGAAGAGGGCTTCCTTCTGCTCATCGGACCGGCCAGCCAGAAGCGCGATCTCGATGACGATCGTCGCCGCCGGGTCCCGATCGCCCAGAAAGGTCGGGTGAAAGATCATATCGTCGGCCGGATAGCGCGACACGATACAGAAGAAATCGTCCGGGTTTACCCCGCAGGTTTCGACCAGGCATTCGTGTAGGAGATCGTTGATCGCGTGGCACATAGAGGCCGGAAGATCTTGAGGCACATGCAGCTTATTGAACGGCATTCGACGATCCTGGGAATGGGAAAGAACCTCGATCCGGTATATTCCAGTAAAACCACTTAAAACACCGGTGTCTCGCCCATGGAAGGTGCGATAGACCATCCCCACACGGAAGACCAAGACGGGGGACGGCCCACATTGCACTCTGATCCTGTCTGAATTTGGCGCGGACTCCCTATGGCCCCCCGCTTTCGCGGGGGTGAGCGGATGCCGGAGAGAACCAACTTGAGCCTGACCGCCCGGTGCGCGGTCGCGCGCTGGCAAGCAAAGCCAGCGAAAGTGGGAACCGGTTTCGCGGCCGGCTTTGCGGAGGAAAGACCAAAGCCAGGAAACGTGGGAACCGGTCCGCCGCCCGGGATCTGTCTACTTCGTCGCCGTGCAGTCGACCGGCGTCTGATCGTCGGTCATCAGATCGGTCAGGCTCGCCGCGTCCTGGCCGGTGCTCCACCAGATATATTTCCCGCCCGCGTAGCGCGCGCCGGAGCCCGACATGACGTTGGCCGCCACCACGAAGTCGTCGTCGATGGTCAGGAGCGCCAGCGAGACGGAGCCGGCGTTGCGGTAGTCCACCGCCACCGTCTTGTCGCCGCAGGTGTAGGTGACCTTCTGGGACGTCGCCTCGTCGGCGCCGGGCACGTCGATGGAGATCGTGGCGGACGGGTCCGCGGCAAGCGCCGCTCCGGCCGGAGCCAGCACGAGCGCGGCGGCAAGGCTCAGGGCAATCGTCTTCATCGTCAGCTCTCCCTTTCGTGGCGCGGGTGCGATCCTCGCGAAAACGGGACGCGTTTCCAACTTACAATCCTGAAAGCTGTCCGGCGACAGGGCCGCAGCTCAGTGGGCGTCGGCCCAGGTGTCCGCCGCGTTCGCCTCCACCTCGAGCGGGACGGACAGTGCGACGGCCGGGTCGCTGGCACTTTCCATCACCTGCTTGATCACCGGGATCGTCGCCTCGACCTCGGACTCCGCCACCTCGAAGATCAGCTCGTCGTGGACCTGCAGCAGCATGCCCGCATTGAGCTTCTTCTGCTCCAGCGCCGGCTCGATCCGGATCATTGCGCGGCGGATGATGTCGGCGGCCGAGCCCTGGATCGGCGCGTTGATGGCCGCGCGCTCGAAGAAGGCGCGCATCGACGGGTTCTTGGTGTCAATCTCCGGATAGTGCGCCTTACGGCCGAAGATCGTGGTGACGTAGCCGTGCTCGCGGGCGAACGCCTTGGTGGCGTCCATATAGTCGCGGATGCCCGGAAAGCGCTCGAAATAGCGCTTTATGTACTCGCCCGCCTCGCCCCGGGCGATGCCGAGCTGATTGGCGAGCCCGAAGGCCGAAATCCCGTAGATGATGCCGAAATTGATCGCCTTTGCCCGGCGGCGGACCATCGGGTCCATGCCCTCCACCGGAACCCCGAACATCTCGCTCGCCGTCAGCGCGTGAATGTCGAGCCCGTCGGCGAAGGCCTGCTTGAGCTGGGGGATGTCGGCCATGTGGGCCAGCACCCGAAGCTCGATCTGGCTGTAGTCGGCCGCCAGAAGCTTGGTGCCCGGCGCGGCGATGAAGGCGGAGCGGATCGCCCGGCCGGTCTCCGTACGGATCGGGATGTTCTGCAGGTTCGGCTCCGACGAGGCCAGCCGCCCGGTCGTGGTCGAGGCCATGGCGAACGAGGTGTGGACGCGCCCGGTCTCGGCGTTGATGTAGCCCGGCAGCGCGTCGGTATAGGTCGATTTCAGCTTCGACCACTGCCGCCATTCCAGGATTTTGGCCGGCAGCTCATGGCCTTCGGCCGCGAGATCCTCCAGCGCCTGGGCTCCGGTCGCCCAGGCCCCGGTCTTGGTCTTCTTGCCGCCGGGCAGGCCCATCTTGTCGAACAGGATCTCGCCGAGCTGCTTGGGCGAGCCGACATTGAACGGCTCACCGGCAAGCTCCTGGATCTCCTCCTCCACGGCGCCCATTTTCTGGGCGAAGTCGCCCGACAGCCGGGACAGCACCTGCCGGTCGATCATGACGCCGCGCCGCTCCATGCGCGCCAGCACCTCCACCAGCGGCCGCTCCAGGGTCTCGTAGACGGTGGTGACCTTCTGCGCAGCGAGCCGCGGCTTGAGCACCCGCCACAGCCGGAGCGTGACGTCGGTGTCCTCGGCGGCGTACTCGGTCGCCTTGTCCAGCGGCACCCGGTCGAAGGTGATCTGGGACTTGCCCGTGCCGCAGACCTCCTTGTAGGCGATCGGCGTGTGGCCGAGCCAGCGCTTGGAGAGCTCGTCCATGCCGTGGGCGCCGACGCCGGCATCGACGGCGTAGGAGATCAGCATCGTGTCGTCGAACGGCGCCACCTCGATGCCGCAGCGCGCCAGCACCAGCCAGTCATATTTCATGTGCTGGGCGATCTTGAGGACGGTCGGATCCTCCAGAAGCGGCTTAAGCCGCGCGATCGCCTCGCCGTAGGGGATCTGTCCCTCCAAGAGCGCGCCGTCATCGAACAGGGTCGCCTCGCCGGACTTGTGGCCGATCGGGATGTAGCAGGACCGCCCCGGCGCCGTGGCGAGCGAGATCCCGACCAGATCGCAGGCCATCGCCGACAGTGAGGTGGTTTCCGTATCGACGGCGACCACGCCCGCCGCGTAGGCCTCCACGATCCAGCGGTCGAGATCCTCCAGCGTGCGGACCGTCTCGTAGGTCGAGCGGTCGACCGGCGTCGCCACGGCTTCCGCCGCCCGCGCGGCGGCCAGCGCTTCCGGCGAGTGGGCCGCCACGTCGGTGGCGAGTTCGGCCGCCGCCGAAACCGCGGCAGCCTCCGGTGCGTCGCCGGATGCCGCGCCCCCGGTGCTCTCCTGCGGACCGGCAAAGGCCGGATCGGGCTCGATCAACGCGGCGTCGACCTCGTAGATCTCGGCCGCCCGGCGCGTGATCGTGGTGAAGTCCATCGCCTTCAGGAACGCAATCAGGGCCTTGGGGTCCGGGTCGTGGACGGCGACGTCGGCAAGCGGCACCTCGACATCCACGTCATCGACGAGTTTGACGAGCTGCTGCGAGATGCGGGCGAGCTCGGCGTTCTCGATCAGGTTCTGCCGCCGCTTCGGCTGCTTGATCTCCTCGGCGCGGGCGAGCAGGTCCTCCAGCGAACCGTATTCCTCGATCAGCTGGGCCGCGGTCTTCTTGCCGATGCCCGGCACGCCGGGAACGTTGTCGGTGGAATCGCCGGCGAGCGCCTGCACGTCCACGACCTTCTCCGGCGGCACGCCGAAATACTCCACCACTTCGTCGAACCCGATGCGGCGCTCCGCGCGGAAGGAGCCGCGGCTGCGCTCGCCCGAGGCCGGGTCGTACATGGCCACCTTGTCGCCGACGAGCTGCATCAGGTCCTTGTCGGCGGAGATGATCAGGACGTCGGCGCCCGCCTCCCGCGCCTGGCGGGCATAGGTCGCGATCAGGTCGTCGGCCTCGTAGCGGTCCTGCTCGATCGGGATCATGCCGAAGGCGCTCACCGCCGAGCGCATCAGCGGGAACTGGGGCACCAGGTCTTCCGGCGGCTCGGGCCGGTGGGCCTTGTAGTCGGGATAGATCTCGCGGCGGAACGAGGCTTCCGACTTGTCGAAGATGATGGCCAGATGGGTCGGCTTGATGTCGACGGCGCCATCCCGGATGAATTGGAACAGCTTGTTGCAGAACAGGCGCACGGCCCCGGTCGGCAGACCGTCGGAGCGGTAGTTGTACTTCCGGTCCTGGTTCATCGACTGGAAGTAGGCCCGGAAGACGAACGACGAGCCGTCCACGAGAAAGACGTGGTCGCCGGGTCCCGGCGGACGGGATGAGACGGGGGCGGACTGGTTCGAAGCGTTCGCCATATCGGGATGTTGCCTTCCGCTCGGGGTCGGGTCGAGGGCGAATCGTGTCGGCGTCGCCCCTGCCGCAGGACGGTCTTTTACCCCCCCTTAAATCGCCACATCTAGCCTCCAATCGGTCATTGTGGACCGAACGGCGTGACCGAATCGGTCGCAAGTGACCGCGTCAGAAGGGAAATCCGTCAATCATGGCACCGCGTCGGCCCTCGGATGGTCGTCCTCCGCGTCGCAAGCCGGCCTCTGCCGGCCAGACCCTCGACCTGCATCCGATTCGTGCCGAGCGGGCGAGCGGGGCAAGCCGCAAGCCGGCCTCCGGCACCCGCAAGGCTGTCTCCGGCGATGCACCCACCCCGCGCGGCCGGACCAAGGCCGCCGCGCCTGCGCGCGGCAATGGCGGGAACGGTGGCACCGGACGCGGACGCGGCGGTCAGGGTGGCGGCGGCGGACGCCGGGGCGGGCGGCGCAAGCGCAGCCTGATCCGGCGCCTCTTCGGCTGGACCATGTTCGTCGCCGTATGGGGCGTGATCGGCGTGGTCGGCCTCTTCACCTACTACGCGGCGACCCTTCCACCCACGTCGGAATGGGCCGTCCCGGAGCGTCCGCCGAACGTCAAGATCGTGTCGGAGCGCGGCGACCTGATCGCCAACCGTGGCGACACCGGCGGCCAGGCGGTCACGCTTGCCGAAATGTCCCCGCATCTGCCCGAAGCTGTGATGGCGATCGAGGACCGGCGCTTCCGCGACCATTTCGGCATCGATCCGATCGGTCTGGCGCGCGCCGCCGCGTCGAACCTGCGCGCCGGCGGCCTTGTCGAGGGCGGTTCGACGCTCACTCAGCAGCTCGCCAAGAACCTCTTCCTGACGCCGGAACGCACCATCGAGCGCAAGATGCAGGAAGTGCTGATGGCGCTCTGGCTGGAGGCGAAATACTCCAAGGACGAGATCCTGGAGATGTATCTGAACCGGGTCTATCTCGGTGCTGGCGCCTATGGCGTCGATGCCGCCGCGCAGCGCTATTTCGACACCTCCGCCCGCAATCTCGATCTGGCCCAGTCGGCGATGATCGCCGGCCTCCTCAAGGCGCCGACCCGCTACGCGCCGACCAACCATCCCGAAGCCGCCGCCGCGCGCGCCCGTGTGGTGCTGCAGGCGATGGCCGAAGAAGGCTACATCACGCCCATCGAGGCCCAGATCGCCTCGGCCAATCCGGCCCAGGTGGTCTCCCGCGCGACCTCGCCCAGCGCCGGCTACGTGGCCGACTGGGTCAACGACGTGCTGCCCGGCTTCGTCGGCGCGATCGACGAGGACATCGTCGTCGAAACCACGATCGATCTCGGCCTGCAGGAAATGGCCCAGTCGGCGCTGCAGACCACGCTGTCGGAGCAGGGCGAAAAGCTCGGCGTCGAACAGGGCGCGATCGTGGTGATGGACGGCGGCGGCGCGGTGAAGGCCCTCGTCGGCGGCCGCGACTATCGCAAGAGCCAGTACAACCGCGCGGTCACGGCCAAGCGGCAGCCGGGCTCCTCGTTCAAGCCGTTCGTCTATCTGACGGCGATGGAACTGGGCTACACGCCCGAGACGATCCTGGTCGACGAGCCGGTGAAGATCGGCAACTGGTCGCCGGAGAACTACAACCGCAAGCATTACGGTCCGGTGACCCTGACCCGGGGCCTCGCCCACTCGCTGAACACGATCGCCGCCAAGCTGGCCGACCAGGTGGGGCCGTCGAACGTGGTCCGCACCGCGCACCGGCTCGGCATCCATTCCAAGCTCGATCCGAACGCCTCCATTGCGCTTGGCACGTCGGAGGTCACGCTGCTGGAGCTGACCTCCGCCTACGTGCCGTTCTCCAACGGCGGCTTCGGCGTGGTTCCGCACGTCATCCAGCGGATCGTCACCAGCGAGGGCAAGGTCCTCTACAAGCGATCGGGCACCGGCCCCGGCCGGGTGATCTCCGACCTCCAGGTCGGCCAGATGAACGCGATGCTCTCAGAAGCGCTGACCTCCGGCACCGCACAGCGCGCCCAGATCGAAGGCTGGCCCGCCGGCGGCAAGACCGGCACCAGCCAGGATTGGCGCGACGCCTGGTTCGTCGGCTACACGGCCTACTTCACCGCCGGCGTCTGGCTCGGCAACGACGATAACTCCTCCACCAAGCGCGCCACCGGCGGCAGCGCGCCGGCCGAACTCTGGCGCTCGGTGATGCAGGAGGTCCACCAGGGCATGGCCGTGGCCGATCTGCCGGGCGCAAAGGTCAGCGGTTCGGTGCCGGTCGCCAGCGCCGACGTGCCGCTCGACGGCCCCAATCCGGACGCCTCGCCGACCGTGTCGTCCGGCCAGCCCGGCGGCAACCGCCGATCCCACGGCGCCTGGGTTCCGCCGGAGCAGAACGTCGACGGCGGCGGCTTCTTCCGGCGGCTGTTCGGCGGCTGATACGCCTTCGGTCAGTCGGGTCCGCCCGACCGGCCACGCCTACCACTGGGGTCCGCGCGCCCGCACGTTCCGGGAGGCGAGATAGGTTGCGAGCGCGCCGATGCCGCACACGGCGAGAAAGAGCGCCATCGGCAGCGCGCCCCGGTGCAGGAGCAGGCCGAGCACCGTTC
Organism: Amorphus orientalis; assembly: GCF_030814015.1. NCBI lineage: Bacteria > Pseudomonadati > Pseudomonadota > Alphaproteobacteria > Hyphomicrobiales > Amorphaceae > Amorphus > Amorphus orientalis. The sequence goes on from NZ_JAUSUL010000003.1 coordinate 183,746, forward strand.
CCACGCCCGCGCTGAACACCATCTGGGTGAAGCCCAGCAGCGATGAGGCCGCGCCCGCACGTTTCGTGAACGGCATCAGGGCTCCGGCCATACCCTGGGGCAGCGCCTGTCCCACGCCGACCAGGTAGATCATCTGCGGCACCACGACCGCGGCCGGATGGTCGATCCCGACGACCAGCGCGAGGACCATCGCGGTCCCGCCGGCAGCGAGGAAGCAGCAGCCGACCCCGAGCGCGCGCGCCACGCCGAGACGCTGCAGCAGCCGCTGGCCGAGCAGTGTGCCGGCGACATAGGACAGTGCACACATGCCGAAGACGAGGCCGAACACGACGCTCGACAGGCCGTAGACATTCTGCAGCACGAACGAGCCGCCGGAGATGAACACGAAGATGCCGGCGTAGGTGAAGCAGACGATTGCGACGTGCACCCGGTAGCCGGCGTCGGAGATCACCGGGCCGAAACCCCACAGGAAGCTCTTCGGCGTCAACCGTTCCGGCACCCGCTCCCGGATCGTTTCCGGCAGGCGGAAGATCACCAGCAGCAGGATGACGATCGCCAGCGCGAAGACGGCGAACAGCGGTCCACGCCAGCCGAAGAAGAGATCCAGCACGCCGCCGATCGAGGGCGCCACCGCCGGCATCAGCCCCATGATCGTGCCCATGCGGGAAAGCTCCGTGCCCGCCCGGCGGCCTTCGTAGAGATCGCGCACCATGGAGCGCGACAGCACCACCGGCCCCGCCGCGCCGAGCGCCTGGAAGAACCGCGCCACGATCAGGAGTTCGATCGACGACGCCACCGCGCAGGCGAACGAGGCCGCGCAGTAGAGTGCCAGGCCGACGATCAGCACCGGCTTGCGCCCGAACCGGTCGGAGACCGGACCGTAAACGATCTGGGCCAGGGCGAACCCGATCAGGAAAACCGACAGGGTCAGCTGGACCGTCGAGATCGACGCGTCCAGATGAACCGCGATGGAGGGCAGCGACGGCAAATAGGTGTCGGTCGCGATCGGCCCCACGGCCTGCAGCGTGGCGAGAAGCGCCGTCAGCGCGATGGTGCCGGGCTTCAGCATGACACCGGTCCCGCTTCGGCACGGACCGGCGAACGTCCGGCGCAGCCGGACTGGATGGAGAACAACACGGGGCGCATGCGGGACAGGCTCGACGCGGGAAATCGGATGGACGCGCCCGATGACGCGTCCCCGCCGGCGATCATGCACGACGCGGGCCGTCGAAGGCGGGCGGGGCCGACCCTACCGCATTTCCGGCCCGGACTTAATCAATCCGAACGGGAGCCAGAGCAGCGGCACACTTGCGTTGGACGCGCCCGCAACCTCCCAGCGGTTAGCAACCGCAGCGGCGTACCGGACAAACGAAAGGGCTGCCGCGCCCTTCCGGTCACGACAGCCCAATCGGCAATTCGGGGAAGAAGCTTACTCGGCAGCGTCGGCGGCCGGCTTCGTCGTCGAGCGCTGGCCTTCTTCGCCGCGGCGATCGCGACGCTCGGCGATGCGGGCGGACTTACCGCGACGGCTGCGCAGATAGTAGAGCTTGGCCCGGCGGACCTTGCCGCGGCGGATCACGTCGACGGACTCGATCAGCGGCGAGAACACCGGAAAAACGCGCTCGACGCCTTCGCCGTAGGAGATCTTCCGGACGGTGAAGTTCTCGTGGAGGCCGCCGCCGGAGCGGGCGATGCACACGCCTTCGAACGCCTGGACGCGGGTCCGGGTGCCTTCCGTGACGCGCACGTTCACGCGCACGGTATCACCGGCCTGGAACGGCGGCAGCTTCCGCTGCGCCTCGACCGTCGCCATCTGCTCGCGTTCGATCTCTTCGATGACGTTCATGACAATCTACCTTCTCAATTCATTCACGAGCGCGGCGCCGGCGCCGGCTTGCGGGCGCGAGTGGCAGCGATGTCTCTCGGGAAAAACAGGTCGACGGGTCTACACCGAAGTGCGCCCAATGTCGATGGTTTGGAGATAGCGATTTTCACCACCAGAGATCAAGTGCGAAGACGCGGTTTTTCGGCGTCGATCGCATCATTTTCGCCGATCGCGTCTCAAATGGCGCCCTGAAGGCCGGAATCAACCCACCGGCCGGTCGTCGGCAATGACCTTTCCGTCGTTGGGCAGCGTCCCCGGCGCGACGATGTCGACCCGGCCCGACAGCTTGGTGAGGTCCCGCAGGCTCTCCTCCAGCCGGTCGGCGATCTCCGATCCGGCCTCGGTCTCGACCGAGAGCGTCATGACGTCCTGCTCGCCGGAACGGGCGACGACCAGACGGGCGCGCCGCACCTCCGGGTGACGCTTGACCAGCGCGTCGATCTGCGCCGGGTCCACGAACATTCCCTTGATCTTGGTGCGCTGGTCCGCCCGGCCCATCCAACCCTTGATGCGCGGCGCAGTGCGGCCGCACGGGCTCTGGCCCGGCAGCGCCGCCGACAGGTCGCCGGTCGCGAAGCGGATCAGCGGATAGCTGGACGACAGCCGGGTCACCACCACCTCGCCGACCTCGCCCTCCGGCACCGGGTCGCCGGTACCCGGCCGCAGGATCTCCACGATCACGTCCTCGTTGACGATCAGCCCCTCGCGCGCCTCGCTCTCGTAGGCGATCACGCCAAGTTCCGCCGTGGCGTAGGCCTGCACAACCCGCACGCCGCGCTCGTCCAGTTCGGCGCGCAGACTGGCCGGCAGCGCGGCTCCGGAGACCAGCCCGCGCGTGATCGACGAGACGTTCAGCCCCAGTTCGGCGCCCTTGTCGAGCAGCACCTTCAGGAAGTCCGGAACGCCGCAGAAAAAGTCGGGCTTGAGGGCCGCGACCGCGGCCGCCTGCTGTTCCGTGTTGCCCACGCCGGCCGGCACCACCGTCGCGCCCAGCGCCCGCGCGCCCTCGTCCAGCATCCAGCCGCCGGGCGTCAGATGGTATGAAAAGGCGTTATGGACCGTCCCGCCGGCGCGAAGCCCTGCCGCGTAAAGGGCGCGCGAGGCATTGGCGGGGTCGGGACCGATGCCCTGGGGCTCGTAGATCGGACCGGGCGACACGAACACGCGCGGCGGCGGGCCGGCCTGCCCGGCTACGAAACCGCCAAATGGCGGATCCTCGGCCTGAAGCTGCGCCAGGTCGCTCTTGCGGAGCACCGGCAGCTTCGCCAGAGCCGCGCGGCTGTCGACCCTGTCGGTCTCCGCGTCCGCAAGATGGCGTGCCCAGCCCGGCGCGTGATTGACCGCGTAGCGCACCAGCCCGGCCAGCCGCTTTCCGAGGTCTTCCTCCCGGGCGTCCGGGTCCTGGATTTCGCGCTCGTCGAAATGGTCGGTCATCGCCTGCTCCTCAGGAAAGCCAGCGCTTGCGCCGCTTGTAATGCTTCACGTTGCGGAACGAACGGCGCCCCTCGCCGCCGACGCCGAGATAGAACTCCTTGACGTCCTCGTTCTCCCGGAGCGCGGCCGCCGCCCCGTCCATGACGATGCGGCCGGACTCCAGGATGTAGCCGTAGGTGGCGTAGCGCAGCGCCACGTTGGTGTTCTGCTCGGCCAGAAGGATCGACACGCCCTCGTTCTCGTTGAGGGACTTCACGATCTCGAAGATCTCCTCCACCAGTTGCGGCGCGAGCCCCATGGACGGCTCGTCGAGAAGGATCATCTTCGGCCGCGACATCAGCGCCCGGCCGATCGCGCACATCTGCTGCTCGCCGCCGGAGGTGTAGCCGGCCTGGGAGCTGCGCCGTTCCTTGAGGCGCGGGAAATAGGAATAGACCATGTCGAGATCGTCGCGGACCCGGCGGCCTCCGTCGCGCCGCGTGTAGGCGCCGGTCAGGAGGTTCTCCTCGATGGTCAGATGGCCGAAACAGTGCCGGCCCTCCATGACCTGGATGCAGCCGCGCGTGACCAGCGCGTTCGGCGACAGCGCCTCGACCCGCTCGCCGGCGAAGGTGATGCTGCCCTTGGTCACCTCGCCCCGTTCCGCCCGCAGAAGGTTGGAAATCGCCTTCAAGGTGGTGGTCTTGCCGGCACCGTTGGCCCCCAGAAGCGCGACGATGCCGCCTTTCGGGACCGTCAGCGTCACGCCCTTGAGCACCAGGATGACGTGGTCGTAGATCACCTCGATATTGGAGACGTCGAGGATCGCCGGCGCAGCTGCCGCCGGCGCTTCGATCTCCGGCGCGGTGTCCGAACTCAATGCCATGTGGGGATCTCCTGGATGGAAGCGGCATGGCGGCGCGCGTCCGGTCGGATCGCACCGGTCGCGTCCGCGGGCGCGACGACCCTGCAGTCCAGCCCGTCGCATCCGGCGCCCGGATCGTCGGCAAGCCTGAGCAGAAGCGAATTCAGCGTCTCCCGGGTCGCTCCGAACATGGGCGCGTGGCCGCCGGTCTCGAATGCATAGAGCCGGCAGGCGGCGAGCCGCTCACACAGGGCCTTCGTCGCCTCGAAGTCGACCTCGCCGTCGTCGCGCGCCATCACGATATCGACCGGCCGGGAGATCCCGGCCACCTTCGCCGCGATGGCGTCGGCATAGTCGAACAGCTGAAGCACGGCGTTCGGGACGATATAGAAGAAGATGGTCTGGGCGTAGACGTCTTCCACGCCGTCCGCATCGATGCCCTTCGGGCTCGGCACCTTGCAGCCGATCTCCCAGATGTCGCAGTAGGCGGACCAGAGGCGGAAGGCCTGGAGCTCCAGCGCGGTCGTGCGGGTATTGGCGATGATATCGACCGCCGGCGCGAGCAGCAGGACCGTGGCGCGCTCCGGGATCCCACCGGACGCGACCAGATCGGCGGCCATCGCGCCGCCGAAGGAATGGGCGATCACCACGACCTCGTCGTAACCGTCCATCCGTTCGCTCATGCGGGCGGCCAGATCGTCGCGGATCGCGTCGGCATCGAAGGCGGCGAAGCGCTGCAGCGTGCGCCCGTGATAGTCGAGCAACGGTGCCCAGAGATCGGCGTCGGTGCCGTCCGCAAACGCGTCGAAGATCGGCATCATGGTCATCGGCGAGGCCCCGAACCCGTGGACCAGCACGACCAGCCGGTTGCTGCCGCGCTCCAGCACGCGTTCGCGCGCCTTGTAGATGACCCCGTCGGGCCCGAAGAAATGGATGTGGCGATGGGTCCGTTCGGCGTTTCCTTCATAGATCCACCCGGTTCCCAGAAAGACGGCCACCGCGACGGCGGCAAAAATCACGAAGCGGCGGATCCGCCGCCGGCTGCGCCGTGCCAAGACTTCAACCCTTTCGGACGATCATCGAGACGTCGAAGCTATCACCCGGCACCCGGAAGCCGATAGCGTCCAGCGCATGTGCGGTGCCGTGGCGCGATCGCGGAGGGCCGCGCCACGGCATGTCGGTTTCCGCCTACTGGGCGCAGGGCTCGGAGCGCTCCGGCCAGGGCTGGTTGGAGGCGACATACTCTTCCGCCGCCTTGACCAGCATCGGACGGACCACGTCCTTCATCGGTGAGAACCAGTCGGAGACCTTTTCCCAGGTCTCGCCGTTCCACTGCTGGACGTAGACGTCGTTCTCGCCGGAGTGGTCCGCGCAGGTGAGCTTCAGCGGGGCCATGAAGCCTTCCATGCCCGCCTCCTTCAGTCGCTCCTCGGTGATGTTGAGGTTCTCCATGCCGGCGCGCATGTCCGCCGCGTCGATCACCTTCTTGCCGGTCATTTCCTGCGCGGTGCGGATCGCCTCGGCCATCAGGAAGGAGTTCATGACGCCGCGGTTGTAGAGGTTCTCGCCTACGCGGGCGGTCTCCGAGACCTGGCTTTTGCCGGGCTCCACCACGTGGGTCAGGATGTCCTGGATGACCGGAAAGTCCTGGCCGACGCCGTTGAAGTTCAGCGTCTTGAAGCCTTTGCCGCCGTCGCCGGCCGGACGGGCGTCGTCTTCGCCGCCGGACCACCACACGCCGATGAACTTGTCCATCGGATAGCGGATCTTGGCCGCTTCCTTCACCGCCGTCGGGTTCATGGCACCCCAGCCCCACATGATCATGTAGTCGGGCCGGTCACGGCGCACGTTGAGCCACTGGGAGGACTGGTTCTGCATCTGGTCGGCCGGCACCGGATACTGGGTCAGCGTGAAGCCGTAGTCCTTGGCGAACTGTTCCAGAAGCGGGATCGGCTCGCGGCCGTAGCCGGCGTCCAGGAAGATGTAGCCGATCTTCTTGCCGTCCAGATTGGAGAGATCTCCGCCTTCCTGCTCGGCTATGTATTTGATGATCGCCGAGGCGCCGTCCCAGTAGGTGTCCGGCGGATTGAAGACCCACGGGAAGAGGTTGCCGTCGGCCGCTGCCGACAGGCCGTAGGCCATGGACAGGACCGGGATATTGTCGACCGAGGCCTTGGGGATGAGCTGCAGCGTGATGCCGGTCGAGTAGGGATTGTATATCAGCGGGTCGTTGGCCTTGGTGCTCTCGTAGCACTCCACGCCCTTCTGGGTGTTGTAGCCGGTCTCGCACTCCTCGATCCGGATCTTGACCCCGCCAATGCCGCCGTCGCGCTCGTTCAGCATGGTCAGATAGTCGGCCATGCCGTTGGCGATCGGGATGCCGGACCCGGCGAACGGGCCGGTGCGGTAGGTCAGAAGCGGAATAAAGAGTTCGCCGTCCTGGGCCTGGGCGGCCGGGGTCGCGAGACCCGTGAAGGCGACGGCAGCGATCGCCATTCCGGCGAGCGCGGTCCTGGTGGATGTCATCCTGTTCCTCCCTGCTGCGGGGGGTCCCCGCAGGATTGGTTTTCGGCTGGAACTCTTGGCCGGTTCCATGACCTCGATCTTAGGTGTGGTGCCAGCCATTGCAAGCCGTCGTTGCCGGCTCCGGCCCGGCTGACGGGGCCGGATTCGGTGATGGTCTCCTCAGTACGGGAACGGCCAGACCCTCAGCTTCTGCTTGATGATCTGCCACATGCGTGCAAGCCCGTGCGGCTCCACGATGAGAATGAAAATGATCAGCGCGCCGATAATCACGAAGTTGATGTGCTCGACGGTGGCGGCTTCGATCGGCAGGCCCAGCGCTTCCGGCACCATGCGGATCAGGACCGGCAGGATCCAGATGAATGCCGCGCCCATATAGGAGCCGATCAGACTGCCCAGACCGCCCAGGATCACCATGAACAGGATCTGGAAGGACAGGTTGATGGAGAACGCGGACGGCTCGGCCGCGCCCAGCCAGAAGAACACCATCATCGCCCCGGCCACCCCGCAATAGAAGGACGAGACGGCGAAGGCGAGGAGCTTGGTCCGCAGCGGCCGGACCCCGATCAACTCGGCGGCGATGTCCATGTCGCGGATCATCATGAACGATCGGCCGACCCAGCCCCGCAGGAGGTTAGAGGCGACCCAGGTCATCAGCACCACGATTGCCAGCACCGCGAAATAGCGCTCCACCGTGCCGGCGGTCGGGCCCGTCAGCACCACGCCGAACGCGGTGCGGGTCGACACCTCGATCGCGCCCGAAGCGTTGTAGTTGTAGAGCCAGGGGATGCGGATGAACGCCCACTCGAGGAAGAACTGCGCGGCAAGCGTCGCGACCGCCAGGTAGAAGCCCTTGATCCTCAGGCTCGGCAGCCCGAACACCACGCCGATCGCGGCGGAGAAGATGCCCGACGCCAGGATCCAGACCAGGATGTTGGTCTCCGGGAAGATCGAGGTGAGCTTGTAGCAGGCGTAGGCCCCCACCCCCATGAAGGCGCCGGTGCCCAGCGAAAGCTGCCCGCAATAGCCCGTCAGGATGTTCAGCCCGATCGTCGCCAGCGTGAAGATCAGGAACGGGATCATGATGGAGGCGAGGAAGAACGGGCTCGCCACCAGCGGGATCGCCACGAACGCCACCGCCAGCATGACGGCGATGCCGATCCGGTCCTGCCGGATCGGGAACACCGCCATGTCGGCGGCGTAGCTGGTCTTGTACTGTCCGGCCTCGCGGTAGAGCATCGATCAGATCCTTTCGATGATGCGTTCACCGAACAGCCCCTGCGGCCGGACCAGCAGGAAGGCGAGCGCGATGATGTAGGCCAGCCATCCTTCGATGCCGCCGCCCACGAGAGGTCCCCAGTAGATCTCGCCGATCTTTTCGCCGATCCCGATCACAAGTCCGCCGACGATGGCGCCGGGGATCGAGGTCAGACCGCCCAGGATGATCACCGGCAGCGCCTTGAACGCCACGATCTGGAGCGCAAAGGAGACGTCGGAGCGCGCCCCCCACATGACGCCGGTGACCAGCGCGACGATGCCGGCGGCGAACCACACGATCACCCAGATCTGGTTGAGCGAGATGCCCACCGACAGCGCCGCCTGATGGTCGTCGGCAACCGCCCTGAGCGCCCGGCCGATCCGGGTCTTGGAGAAGAAGAAGCCCAGCGCCGCCACCATGATGATCGCGATAACGGCTGCCGCGATGTCGATGTGCTGCAGGATCAGGAACCCGCCGAGGATGTCGAAGGCGGTGGAGCCGGTCGGTAGCAGGAGCTGCTCGGTCACCATCGTCTTCGGCTCACCGCCGAAGATCAGCTCGCCGAGCCCGATCAGGAAATAGGTGAGCCCGATGGTCGCCATGAACAGGATGATGTCCGGCTGGTTCACCAGCGGCCTGAGCACCATCCGCTCCACCCCCACGGCGAGCACGAACATGATCCCGATGCAGATGACGAACGAGATCAGCGCAGGCACGCCCAGCGCCGTCAGGCCCACCAGCGACAGGGCGGCGAACACCACCATGATGCCCTGCGCGAAGTTGAGCACCCCCGAGGCCTTGAAGATCAGCACGAAGCCGAGCGCGATCAGCGCGTAGAGCACGCCGGACACGAACCCTTCCCACAGGACCTGCAGGAAGAAGTCCGGCGCGGTGACCATCTGCACGAACGGGTCGATGAAGACGAGATAGAGGGTTTCCATCAGTTCAGCCCGCTCCCCGCGCGTTCCGGATTGAGGCGGCGCCCCGGCCGCTCGCTCGGCTGCTCATTCGTGCGACACTCCCAGATAGGCGTCGATGACGTCCTGGTTGGCGCGCACCTCGTCCGGCGGCCCGTCGCCGATCTTCTTGCCGTAGTCGAGCACCACCACCCGGTCGGAGATATCCATCACGACGCCCATGTCGTGCTCGATCAGCGCGATCGTGGTCTCGAACTGCTGGTTCACGTCGAGGATGAAGCGGGACATGTCCTCCTTCTCCTCCAGGTTCATGCCCGCCATCGGCTCGTCGAGCAGCAGGAGCCGCGGCTCCATGGCGAGCGCCCGGCCGAGCTCCACCCGCTTCTGCAGGCCGTAGGGCAGCTTGCCGACCGGCGTCTTGCGGATGTGCTGGATCTCCAGGAAGTCGATGATCTCCTCGACCCGGTGCCGGTGGGCGATCTCCTCGTTCAGCGCCGGGCCCTGGCGCAGCACCTGCCAGAAGAAGTTTTTCCGCATCATCAGCGTGCGGCCGGACATGATGTTGTCCAATGTGGTCATGCCGCGGAACAGGGCGACGTTCTGGAAGGTGCGGGCGATGCCGGACCGCGCCGCCTCGTAGGGGCGCATGCGCCGGCGCACCTTGCCCTCGAAGGTGATGGTGCCTTCCTGGGGATGATAAAAACCGTTGATGACGTTGAGCATCGACGTCTTGCCGGCACCGTTCGGCCCGATGATCGCGCGCACTTCCCCCTTGCGGATATCGAAGGAGATGTCGGAGATCGCCTTCACGCCGCCGAAGGCCAGCGAAACGTTCTTCACCTCCAGCAGGACCTCGGCGGGCGCGGCGGCTTCCCGGTCCCGGATGTCGGTCATTTCGGCAACGGCAGCCATCACGTCTCCTACTCCGCAGCCTCGGACAGGCCGGACGGCTTGGCCGGCTCGAACATCTCCGCGTCGCGGATCTTCACGTTCGCCTCGATCACCCCGCGCCGGCCGTCCTCGAAGGTCACCTCGGTGGCGACGAACTTCTCCGTTGTCCCGTCGTAGAGGGCGTCGATCAGCGGCTGGTAGCGCTCGGCGATGAAGGAGCGGCGCACCTTCTGGGTCCGCGTCAGCTCGCCGTCATCGGCGTCGAGTTCCTTGTGCAGCACCAGGAAGCGCTTGATCTGGGAGGACGCCATCATCGGCTCTGCCGCGAGATCCCGGTTCACCTGGGCGACGTGCTCGGCGATCATCTCGTAGATGCGCGGCAGGCCGGCGAGCTCCTGATAGCTGGCATAGGAGACGTTGTTGCGCTCCGCCCAGCTGCCCACCGCGATCAGATCGATATTGATGAACACGGCGACGAAATCGCGCTCGTGGCCGAACGCCACCGCTTCCTTGATGTTCGGGAAGAACTTGAGCTTGTTCTCGATATATTTGGGCGCGAACAGGCTGCCGTCGTTCAGATGGCCGACGTCCTTGGCCCGATCGATGATCTTGAGCTGGCCTTCGGCGGTGAAGATGCCCGCATCGCCGGCGTGGACCCAGCCGTCCTCGGTCTTGGTCGTCTTCGTCGCCTCGTCGTTCTTGAAGTAGCCGACGAACACGCCGGGCGAGCGGAACATGACCTCGCCGCTCTCGGCGATCTTCACCTCCACGCCCGGCGGCGGCGTGCCGACCGTGTCCGCATCGATGGTGCCGTCCGGCTGCATGGTGATGTAGACGCTCGCCTCGGTCTGCCCGTAGAGCTGCTTCAGGTTCATGCCGAGCGAGCGGTAGAAGCGGAAGATTTCCGGGCCGATCGCCTCGCCGGCGGTGTAGGCCACGCGGATGTTGGTGAAGCCCATCCGGTTCTTCAGCGGCCCGTAGACCAGCACTTCTCCGAGACGATAGAGCAGCCGGTCGCCGAGCCCGACGCTCTCGCCGTCGAGGATCCGCTCGCCGACCTTTCGGGCATGGCGCATCAAAGCGTGGAACATCGCGCGCTTGAGGGGTCCGGCGTCCTCCATGCGCACCATGATCGCCGTCAGCAGTGTCTCGTAGACCCGGGGCGGCGCGAAGAAATAGGTCGGCGCGATCTCGCGGCGGTCGTCATTGACCGTCTCCGGGCTTTCCGGACAGCACACGCAGTAGCCGGCCACATAGCTCTGGGCATAGGAGAACATGTGGTCGCCGACCCAGGCGAGCGGCAGATAGGCGACCACCTCCTCGGTCTCGTCGAAATTGTCGAAGGCGGTGGCGTTGCGGGCCGAGATCACCAGGTTGTCCTGGGAGAGCATCACCCCTTTCGGCCGGCCGGTGGTGCCGGACGTGTAAAGGATGACGGCCAGATCCGATCCCTTGCCCGCCGCGATCTGCTCGTGCCAGGCACGCTCCCGGCCGGCATCGGCCTTCAGCGCCGCATCGCCGAGCGCCTGGACATCCTCGAAGCTCTTCAGCCGGGTGTGGTCGTAGTCCCGGAGCCCGCGCTGGTCGTCATAGACGACGAAGGAGATCGACGGCACCTGCTCTGAGATATCCAGGATCTTGTCGACCTGCTCCTGATCCTCGCAGACGGCCGCCTTGACCTCGGCATGGTCGAGCACGAAGGCCATCTCTTCGGTGATGCTGTCGGCATAGACCGGAACCGGGACGCCGCCCAGCGCCTGTACGGCGGCGAAGGTCCAGTAGAGGCGCGGCCGGTTCTGGCCGACCACGGCCACCTTGTCGCCACGCCCGATCCCCAGTTCCGAAAGCCCGAGTGAAAACCGCCGGATCTCGTTCAGGACCTCCTGCCAGCTCCAGGTCTGCCAGATCCCGAGGTCCTTCTCGCGCATGGCCGGACGGTCGCGCAGCGTCTGCGCGTTCCGCACCAAGAGCTTCGGCAACGTGTCATCGCTGCCGGATCCGGCCCCAGCCGCTCCCTGCATCTAGCGTCCCATCCTCTGACGGCCCGCGCCTCCGGTTGTCCGGATGATCTTTCAGGCCGGTGTCTTGTTGACCCGAGCTAACCGGACGTTCGCGTCCAAATCAAGCCTTGCGGAACCCTACGATTGCAGGAGCGGCGATTGCCTCGTAAGCCGAGGCCCTTTTCACCACCCGCCTGCACGGGCAGGATCAAACGCTGCCGTCCAGCCGCGCCCGACGCGGTGCTGCGCATAAACCGCTGTGGACAGGATCGATGATGCCCGCACGCCTCGCCGCAACCGTCCTCTGTCTTCTGCTCCCGGTGACGGGATGGGCCGATGAGGCAAGACGAACCGGGGATTCCCAAGTCCGGCTCGATTGGACCGGGTGTTATGTCGGCATCCAGGCGGGCGGGCTCTTCAGCCGCCAGGAGTGGCTCAACCGCACTCCGGGCGGGGCGTTCTATGGCGTTTCCCTCGGCGACCACACCGCATCCGGATGGCTCGCCGGCGGCCAGGCCGGCTGCGACTACCAGTTCCCGAACGGTGTCGTCCTCGGCGTGCAGGGCGACTACGCCTGGTCGGATGCCGACGGGTCCCACCCCAGCACCCGCGAAACCGGCGTGGTCTACGGGAGCGACGTCACCGCGCTCGCCAGCATGACCGGCCGGATCGGATACAGCTGGGACCGCGTCCTTGCCTATGTGGACGCCGGCGCGGCCTGGCAGCGCGACGACTACTGGGCGACCACCACACGGCTCGGCACCGCCTACCGCGGAAGCGAGACCCGACAGGGGTGGACGCTCGGCGCCGGCGGCGAATATGCCCTCACCGAGCTCCTCTCCGGCTTCGTCGGTGTGAGATACTACCAATTCGGGAGCCCGGAAATCGGGCTCACGCCCCAGATCGCCGGACTGCGTCGGGCCTATGTCGATCTGGACGAAAGCACCGTCGTCGTACGGGCCGGACTGAATCTCCGCCTCCGGATGAAATAGCTCTTCGATCACTGACAAGCCGCACGCCGTCCGCCAGCGGAGCGACGGGAGTGGCCCCAGGCGGCAGATGCTGCACTGCGAAAGCCCCTTTTTCCGCCCCCCGGAAACGATTATGGTCGGGGCACCGTGGGTCAGCGACGAGAAAAGGGGCTTCAAGTGCTCGATCCGAACCGCGATGACCGTGCTGCCGGAGATCAGTTCGCCGACTGCCGGCGCATGATCGACACCCACTACAACACCACATGCCTCGTGCTGCAGGGCGGCGGCGCGCTCGGCGCCTATCAGGCCGGCGTGGCCGAGGTCCTGTGCGAAGCCAACATCGACGTCGACTGGGTGGCCGGGATCTCGATCGGCGCCATCAACGCCGCCATCATAGCCGGCAACCCGCCCGAGAAGCGGGTCGAGCGGCTGAGGAGCTTCTGGAACAAGGTCACCAGCGGCATCAACTGGCCCCACATCCCCGAGGGCGACGACGTCCGCGCCGCCTACAATCAGGTCTCGTCGATGGCGGTGATGACCTTCGGCGTTCCGGGCTTCTTCCAGCCGCGCTTTCCGCCGCCCTTCTTCCAGGCGGACGGCTCGACCGCGGCGGCGAGTTTCTACGACACCACCCCGCTCAAGCACACGCTGGAATCGCTGGTCGACTTCGACTACCTGAACGACGGTCCGGTCCGGCTCTCCGTGGGCGCGGTCAACGTCCGCAGCGGCAACTTCGCCTATTTTGACACGGCCGAACGGCGCATCGGTCCGGAGCACATCATGGCGTCCGGCGCGCTGCCGCCGGGCTTCCCGCCGGTGGAGATCGAGGGCGAACTCTACTGGGACGGCGGCCTCGTCTCCAACACGCCGCTCTCGTACATCATCGATTCCGGCCAGTATTCCGGAACGCTGGTCTTCCAGGTCGACCTGTTCTCGGCCCGGGGCCCCCGCCCCCGCAACCTGCAGGACGTCAACGAGCGCGAGAAGGACATCCGCTTTTCCAGCCGGACGCGCCTGAACACCAACATGTTCCGGCGCATGCAGGAGGCGCGACAGGCGATCTCCACGCTTCTGGAGAAGCTCCCGGAAGACCTGCAGAACACGCCCGAGGCCCGGCGCCTGCGCCATTTCGGCCGCCATGCGAGCGTCAACGTCTTCCATCTGATCTACCGCCGCAAGCTCTACGATCAGGCGTTCAAGGACTACGAGTTCTCCCGCAACACCATGATCGATCACTGGAAGGCGGGCGCCTCGACCATGCGCCGGTCGCTCCGCCACACCGACTGGTTCAATCCGCCGGATCCGGAGGTCGGCTTCGTCACCCACGACGTCGACCGGGACGCCGAGGACTGACCGGCGGCCTTCGGGTTTTCCCTTCTGCGGCCGCGCCCGCCTGCGCACGGCCGCCCCTGTCATCCAGGCGAAGCGTTTGCGGCCGATAAGCGGCGGGACGCGCATTTCCAAGCGGAGCCGACCCAATGATCAGCGAAGACACCATCCGGCAGAACGCCTTCGCGATGCCCTTCACCTCCCCCGCCTTTCCCAAGGGGCCCTATCGCTTCACCAACCGGGAGTTCTTCATCGTCACTTACCGGACCGATCCGGAGGCGCTGGCGGCCGTCATTCCCGCGCCGCTGCAGGTGCTGGACCCGATCGTAAAGTACGAGTTCATCCGGATGCCGGATTCCAACGGCTTCGGCGATTACACGGAGTCCGGCCAGGTCATTCCGGTCAGCTACAAGGGCGAGCGCGGCGCCTACGTCCACGCCATGTATCTGGACGACGGGCCGCCGATCCTCGGCGGACGCGAACTCTGGGGCTTTCCCAAGAAATACGCCAAGCCGACCATGCAGGTGCACAAGGAGACCCTGGTCGGCACGCTGGACTTCGGCCCGGTCCGGGTCTGCACGGCGACCATGGGCTACAAGCACAAGGACCTGGCGGAAGCCGACGTGATGCCGTCGCTGACGGCGCCGAACTTCCTCCTGAAGATCGTGCCCCACGTGGACGGCACCGCCCGGGTCTGCGAGCTGGTGAAGTACCACATGACCGACATCGTCTTCAAAGGCGCCTGGTCCGGCCCGGCCTCCATCGAATTCGCCCACCATGCGCTCGCGCCGGTGGCCAAGCTGCCCGTGGTCGAGGTGCTCGGCGCGACCCACATCCTGTCCGACCTGACCCTCGGCCTGGGCGAGGTGGTCCACGACTATCTGGCCTGAGAGAGCCGGCGGCGTGTAGCCACTCGTCTTCCGTATTCCGCCTGCCAGCCGACGACTGTCGGCCGGCCACACTTGGCCGCCCTCGCGGAGCGATGAGCGCAGCGCATTCGCGTGAGCGGAAAGAACTCGGCCGCCCACCCGGAGCCGGTGAGCGATAGCGACTTCGGCGTGAGGGTCAGAACGACCCGGCTGCCCCCTGTGCAGCCGGGCGCTTTCGCCGACGGGGAAAAAGGTCTACCGCTCTGTTTTCAAGCCGACTTCAACAGGCTGAGCGGGAGGCATCATGGCAACGTCGAACATCTTTCCGAGCTGGCTGGCACCGAGGGTCCTGAGCGTCGTGCGCCTCGTCGCCGGCCTCCTCTTCCTGCAGCACGGCCTGCAGAAGCTGATCGGCATTCCACCGACCGATCACGCCCCGGCCATGTTCTCGCTGTTCTGGTTCGGCGGCATCATCGAGACCGTCACCGGCGCGCTGATCGCCATCGGCCTGTTCACCCGGCCGGCCGCCTTCGTCGCCTCCGGCACGATGGCCGTCGCCTACTGGATGGTGCACGCGCCTCAGGGTCCGTTCCCCGCCAACAATGGCGGCGACGCGTCGATCCTGTTCTGCTTCCTGTTCTTCTATCTGATCTTCGCCGGCGCCGGCCCGTGGAGCGCCGACCAGCGGAAGTTCTGAAAGACGCAGCGTCCGCGGAGCGCCGGATGTCGTAACGAGCCACCCGGCGCCGCAGTTCAGGACGGCTGGCCGACGTCGATGCGGTTCCCGTCCGGGTCGGCCAGCACGAAAGCCCTGAGGCCGAACTCCTTGTCCTTCAGGCCTTTCACGATCCGCACGCCGTGCTGCTGGCACAGCGTGTGGAGCGCATCCACGTCCGCCACCATCAGGTGCGCGACGTTGAACGGTCCGCCTTGTGGTCGCGGTGAAACGTCAGGTGCAGCTCCGCGTCGTCCCGGCGCAGGATCACGAACCCCGTCGGCGTCCCGTTCTGAAACACGCTGCGAAAGCCCAGCACATCCACATAGAACGCCAGGGCGCGTTCCATGTCGCTCACCGGCACCGTTGCCGCGATCCGGCCGAACCGGATGCCGTGACCGGTCTGATCGGTCATCTCACGTCTCCTGTCGAAGGTGCGCACGCACGGACCGGGACGGTGCCCGCCGGGTGTCGAACCTTCGCTTGGGTTGCGCGAGACGGTGCTCACGATCGGCCGCCTGAGCGACCCTCGATCCGTTTAGCCGATCCCGATCCGCCGGGAAGCCGGGTCCCGCTTTCGCTGGGACTATCAGTATTCGCTCATCCCTTCGAAAGCCGGGGTCCAGGGCCACATGATCCGACGTTGCCGTGAGCGAAAATTTCTTTAAGTCGCAATCGCGGACGGAACACCGAATTCCCACTTTTCCTGCGATTGCTCGCCCCTCACGCGACTGTGAGTGTGCGCCGCCGCACGAATGCCCACCTGCGTTGGTAATCGACGGGTAATGCCCTAGGTCGGTTTCAACAGCGACCGGGTTCGTCCGAGGACACCCCGGCAATTCTTTCGTGCGATCATCAGGAGGCCCCATCATGAGACCCGGCTTGATCGACCGCCGCACGCTTCTGGCCGCAGGAGGCGCGGCACTGGCAGCGAGCGCATCCGGCCTGCTCGTTCCCGCCCGCGCCGCCGGCCTTGCGCCGACCCCCTCGATGCGCGGCGGCTCCAACAACTACCGTCCCGGCGCGCCCATCGTGGAGCGGATCGGCGGCGGCGGCTTCTGGATGACCGGCACGGTCCGCCGCGCCGGCGACGGGGCACCGCTTCCCGGCCAGCGCATCCAGATCTGGGCGCACACCACCGAGGGCTACGAGCGCGACCCGGAAAGCCACGGCGCCACGCTCACCGACGAGAACGGCGTATTCCGGCTGGAAATGCCGCAGATCGTGCCGGCCTTCGGCCAGCCGCATGGCCACCTCGCCTATGACAGCGGGGACTTCGAAACGGTCTTCCTGCGGCCGGTGATGGCAAGTTCCAGCGACACCAGCCTCGAGGCCCACTTCGTCCTGCAGCCGGCCTGACCGGCTTGGCGTCACCCCGCATGCGCTCGGCGCGCGCGGTCCTGGCCTGGGCGGCGGTTGCAGCGGCCGTCGTCGTGCCGGTCGCGCTCGCCGCCGGCAGCCCGCTGCTTGCCTGGCGGTCCCCGGTCTACATCGCGGCCGGATTCGCCGGCGTCGTCGCGCTGGGCCTCCTGCTGCTTCAGCCGCTTCTGATCGGCGGCTACCTGCCGGGGCTCACACCGGCAAGGCGCAGGCGGCTGCACCGCTGGGTGGGTGTGGCCCTTGTCGCCGCACTCGTCTTGCACGTGGCCGGGCTCTGGATCACCAGCCCGCCGGACGTGATCGACGCGCTCCTGTTCCGCTCGCCGACGCCGTTCTCCGCCTGGGGCGTGATCGCCATGTGGGCGGTCTTCGCGACGGCGCTGCTGGCCGCCCTGCGCAGGCCCCTGCGCATCCGGCCGCGGTGGTGGCGGGCGGGCCACGTGTCGCTGGCGGTGGTGATCGTCGCAGGCGTGGCGGCCCATGCCCTCCTCATCGAAGGGACGATGGAAACCGTCTCGAAGATCGTGCTCTGCGGCCTGGTGGTCGCGGCGACGGTGAAGCTCCTCGTCGACCTCAGGAGGCGCGGAGCGCAGCGACCGGGACAAAAGAACCGGCCGCGCCCGCGCAGCGGTGAGCGGAGCGAACTCGCGTGAGCGCTGTTCTTCGACCGCAAATCCCGGACGGAAAACCGGTTCCCACTTTTCCTGGGATTTTCCAGCGCGCGACCGCGCGCCGGCCGGTCAAGAGGCGCGGAGCGCAGCGACCTGGACAAAAGAACCGGCCGCGCCCGCGCAGCGGTGAGCGGAGCGAACTCGCGTGAACGCTGTTCTTCGACCACAAATCCCGGACGGAAAACCGGTTCCCACTTTTCCTGGGATTTGCTCTAGAGCGTCGCCGCGGCTTCCAGGGTGGGACGATCCTCGATGCAGTAGTAGCCGGAGATCCGGCTGATGGTGCCGCCGCGCTTCCAGTCGTTAAGGACCCGGCTGACATTCTCCCGCGCCCCGCCCGACATGGAAGCGATGTCGGACTGGCTGATCTTGTAGTGGATGAGAACCCGCTCGTTTTCCAGCGGACGGCCGAAGCTGCCGGCAAGCTGAAGCAGCGTCTGCGCCACACGTCCGGGCAGCGGCAGGAAGGACCGCGCGGCGAGTGCATCGTTGGAGTGCCGCAGCCGCTGGCCGACGATGTGGAGAATATGCCGGTAGACGGCCGGATGATCGTCGGCGAACCGATCGAACGCGGATTTCTCGATGAAGGCGAGCCGGGCCGGCTTCACCGCCACGACCGTCGCCGAGCGCGGCTGACCGTCGAAGATCGACAGTTCGCCGACCAGCGAACCGGCGCCCAGCATAGCCAGAAGCTGTTCGGAGCCGGCGCAGGAGTTGACGCAGACCTTCAGCGAGCCGTCGAGCACCACATAGAAGCCGTTGCCCGGATCGCCGGCGTGAAACAGCGTCCGTCCCGGATCCACCTTCACCGTTCGCGCAAGCGCCGCCAGTCCCGCCGCGAGTTCGGGGTCGAGCCCTTCGAGCGAGAAGCTGCGATCCAGGATCGTCTGCTTGATGGTCGCATGCTCGACGGACATCTCCACACCCCTTCGAGATCTGGTGCGTATCGCGATCGGCGGGCGGACCGGCTCCTTCCCGAAATCACGCCGACGCCGGTGCAAGTCTAGCACACTTGCCGAGACCGGCATCACGGCATGACGACAGCCCGCCCCGCCCGTCCACCAATTGCGAACAGCGCGTCCCCGATGACGGAACGCAGCTTCTATTCTCCTCGAGGCGCCAGATCTTATCTAGTCGGTCACGGCACAATTTTTTTTTGATTCAGTCAGATCGGTGGCGCCGCCGTCACCGTATCTTCCTGAGACAGGAGCGCAAACATGTCACCGGTCAATGGTCTCCACCATGTCACGGCAATTTCTTCGTCAGCTCAGGGTAACGTCGATTTCTTCGGCAAACATCTTGGGCTGCGCCTCGTCAAGAAGACGGTCAATTTCGACGACCCGGGCACCTATCATCTCTACTTCGCCGATGAGGTCGGCACGCCTGGATCGGTGCTCACCTTCTTCCCGTGGGCCGGCGTGCCTTCGGGGCGTGCGGGAACCGGCGAGGCCGGCCTGACGCAGTTCGCCGTGCCCCGGGGGACGCTGGACTTCTGGAAGGCCCGCCTGGAGGCGGCTGCGGCCGCGCCGGTCATCGACGAAACGGTGTTCGAGGAGCGCCGTCTGCGCTCGCAGGATCCCGACGGCTTCGCGTTCGCGCTGGTGGAGAGCGACGACGGGCGACCGGGCTGGGCCAGCAATGGCATCGGCGCGGATGCCGCCGTGAAAGGGTTCCGGGGGGTGACGCTTACGCTCGCTGAGACCGACGCCACCAAGGCGCTCCTCACCGGCCTGATGGGCTACAGCGAGACGGAGCGCGACGGGAACCTGACGCGGCTTGTCAGCCCTGACGCGGCGGCCGGCGTGGTCGATCTGCTTCATGCTCCGGACCAACGCCCGGCCGGCCAGGGGGCCGGTCGCGTCCATCACATCGCCTTCCGGGTCGCCGACCGGCAGGAGCAGGCCGCCGTCCGCGAAACGCTGATGGCCGAAGGGTTCCAGGTCACGCCCCAGATCGACCGCAACTACTTCTTCGCCATCTATTTCCGCTCGCCGGACGGCGTGCTGTTCGAGGTTGCCACCGACGAGCCGGGCTTCGCGACGGACGAGCCGGTCGCCACGCTGGGCGAGGCCCTCAAGCTGCCGGACCAGCATGAACACCTGCGGCCGCTTCTGGAGAAGCGGCTGCCCGAGCTCGTCGTCTGAGCGACTTAACAAGGAGAGAGGACCACGTCAGTGAGCGATCTTTACGAGACTGTCGTCATCCCCGGACGGGCCGACGATCCCCGCACGTTGCTCATGCTGCACGGCACGGGCGGGGATGCGGAGAGCTTTGCAGGACTTGCCCGCGTCCTCTCTCCCGGGACCCATGCGATCGCCTTTCAGGGCGACGTTCTGGAAAACGGGATGCCGCGGTTCTTCCGTCGCCTGCGCGAGGGCGTCTACGACATGGACGACCTGGCGCGGGCGACCGGCAAGCTGGAGAATGCCGTTGCGGAGGCGCTCGCCGGGGCCGGCCGCGATCCGGCGCAGGCGATCCTGGTCGGCTTCTCGAACGGCGCCAACCTGATCGCATCCCTGCTCCTCGCGGAGCCGAAAGCGGTTCCGCGCGCGGTGCTGATGCATCCGCTCATTCCCTTCGAGATCAAGGCGGAGGTGCCGCTCGGTGCCGATGTCCTGGTGACGGCGGGCCGACGGGATCCGATCGTGCCCTGGCCGATGATCGTTCGTCTGGTGGAGGACCTGCGCCAGGCCGGCGCCTCGGTGGATCTCTACGACCGGGACGGTGGCCATGAGGTCTCCGAAGCGGAGATCGCCGCCATCCGCGACTGGCTTCGCCGCCGCCCCCTTGTGGATCGTCCGTCGGGCCAGGTGGTCAATTCCTGACGAGGCCGCAATCCCGGCATCCCCTCCTTTCGAGGATGCGGTTCCGCAGACGCGTACCCATATCTCTCCCGCACCGGGAAACGGGAGGACCGACATGAACCCGACGGAACGTGACCTTCTCGACAGGATGTTCGACCGCATCGACGGCGCTTCGAACGGGCCGCGCGACGCGGAGGCCGAGGCGCTGATCGCCGAGCGCGTCGCCCGCAATCCGGAAGCCCCCTACCGGATGGCCCAGACGATCGCGGTTCAGGACGAAGCGCTGAAGCGCGCAGAAGAGAGGATCCGCTCCCTGGAAGGCCAGGCGGCACCGACCTCCGGCTCGAGCCTTGCCGAGGAAGCGGGCGCGGTGACAGGGGGACGCCGTTCGAGCGTGCCTTCGGCCGGCCAGCGACCGGCGGGCTTCGGAGCCGGCGGCTTCCTCTCCGGCGCGGGACAGGTGGCGCTCGGCATCGTCGGCGGCACCCTGCTGATGGAGGGCATTCGCGGCCTGATGGGCGAGAACGGCGCAGCCGAAGCGGCCGAAGCGGGTGCCGGCGCAGATCAGGCCGCCCAGCAGGATGCCGGAGCCGGCGAGGCCGCGCCGGAAGACGGCCAGGACTACGCCGATGCCGGCGGCGCCGAGGACTTTGGCGGCGACGACGGCGGCGGCTTTCTGGACGGCCTGTTCGGCGGCGGTGGCGACTTCGAACTCTGAGCACGAAAAAGGCCGGCGCGAAGCCGGCCTTTCAGGCACTTCATCCGGAATAGCCGTGACATCGCCCGCTAGTCTCGCGGGAGCGCGCCCGCTGACGACCGGCAGCTCTCGCGATCGGATGGGTCATCCGATCGCAGACTGTATCAGCGGGTCACCACCACGCGGGTGCCGACATTGACCTGATCGTACAACTCGATCACGTCCTCGTTGCGCATGCGGATGCAGCCGGAGGAGACGGCCTGACCGATCGTCCAGGGGGCGTTCGACCCGTGGATGCGGTAGAGGGTCGAGCCGAGATACATGGCGCGCGCGCCGAGCGGGTTGTCCGGACCGCCTTCCATGTGCAGCGGCAGGTCCGGCTGACGCTTGCGCATCTGCGGCGGCGGGGTCCAGCCCGGCCACTCGGCCTTGCGGGTGACACGGTGGGTACCGGCCCACTCGAAGCCCGGACGACCGACGCCGACGCCGTAGCGGCGGGCCTTGTTGCCGGCCTGCACGTGATAGAGATACCGGTCCTCGGTATCGATCACGATGGTGCCGGGGGAATACGGGCCCGCGTAGTCCACCGTGGTCGGCATGAACTTCGGATCGAGCCTGAAGGAGGCTGCCGAACCGCCGGCCTGCACGGCCGCGATCTGGGTCCGGCGCTGCTCGCGCCGCTCTTCCAGCGTCAGGCCGCGTTCGGCCTCCGCCTTCTGGTTCAAATACCGCAGCCAGTCACCGCGATCGGTGCCCTGGAACGATTCGAACGCCGAGGCGGGACCTGCGAGGGCCAGCCCGAGCGCAACAGTCAGTGCAATTTTAAAATGAGTCATGGTTCCGACGCCCACACGCATCCGCTCGATTCACCAAACACGAGTGTCAAAACGCGCTCGGCACGACCGCGTTCCCCGCATCTGTTTCCTTTATGGCTGAAAAGTGGCGCAGCCAGAAGGATGAATACCGGCATCCTGCGCGAATCCGGTAAACATGCAGTGATCATGCAACACTGAGCGGCCGTATTCGGGGCTTTCACCCCCTGATTTCAGGGGCGCCTGCTTCCAATCGGCCACGCCGACAAGCGGGTTTCTTCCAGATCGGATAGGATTGGCTTGCCGGGACGAATCAACGGCCGCCGCAATCGCCCGGGTGATTCGGCCACTTCGGACCTGCATCAGCCCCGCCGCTCCCACCCGCCTTTGGCCGCATCAGCGGGCGTTCGGCGAGATCAGCTTGCGTGTGCGCAGCACGCCGCTCAGCCGCCGCCGCGAATCCGCGATCGCGTCCGGTAGCACGGGCAGCACCTCGTCGAGGGTCATGCCGTTCTTCACCCGCCGGTCGTAGAGCATCGACAGGATGAACCAGTCGAACACGCCGAAGCCCTGCACCCGCGAGCTGTCGTTGTAGATGGAGTGCGGCAGCGTCACGTCGTCGTTCACCGGACCGAGGCTCTGGGTGATCTCCTCGATCATGCAGTGCCGGAAATTGCGCCGCCCCTCGTTGGCGACGATGTAGACATAGGCGCGCTCCAGCCCCTTGCCGGCGCGGCCGCCGGTCACGGCGGAACAGTCGTTTGACCTGAGGAAGCTGGTGTCGAAGCTCTCCGGCAGCGTTTCGCGGATCGTCTTGCGGTAGTAGGCGCGGTCGACCAGAAACACGATCATGTTCGCGCGCTCTTCGCTGGAGACGGCCTGGATCGAGAGCCCGTGAACCGTCTGGTTCAGGATCCGGATGAACTCCACCACCTGTCGCGAGAAGTCGCGTTCCGCGCTGTTGATGATGTAGACGCGCACCGGGCCGGTGAATTTCTTCACGGTCGTGAACGTTTCGGGATCCTGACCGCGGCGCATGATCTCCGCACCGAACACCGTGCGGACGAAGCCCTGGATCAGTTCGGCATCGGAGAACGCGTTGACGACCCGGCCGATCGTCAGGGGTTCGTCTGAAGATGCCTGCGTCCCGTCCTGAGCGAACGCGGCCCGGATCGGCACGACGGCGAGCAGCCCGACAATCAGCAAAGTTACGGCCCGCATCGCCAACTCCCAACCCTCTGGTGCGTTGCAATTTCGATCACGTTCCCAGCCCCACATCAACCGCAATGATCTGTGATCCGGACGCCTGCATCACCGGGTCGGAGGCCGCGGCTCACAGGCAGCAACGCCGGCCCCACGTCGCGTTCACGCCAATCTCCGGGTGACGGAGCGCTTTTTCGCGCTGACCGGGCCTTTCCGGGCCGCGGGGCCGATGCTATCTGATCCCTCATGACAGATACCACGCTTCCGACCCAGGCGAGCCAGGGCTCCGTCGGCGCCGAGCCGATCACGGACGTCCGCAATTTTTCCATCGTCGCCCACATCGACCACGGCAAGTCGACGCTGGCGGACCGGCTGATTCAGGCCACCGGCAGCCTGACCGACCGGGAGATGAAGGAGCAGATCCTCGACAACATGGAGCTGGAGCGCGAGCGCGGCATCACGATCAAGGCGCAGACGGTCCGGCTCGTCTACACGGCGAAGGACGGCAAGACCTACAAGCTGAACCTGATCGACACGCCGGGCCACGTCGACTTCGCCTACGAGGTCAACCGGTCGCTGGCGGCGTGCGAAGGATCGCTGCTGGTCGTCGACGCCAGCCAGGGCGTCGAGGCCCAGACGCTCGCCAACGTCTATCAGGCGATCGACAACGATCACGAAATCGTGCCCGTCCTCAACAAGATCGACCTGCCGGCCGCCGAGCCGGAGCGCATCAAGCAGCAGATCGAGGACGTGATCGGTCTCGACGCGTCCGAGGCGCTGGAGATCTCCGCCAAGACCGGCATCGGCATCGAGGCGGTGCTGGAGGCGATCGTCACCCGGCTGCCGCCGCCGACCGGCGAGCCGAAGGCGCCGCTCAAGGCGCTGCTGGTCGATTCCTGGTACGACACCTATCTCGGCGTCGTCGTGCTGGTCCGCGTCATCGACGGCCACCTGAAGAAGGGCCAGCGCGTCAAGATGATGGGCACCGGCGCCCAGTACGACGTCGACAAGGTGGGCGTGTTCACTCCGAAGATGCTGGAGGTCGACAGCCTCGGCCCGGGCGAGATCGGCTTCGTCATGGCGGCCATCAAGGAGGTGGCCGACACCCAGGTGGGCGACACCATCACCGACGCCGCCAAGCCCGCCGACAAACCGCTCGCCGGCTTCCGCCCCTCCATTCCGGTCGTGTTCTGCGGCCTGTTCCCGGTCGATGCCGGCGACTTCGAGGACCTGCGCGCGGCCATGGGCAAGCTGCGCCTGAACGACGCCAGCTTCTCCTACGAGATGGAGACGTCCGCAGCGCTCGGCTTCGGCTTCCGCTGCGGCTTCCTCGGTCTTCTGCATCTGGAGATCATCCAGGAGCGGCTCGCCCGCGAGTTCGATCTCGACCTGATCGCGACGGCCCCTTCGGTGGTCTACAAGCTGGCGCTCACCGACGGCAGCGAGGTGGAGCTGCACAATCCCGCCGACATGCCGGATCCGGTCAAGATCGACGAGATCTCCGAGCCCTGGATCCGTGCGACGATCCTCACGCCGGACGAGTATCTCGGCAACATCCTCAAGCTCTGCCAGGAGCGGCGCGGCGTCCAGGTCGACCTCAACTATGTCGGCAGCCGCGCCATGGCGACCTACGACCTGCCGCTGAACGAGGTGGTGTTCGACTTCTACGACCGGCTGAAATCGGTGACCAAGGGCTACGCCTCGTTCGACTACCAGATCACCGGCTATCAGGCCGGGGACCTGGTGAAGATGCAGGTGCTGGTGAATGCCGAGCCGGTCGATGCGCTGTCCATGCTGGTCCACCGCTCGCAAGCCGAGCGGCGCGGGCGGGCCATGTGCGAGCGGCTGAAGGACCTGATCCCGCAGCACATGTTCCAGATCCCGATCCAGGCGGCGATCGGCGGGCGGGTGATCGCCCGCGAGACGATCCGCGCGCTGAGGAAGGACGTGACGGCCAAGTGCTACGGCGGTGACGCGACCCGCAAGCGCAAGCTTCTGGAAAAGCAGAAGGAAGGCAAGAAGCGCATGCGTCAGTTCGGCAAGGTGGAGATCCCCCAGGAGGCCTTCATCGCCGCGCTGAAGGTGGATACGTAGGGCTTTATCCCTCACGCCGAGTTCGCTCCGCTCACCGGCTCCGGGTGGGCGGCCTGACCGGCCGGCCCGCAGTCGCGGGCTGGCGAAGCAAAGCCAGCGAAAGTGGGAACCGGTTTCGCGTCCGGCGTTGCGGGAAAGAGAGCTTGTTCCGCTCACGCGAGCTCGCTCCGCTCACCGGCTCCGGGTGGGCGCGGGTTCTCCTTTGTCCCGGTCGCTTAGCTCCGCGCCAGTTGGTCCTTTTCCCGGTCGCTACGCTCCGCGCCAGTTGGTCCTTTTCCCGGTCGCTACGCTCCGCGCCTCTTGACCGGCAGGCCCCGCGATCGCGGGCTGGCAAAGCCAGCGAAAGTGGGAACCGGTTTTCCGTCCGGATGCGCGAAAACGATGGCTTCCCCTCAGCCCGTCCGGCCCTCGCGGGCGTAGGCGACGGGCGGCATCCCCACATGGCGGGCGAAGGCGACGCTGAAGGTGCTGGCGGAGGCATAGCCGACCTGTGACGCCACCTGTGCGACACCGGCCCCTCCCTTGCGCAGCAGGTCTTTGGCGAGCGCCATGCGCCAGCCGGCGAGATAGTCCATCGGGGCGGCCCCCACCTCGCGCCGGAAGCGCTCGAAGAAGGTCGAGCGCGACAGCCCGGCCGTCCGGGCCAGCTCCGCCACCGTCCAGGCGCGGGTCGGTTCGGCGTGCATCTGCCTGAGCGCCACCGCAAGCCGCGCATCGGCGAGCCCGCGTAACAGCCCCGGTGAGGCATCGGAACGCGAGGAGACCCGCAGCGCCTCGATCAGCATCACTTCCAGCAGCCGCTCAAGCACCACGTCCCGACCCGGTCGCGCGGCCCGCGTCTCGCCGTTGACGAGCTCCAGAAGCGTCGTCAGGCGGTCCTCGCCGGACACGTGAACGACCCGCGGCAGCAACGACACCAGCAGGGTCGCGTCCTCCGAGCCAAAGTGACAGTGGCCCGCCAGCATGCGCACGTCCGGCTCGATGTCCGGGTCGCCCAGCCGGTAGACGCCCGGGCCGATTTCCACGCGCGGAGACCGGGTGCCCTTCGGCGGCGGTGTGAGGCTGGTGGAGATGAAATCCTGGGCCATCGGCACCAGGACGAAGTCGCCCCGCTCGACCCGAACCGGCGTTTCGCCGGGGATCTCGAGCATGCAGGCGCCCTCCAGCATCGCGCAATAGAAGGGCTGCATCACGTCCGAACGGCGCACGATCCAGGACCCGCCGGCGATCACCTGCTTGGCGAACGAGGCGTTCGGCTTCAGGAGGGAAACGATCTGGGCAAGCGGGTCGGACACTTCCGGACGATTCCAAATGAAACTCGGACTTTGGATGATAGTACGTCCGGGCGGTGATGCCTAGCTTCCATCCATTCCCAGATGGAGGCTTTTCTCATGACCACTTCCGCCACCAAAACCGTCCTCATCACCGGCTGTTCGTCCGGCTTCGGGCTGGAGACCGCCCGTCTCTTCCACGATCGCGGCTGGTCCGTCGTCGCCACCATGCGCACCCCGCGCGAGGATCTCCTGCCCATCTCCGACCGGATGCGGATCCTGCCTCTCGACGTCACCGACGCGGACAGCATCGCGGCCGCCGTCGACGCGGCCGGGCCGGTGGACGTGCTCGTCAACAACGCCGGCGTCGGGCTTCTCAATGCGGTGGAAGGCCTGTCCGACCGGATGATCCGAGACGTCTTCGAGACCAACACGCTGGGCACCATCGCCATGACGCGGGCGTTCCTGCCCCAGATGCGCGAGCGTCGGTCTGGGGTCGTCGTCAACGTCACCTCAACCGTGACGATGATGTCCCTGCCGCTGCTGTCCGTCTATACGGCCAGCAAGGCGGCGGTGAACGCCTTCACCGAATGTCTGGCACTCGAGCTGGAAGCCTTCGACGTGCGCGCCCGCCTGGTGCTGCCCGGACGGGCACCGGACACCGCCTTCGCCGACAATGCCCGCGAGCGGATGGGTTTCGACATCCCGGAGGCTTACGGCGAGTTGGCCGAGGCGGTGTTCACGGCCTGGCAACAGGATGAGGGCGACCTCACCCTTCCCGGCGACGTGGCCGAGGCGGTCTGGCGCGCGGCCACCGATCCCGCCTCGCCGATGCGGCTTCCCGCCGGCGCCGACGCGGTCGCGCTGGCCAACGCGGCCTGATCGCACAGAAGACAGTCGCCCCCCTGCGGGCTGATGGAATCGGCACGGCTGAAATGGGGTGACCCCCGACAATCCTGACTGAAAGCGGACGGCCAAAGCCGTTCTTTCCATGCCGGTCGCAACCGGACACATGGCTTTCGATGGATCGACGGAGAATTGGGATGTTGGCGTGCAGGCGAGGCTCGCGCTGTCTGCCTGCACATGGCCCGGCCGGCGCCCGCAGCACAAGCCATCACCCACCGATCGGGCGAGACTGCTCGATCGGACCTTTTCGTTGGCCCCTGATGCCCTTTCCGATCAGGTGTCTCGCCTGATCGACTGGAAACGGCGCCAGGTTCACCGCCTGGAGCAATCCCTTATCGTTCAGGCGAGAATTCAGCCTGAACGGGAAATGCTCTCGTGCCGGCTTGGAAGGCTGTTCCGGAGCGCTTGTACGCATCGAAACGGCCCCGGCACGAGGCAGGCCAGTCTGTCTTTCGTGAGCGGCCGATCCAGAGCCTTGACCGCCCGGATGAACCAATCTGAGCGATACGAAACGGTTCCAGTCGACACCTGAGCAGATCCCCTTCGCTCAAACCGCTTCGGCTTGACCGAACCCTGCTCTGAAACCCGACCTCAGCGGGCCGGTCTTCGGCGTCGCGGCAGCCTCAAATTGCCGCCGCGGACGAGCTTTTCGGGATCACACGATCCCGACGACGATGGCGGCGATAAACACGAATGCCGCACCGAACATGACCACGTTCAAACGTCGGGCATAAGCCATGACGCACCTCCCTGAGGCACGATTGCCGAAGTCTTAACTATAGCTCTGCCGGTCCCGGGCGACTAGAAAATTCGTTGCTGCAGCGCCGTGCGGTTGTGGTGCAGCGCAAGCGAATTTCGGTGCCATCGCGAAACAGCATGCTCCCGGAAGGAGTTGGGCCCGACGCGATGGACGGTCCCGCCACCGCTTCCCGACAGGTTGAAGGGCGCCGGCTTGACTCGCGCGCCCACCTTCGGAATCTTTTTAGAACAAAACAGGAACATACTACTGAGGCAAGGGTCGCCCAGCAGGCCGGATCCTGTCTCAAGCCCTTGAAACCAATCGTGTTCGGAGCGCTCCTGCAGACAGCTCCGCCGGTTGCCGACATGTCGTGGAGCATTCTCATGGCGGCCGACCCGCTCGCCGATCTGCGCGCCCGGATTGCCGGCCTGGAAGGCCGGAGGGAGGCGCTCGTGCCGACCGATATGCGCGGCAACACCGCCGCCGCCCGGTTCTCCGTCGACGTCCTGGAGCGGCTCTACCCCCTGGGCGGACCGCCGGAGGCCACGGTCCACGACCTCGCCTGCGAGGCCCATCGCGATGCCGGCGCGCTCACCGGCTTCGCCGCGGCGCTGATCGCCCGGATGGGGTCGGAGCGCGGCGGGCTCGTCTGGATCTCCGACGGCGTCACCGCGGGCGAAACCGGTGCCCTCTATGGACCGGGGCTGGCCGCCTTCGGTCTGGATCCGGGCCGCCTCGTCAGCGTCACCGCGAAGAGCGCGGCCGATGCCCTGTGGGCGGCGGAGGAAGCGCTTGGCGTGAGCGGGCTCGCGGCGGTGGTGGCCGAGATCGGCGGGACGCCCCGCGCCCTCGACCTGACCGCCACGCGCCGGCTCGCCCTGCGCGCCGAACGCCAGGGCACCCCCCTCTTCCTGCTGCGGCCCGCGGGGCCGGACGTGCCGTCCGCTGCCCGCGTCCGCCTCCGGCTGAAGCCGCGCCCGTCGGCGGCCGATCCCCACGGCCTTCCCGTGCTGGGTTCGCCCGGCTTCGCCGTCACCCTGTCCCGCAACCGCGGCGGCCCGACCGGCGCCGTCGATGTGGAGCTTTCGCCCCATGACCATCGATTCCATGCCGTCCGCGCGCCGCATCCTGTGCCTCTGGCTGCCGAGACTGCCGACCGACCGCCGCGCCCGGGACCGGCGGAGATCCTCCCCCTTCGAACCGCATCCTGAGGAGCGCGGCGGGGCCGCACCACCGCGCGCCACCGTGGCCAGGGTCGGGCCCGCGCAGATCCTCGCCGCCGTCGATGCGGTCGCCGAGACGGCCGGCCTGGAACCGGGGCTCGGGCTGGCGGAGGCGCGCGCCCTGGTGCCCGCGCTCGTCGCGGAGCCCCACGACCCGGAGGCCGACGCCGCCCTTCTCGACGGGCTCGCAACCGCCTGCGACCGCTACACGCCGCTGGTCGCCCTGACGCCGCCGGACGGGCTCTTTCTCGACATCACCGGCTGCGCCCACCTGTTCGGCGGGGAAGCAGGACTCATGAACGATCTGAGCACCCGTCTGTCCCGCGCCGGGTTTTCCGCCCGTGCGACAATCGCGCCCACGCCGGGTGCGGCCTGGGCGATGGCGCATTACGGCGAGACCGCGATCCTGACGGACGACGACCTGAAACCCGCCCTGCAACCGCTCCCCGTGGACGCCCTGCGGATCGCACCGGCCACGGCCCGGGCCCTGAAAAGCCTCGGCCTGAAACGGATCGCCGATCTGGCCGGCCAGCCCCGCGCCCCGCTCGCCGCCCGGTTCGGACCGGAGCTCCTGCGCCGGCTTCATCAGGCCGTCGGCGACGAGGACGAACCGATCACGCCGCGCCGCCCGCTGCCGCCCTTGACGGTGGAGCGCCGGCTCGCCGAGCCGATCTTCCAGTGGGATGTGGTGAGCGCCTATCTGGCCCGCCTCGCCGCGTCTCTTGAAAGCCGGTTGGAGGCGCGGGGCGAAGGCGCGCGGCAGCTGTCGCTTGCGCTTTTTCATGCCGACGGCAGCGTCAGCACGGCCGCGGCCACAACCACCGGCGCCGTGCGAGATCCCGCCCGCATCGCCGCCGTTTTCGCCCCGAAAATCGAGGCCCTCGCGGCCCGCCGCCAGATCGACAGCGGCATCGACCTGATCCGACTGGCCGCCCACGAAACGGCCCCCTTCGACGCGCGCCAGAACGATCTCGACGGCCGGGTTCAGGCCGAAAGCGACCTGGCCCGCCTGATCGACGTGCTCGCCGCCCGCCTCGGATCGGACGCCGTCACCCGCCTCGTGGCCGGCGACAGCCACATCCCCGAATTCGCCGGCGCGGCGATGGCGGCGCATTCTTCTCGCTCACGCGAGTTCGCTTCGCTCACCGCTGCGCGGGCGCGGCCCAAGAGCAGCCTGCATCCCCAAGGATGCAGACAAGCTGCTCGATCTGAAAAAACGATCAACTCTTGGACGGTCGATCGGAACCGACCGTCCGTTGATCTTAGCGCCGGCGCGCAGTCGCGCGCTGGTGGACTCCAGCCCCAAAGCCCGGGCAAGCGAGAGACAGCAGTGGCCCTCGGTCTTGCGGAGGAAGCGGAGCCGTTCGATGCCCCCCTTCCCGACCCGCCGGACCGGCCGCTGCGCCTGTTTGCCCGCCCCGAACCCGTCGAGGCGGTGGCCTCCGTCCCCGACGGCCCGCCGGCGAGCTTCCGCTGGCGCAAGGTGCGCTATCTGGTCGCCCGGGCGGAGGGGCCGGAACGGATCGCCGCGGAATGGTGGCACGGCGGCGCGATCGGCCCGACCCGGGACTATTTCCGGGTCGAGGACGCTGACGGCCGCCGCTTCTGGCTCTACAGGGAAGGGCTCTACGGGCGCGAGACCGACCGGCCCCGCTGGTATCTGCACGGGCTGTTCGCATGAGCAATTCCAGGGAAAGTGGGAACCGGTTTTCCGTCCGGAATTGCGGGAAAGAAAGGTCTTTTCGCTCACGCCAGTTCGCTTCGCTCGCGGCTGCGCGGGGGCGGCCTGTTCTTTCGTCCCGGTCGCTGCGCTCCGCGCCTCTTGACCGGCCGGCGGACGGTCGCGCGCTGATGGGTGCAGTCCGGACAGGAGTTCGCGACCAAGCCCACCCAGGTCTCCGCTCATCCCCGCGCAGGCGGGGATCCAGGGCCGCAGGCCGCAGCCTCTCGCTTTGCCCCTCACGCCAAGTTCGCTTCGCTCACCGGCTCCGGGTGGGCGGCCTCCGGCGGGCGCGCGGTCGCGCGTTGGCTTCGCAAAGCCTGTCCTCGTTTCTGCCCCATCCCGCTCCAACCGTGATGCGCCATGTCCCCTCCCCCCTTCGTCGAACTCGCCGCCGCGACAAACTTCTCCTTCCTGCACGGTGCCTCCCATGCGGAAGAGATGGTCGGACAGGCCGCGCGGCTGCGCCTATCCGGCCTCGGCGTCTGCGACAAAAACTCGCTTGCGGGCATCGTGCGGGCCCACGCCGCCGCCAAGGAGGCGGGACTTGGCTTCGCCGTCGGCTGCCGGCTGGTCTTCTCCGACGCCACGCCCGAGCTGTTCGCCTGGCCGACGGACCGGGCCGCTTATGGCCGCCTCTGCCGGCTTCTGACGGTGGGCAAC
Organism: Amorphus orientalis; assembly: GCF_030814015.1. Taxonomy (NCBI): domain Bacteria; kingdom Pseudomonadati; phylum Pseudomonadota; class Alphaproteobacteria; order Hyphomicrobiales; family Amorphaceae; genus Amorphus; species Amorphus orientalis. The sequence goes on from NZ_JAUSUL010000003.1 coordinate 215,565, forward strand.
ATGCGCGGCGAAAAGGGCGACTGCCGGCTGCTGCGCAACGACCTGGCCGCCCATTCCGCCGGGCTCGTGTTCGCGGTCGTGGCCGGCACCGCGCCGGACGCCGAGATCGCCGCAACGGCCGCCCTGCTCGCGACCGCCACCGACGAGCCCGTCCGGCTCGCGATCACCGCCGGCTACGGCCGCGCCGACCGCCGCCGCCAGGCCGAAACCGCCCGCCTCGCGGAGCGTCTTGGCCTGCCGCTTTTGGCCACGCTCCTGCCGCTCTACCACGTGCCGGACCGCAGGATCCTGCAGGACACGCTGACGGCGATTGCCGCCCACGTCCCCGTCGATGCCGCCGGCCGCCGGCTTCAGGCCAACGCCGAGCGCCACATCAAGCCCCCGGAGGAGGTCGCGCGCCTGTTCCGGGAGTATCCCGACGCCGTCCGCGAGACGGTGAAGGTGTTCGATCGGCTCGCTTTTTCCCTCGATGAACTGCGCTACGAATATCCGGAGGAGGTCACCGATCCCGGCTCGACGCCCCAGGAGACGCTGGTCCGGCTGACCCGCGAAGGTGCCCGGGCGCGCTATCCGGACGGCGTTCCCGAAAAGGTCCGCACCGCCATCGCCCACGAGCTGCAGCTGATCGGCGAGCTCGACTATGCCCCCTATTTCCTGACGGTCCACGACATCGTCCGCTTCGCCCGCTCCCGGGCGATCCTGGCCCAGGGGCGCGGCTCGGCGGCGAACTCCGCCGTCTGCTTCTGCCTGGGCATCACCGAGGTCGATCCGGACCGCACCGACCTCCTGTTCGAGCGCTTCATCTCGGCCGAGCGCCGCGAACCGCCGGACATCGACGTCGATTTCGAGCACGAGCGGCGCGAGGAGGTGATCCAGTATGTCTACGCGAAATACGGGCGCGACCGGGCCGGGCTCGCCGCCACCGTGATTTCCTATCGCAGCCGCTCCGCCGCCCGCGAGATCGGCAAGGCGCTGGGCCTGTCCGAAGACGCCGTCTCGGCGCTGTCGGGCACCATCTGGGGCTGGAGCGCGGCGGGCGTCAGCCCCGAGGACGCCCGCCGTGCCGGGCTTGCCCCCGACGATCCGCGGATCGCGCATCTGGTCCGCCTGTCGCGCGAGATCATGGGCTTTCCCCGCCACCTCTCCCAGCACGTCGGCGGCTTCGTCATCACCCGCGGCCGGCTCGACGAAGTGGTCCCCATAACCAAGGCAGCCATGGAGGACCGCACCATGGTGGAATGGGACAAGGACGATCTGGACGCCCTCGGCATCCTGAAGATCGATGTGCTCGCGCTGGGCATGCTGACCTGCATCCGCAAGGCGTTCGCGCTGCTCGGCCGCCACTATGCCGACGAGTTGGCGGCAAGCGACGCTGCCGCGCCGTCGGCCTATCCGCGCTTTCATCCGATGGGGGACGGCGGCCCCGACTGGGTCGACGCACCCCAATCTCCGCTCATCACCGCGCAGGCGGGGATCCAGGACCACACATCGCAGCATCAACCGGAGGCGGGCAAATCCGGATTTCCGGCTCATTGGGTCGGCGCCGGACCCGCCGCGCCGTCGATCGCCGTCGATCCGCGCAATGTGCCCCAGCCTCCGCCCGTTCCCGCGAAAGCCGGAATCCAGGGCGGCTCGGACATGACCGCCCCCTGGCCGGTGACGCTCGCCTCCATCCCCGAAGGCGATACGGCCGTCTACGACATGATCTGCCGGGCCGACACGCTCGGCGTCTTCCAGATCGAAAGCCGCGCCCAGATGACCATGCTGCCCCGGCTGAAGCCCCGAGAGTTCTACGATCTCGTCATCGAGGTCGCGATCGTCCGGCCGGGGCCGATCCAGGGCGACATGGTCCACCCCTATCTCCGCCGCCGGCAGAAAAAGGAAAAGGTCCACTATCCCGCCCCCTCCCCAGAGCACGGCCCGCCGGACGAGTTGAAACAGGTGCTCGGCAAGACGCTGGGTGTGCCGCTGTTCCAGGAGCAGGCGATGAAGATCGCGATCGTGGCCGCCGGCTTCACGCCCTCGGAGGCCGACCGGCTGCGGCGCGCCATGGCCACCTTCCGCAAGGTCGGCACGATCCACACCTTCCAGGAGAAGATGGTCGAGGGCATGGCCCGGCGCGGCTACGACCGCGCCTTCGCCGAGCGCTGCTTCCAGCAGATCGAGGGCTTCGGCGAGTACGGCTTTCCCGAAAGCCACGCGGCGAGCTTCGCGCTCCTGGTCTACGCCTCGTGCTGGCTGAAGTGCCACTATCCCGACGTCTTCTGCGTGGCCCTCCTCAACAGCCAGCCGATGGGCTTCTACGCGCCGTCCCAGATCGTGCGCGATGCCGCCCGCCACGGCGTCGAGATCCGTCCCGCCTGCGTCAACGCGTCGGCCTGGGACAGCACGCTGGAGCCCGGCCCCGCCGCGCGCGACCGGCTCCACCGCGACCACGCCTCGATGCGGGGCGCGATCCGCGCGCGCTGCGCGGTCCGGCTCGGCCTGCGCCAGGTGAAGGGGCTCGCGGAGGCCGCCGTGGAGACGCTGGTGGCGGCGCGCGGGGCGGGCTACGATTCCGTGCGCGATCTCTGGCTGCGCACCGGCCTGCCCCGTCCTGTGATCGAGCGGCTGGCCGAGGCGGACGCCTTCGCCGGCCTCGGGCTTTCCCGCCGGGACGCGCTCTGGGCCGCACGCGGGCTCGACGAGGGCGCCGCCGCCGAGACGCTGCCACTGTTTGCCGCCGCCGATACGGCCGCGCTCCGGGACGAGCCCGATGCGCATCTGCCGCCGATGCCGCCCGGCGAGGAGGTGATCCACGACTACCGCACGCTGTCGCTCTCCCTGAAGGCGCATCCGGCCGCCTTCGTGCGCGCGCGGCTTACCGCCGACGGCGTGCTGGCGGCGGAGCGGCTGGCGGCGACGGCGAACGGCGGCCGGGTCACCGTCGCCGGTCTGGTGCTGGTGCGCCAGCGGCCGGGCTCGGCCAAGGGCGTGATCTTCATGACGCTGGAGGACGAGACCAGTGTCGCCAACGTCATCGTCTGGCCGAAGGTGTTCGAGCGCTTCCGCGCCGTGGTGCTCGGCAGCCGCTTCGTCCAGGTGACCGGCCGGCTTCAGTGCCAGGACGGCGTCATCCACGTGGTCGCCGACCGGCTCGTCGACCGGACGGCCGATCTCTCCATCCTGAGCGAGGACGCAGCCGCCACACCCCGCCACCAGCGCGGCGGCCCGTTCGCCGAGATGGAGGGCATGCTCGCCAACGCCGACGAGGTCCGCCGCCCCCAGGACGACGTCCGCACCAAGATCAAACCCGGCTCGACGCTCGCCCGGCTGATGAGCGAGATGCCGGAGCTGGAGGGCGATCTGGACCCGCTTCGCCGCAGGAACGCCGAGACGCTCTCTAAGGCGGCCCCGTCCGACGATCCGCAGCCGGCGCCGCGCTCCACCTGGTTCACCCCGCGCCGCGCCGCCTCCGACACGTCCGAGATCGGCCGCCACGCGGAGGACCGCGCCAAGGCCCGCGCCACCCGCACGGCGCTGCCCAAAGGGCGCAATTTTCATTGATCGGGGAGTATCAAGATCCAGCCTCTCCCCCGGATGACCCCGCCCAAGGCCCTGGTAAACCGACGCTCTTCCGATCGGTCCTGGTTCCGTCGCCATCCCGTGTAGGAGGGTCAGGGCATCTGGCGAGCCTTTCCCTGCGGGCAAAAAGCTCTAGGCTTTCCCCAAAAGAGGGGATCCTTCATGCGACGACTGCGAACGCGCCTCGGCGCGATGTTGGGCGCCGCCGCCCTGTTCGCCGCCGGTCTTGTGCTGTCCGCGAGCGCGCAGGAGCGGCCCCGCGTCGACCTCGCCCTCGTGCTGGCGCTCGACTGTTCCTATTCCGTGGACGCGCGGGAGTTCGACCTGCAGCGCAAAGGGCTCGCCAGAGCCTTTCTCGACGAGGCCGTGGTCGCCGCCATCCAGAGCGGGCCGAGCGGCCGCATCGCGGTGACGGTCGTCCAATGGTCGGCCGACGACGTGCAGACCGTCGCCGTCCCCTGGCGGATCGTTGACGGACCGGCCACCGCCGCCGAACTCGCCAGCCTGATCGCCGGCGCGCCGCGCCAGGCCGCAGCCGGCTCCACCTCGATCTCCGCCATGATGATCTACGGCGCCAAGCTGCTCGCCCAGGCGCCGGTCACTGCCGACCGGCAGGTGATCGACATCGCCACCGACGGCATCAACAATCTCGGCCCCTGGCTCAGGGATGCCCGCGACGCGATCGTGCCGCGCGGCATCACCGTCAACGGGCTCGCGATCATGAACGAGGTGCCGTACCTGCATCACTATCTCAGGAACCGGATGATCGGCGGACCGGGCTCGTTCGTCGAGGTTGCCAAGGACTATGCCGACTTCGCCCGGGCGATCCACATCAAGCTCCTGCGCGAGATCCGCCCGATGATCGGGTGAGAGTTGTTTGCGCTCACGCGAGTTCGCTTCGCTCACCGCTGCGCGGGCGCGGCCTGACCGGCCGGCGCGCGGTCGCGCGCTGGCTACGCGTGCCAGAAAAAGGGAGAACCGGTTTTCCGTCCGGGATTTGCCAGACGTGAACTTTTCCGCTCGCGCGCATTCGCTTCGCTCACGGCTGCGCGGGTGCGGCCGGTTCTTTCGTCCCGGTCGCTTCGCTCCGCGCCTCGTGACCGGCCGGCGAACGGTCGCACGCTCGTGGCCCTCCACGGAACGGCAGCTGCCGGTTTTCTCCACAGGCTCCCCAACTCCGCTCATTCCGGCGAAAGCCGGAATCCAGGGCCATGCGGCCGGCACTTGCGACACCCAACCTGGCCTCTGTCGGACCAAGCTGTGCGTCGATACCCTCACAGACCGACCGCGAACGTCCCGCTTTCCCGCACCTTGCAAATCTGGAACGAAAAGGGAACAATGCCAACCTGACGCTCACAGGTCCGGACCCATGACGCTGACCCCTTCCCTCGTCCCCCAGCCGCAGGCCCCCGTCGACGGGCGCCAGTCGGAGCGGGCGCTGACCGTGCGCCGGGGCACCTGCCGGTTGTTGCGCCAGCACGGCTTTTCCGTCCTGCCGGAGGTGGGGCTCGCGTCCGGGCGCCGGGCGGATCTGGTCGCGCTCGGCGCCAAGGGCGAGATCTGGATCGTCGAGATCAAGTCATCGCTGGAGGACCTGCGGGCGGATGCGAAATGGCCGTTCTACCGGCTCCACTGCGACCGGCTCTTCTTCGCGACCCTGCCCGACGTCCCCACTGAGCCCTTTCCGCAAGAAGCGGGGCTGATCCTGTCGGACGGCTACCAGGCGGACATCCTGCGCGAGGCGCCGACCCACAAGATCGCCGGCGCGACCCGCAAGCAGGTGACGCTCGCCTTCGCCCGCCATGCGGCAAGCCGGCTTCACCTTCTGGAGGACCCGGAGGCCGGCAATATCGAGCTGCCGGCGTGGTGACGGGCGGGGACAGCAGTTCCAACACCAGGCCGCTCTCCACTCCCCCGCCATGGGATCGTGGTCGCGAGCGGATCTCGCGAACGCCCCTCGTTTGGCCCTGGATTCCGGCTTTCGCCGGAACGAGCGGAGTGTCTGGCGGGGAATTGCCCAGCGCCCGTCAGTACCAGTGGCCGAGCCCGCGCATCCGGTAACGCGGCGGTCCCGTCACCGGAATGATCGACCGTCCGACGGGCGGCCGCGCCGTCGCATCGGGACCGGCCCGGTCGTCGGGTCCGCCTGCGAGCGCCATGATCCGACGCACCCGCTCCTTGGTTTCCGGATGGGTGCGCAAAAGCGACGGGTTTGGAATGCGGCCGTGCGGCAAAGCCAGTGCCTCCCACATCCGGCCCTGAATCCGTTCCAGCTTCACCAGGGCGGAGGCGAGCCCGTGCGGGTCTCCGGTGAGCTGAAGAGCGGAGAGGTCCGCGTCGTATTCGCGCGCCCGGGACAGGCCGAGCTGCATCAGTCCGCCCAGCGTCGGCGCAACCAGAAGCAGCGCGATCCCGAAGAACGGCACGCTCTCCACCTGCCCCATCAGGATCGCCGGCAGGCTGAAGAACAGCATGAAGAAGCCGAGCATGGAGAGGATGCCGGTCATGCGGTTGGTGACGTCGGCGAGCGCCATCACCTTCACGTCGTCCGCCGCGACGTGACTGATCTCATGGGCCATCACGGCGGTGAACTCGCGCGCCGTCAGGCCCCGTATAAGCCCGTCGGTCACGCAGATCACGGCTTCGTCGTTCCGGCCGACCGCGAAGGCGTTCATCATCCGGCTCGGCACGTACCAGAGCGCCGGCGCGTGGGGTAGCCCGGCCCGATCCGCCAGGTCGGCGACCACCCGCTGGCCTTCGGGAAAGGCGTGGGGCGGCAGCGGCCGCGCCCGGTAGAGCCGCAGCACCATCTTCGGCGACACGCCCCAGGCCACCGACAGACTGATCGCCCCGCCGACCACCGCCCAGACGACGCCGACCGGGCCCGCGATCAGATAGGCGCAGCCGGTCAGAAGCGCGATGCTTCCGGCCGCCAGCAGCCAGGTGTGGAACACGTTGCGCCGGCGCATGGCGGTGCGCAGCTGGTCGTCGATCCGGGTCATGTCATGGATATGGGCGCCGGACCGCGCCGCGCAATCGGGTGCGGTTGCCGCACCAACGCCCGTTCTGTCTCTCCGGGCGCTCTCAGCCGTGCCACAGGCCAGGCGCCTCGGCAAGCAGCCGCGACAGCCGGTGGAGGTCACGCTCCAGCACTCCAACGAGGGACATGTCGTCGGTGCCGGCCTCGTCGGGAACGTGATCGCGCCCGGGCGGGACCGTCTCGCGGGTGCCGGCCTCCAGGGATCCGGCGATCTGGTCGAGCAACCGGCAGGCCCTGGTCACGTCGGCGTGCAGGTTCGGCGCGGCGGCGATCAGTTCGGTGCAGCTGAACACGATGCGGACGCTGCGCTGGATCTCCTCCATGTGCGACGCCGGGGTGCCGCTTTCCCGGATGACCGACGGGATCAGCGTGCGCAGGGTCTGCAGCGTCGCGCCGATTCCCGTCAGGCCGGAGACCTCGGCCGGCCGATCCGGGTCTTCGGCTGCGGCCGCCTCAAGCTCCTCGATGCAGCGCCGGAGCGCCTTGGCCAGCGCCTCGCGCCAGAACCAGCAGGCATAGAGCGGCAGCACGAACGACATGGCCAGCGCCACCGCCACGCCGAGCAGGACGTTTGCCGCGCGCCACAGGCCGATCTGAAGCGGCTCGACCCCCTCGCCGGTCACGATGATCAGCGTGAGCCCGGCCAGGAGCGCCATATAGCCCCCGCGCCCGATCGCGTGATAGGCGCACGCGCCGCAGAACAGGGCGAGCAGCAGCCAGGTCAGATGGATCTGGCCCAGCCATTGCTGCTGCAGGAGCACGAGCAGGCCACCGGCCGCGCCGATCAGCGTGCCGACGACGCGCTCCATCGCCTTCCGGCCGATGTTCCCGTGGTGCTGCAGACCCGTGATCACGACCAGGAACGACACCGTGGTCCACAGACCGTGGGGCATGCCCAGAGCCGTCGTCAGCACAATGCAGACGAGAACGCCGACCCCGATCCGGACCGCGTGAAAGCTGCGCGAATGACGATACCGGAGCGGCGGAGCGGCCCGCGGCGACGGGCTCACCGCAGCTGTCTCCGCGGCGCCATCAGTGCCAGTCCCGGGTGTAGACGAACTGAGGCATGTGCAGATTGTAGCGCAGCGCGGTCAGCCGCATCGCGAGCCCGACCGCCATCGCCACCAGCATGACCGGGTGGTGCGGCAGCCCGGCCGCAAGCCCGCCCACATAGATTGCGGCGGCCACCAGCGAGACGCTGGCATAGAGTTCGCGGCGGAAGAGAAGCGGCACGTCGTTGCACAGGACATCCCGCAGAACGCCGCCGGCGGTTCCGGTGATCATGCCGACCACCGCCACGACGGGAAGCGGCTGGCCCATGCCGAGCGCGATGTTGCAGCCGATCACGGTGAACACCACCAGCCCCACCGCGTCGAGCACCAGGAAGACGGCACGCAGCTTCTCCATGAACCGGGCGAAGACGATGGCGGTGCACGCCGCGACGACGGCGATCAGCAGCAGATAGGGGTTGGCGACCCAGGACAGCGGATAGTGTCCGAGCAGAATGTCGCGGATCGATCCGCCGCCGAGCGCGGTGATGCAGCCGAGCATCGCCACGCCGAACCAGTCCATGCTGCGACGGCCGGCGGCAAGCGCGGCCGTCATCGCCTCCGCGCTGACGGCGATCAGATAGAGAATGTGCAGCACCCCGTCGCTCATGACCGTCAGCCTCCCCGAATCGCTCGGGAAAGCTTCGCCGATCTCAGGCCGCAGCGCGAGACCGGCGGAGCACGCGAAGGGTGCTCCCGAGCAAATCCCGGACGGAAAACCGCTGCCCACTTTTCCTGGGATTTGCTTGTCAGCGCGCGACCGCGCGCCGGCCGGTCAAGAGGCGCGGAGCGAAGTGAACTCGCGTGAGCGGAAAGACTCCTTGCCCGCAAATCCCGGACGGAAAACCGGTGCCCACTTTTCCTGGGATTTGCGGCTACGGCCACTTCGCCAGCGGTGGCATCGACGACAGGATGGAGGCCACGTTGCCGCCGGTCTTGAGACCGAACAGGGTGCCGCGGTCGTAGATCAGGTTGAATTCGACATAGCGCCCGCGGCGCACGAGCTGCTCGTCCCGGTCCGCCTCGGTGTAGGCGGTGCCGAAATTGCGGCGGACGAGTTCGGGATAGATCTCGGCGAACGCCTCGCCGACGGCGCGGGTGAAGGCGAAATCGGCGTCCCAGTCGCCGGAGTTCAGGTAGTCGTAGAAGATGCCGCCGATACCGCGCATCTCGTCGCGGTGCTTGAGGTAGAAATAGTCGTCGCACCACGCCTTGTAGCGATCGTAGTCGGCCACGTCATGGGGTGCGCAGGCCGCCTCCATGGCGCCATGGAAGGCGACCGTGTCGGGATCGGACTGGGTCCGCCGGCGGTCCAGCACCGGGGTCAGGTCGGCGCCGCCGCCGAACCACTGGCGCGTGGTCACCACCATGCGCGTGTTCATGTGAACGGCCGGCACGTTCGGGTTCAGCGGATGGGCGATCAGGGAGATGCCCGAGGCCCAGAAGCGCGGATCCGCGTCGGCGCCCGGGATCTGGCTGCGGAACTCCTCGGAGAACTCGCCGAACACGGTGGAGCAGTGCACGCCGGCCTTCTCGAACACCCGTCCGCCGATCATCGACATGACGCCGCCGCCGCCGGCCGTGCCGTCGGGATTGGACCGGTCCCAGGGCGTGCGTTCGAACCGGCCCGCCGGCAGGTCATCGGTCCCCGGCGCGCCTTCGGCCGCATCTTCCAGGGCCTCGAAGGACGCGCAGATCCGGTCGCGCAGCGCTTCGAACCAGTCTTTCGCCCGAGCCTTCTTGTCCTCGAGCCCGTCGGGCAACGGCCGCTCCGCCACTTTCGACGCCCCCTCGCTCATGCGGTCTTCCCTCTCCCATTCACCTCTGCGGGTGTGGCGGAAAGCCGGGGAGAACGCAACCCGCGCGGCCCCCGCACCATGGACCCGATCATGCCCGTTTCGCACCCCAATTGTCTGTGCCAATAGACGCCGTCACAGTCATCTTCCTCGGACAGGGTTCGCACGTGGTCCCCAAGCTCCACCGCTTTCGTCTCATCTGCACGCTTCTGGCGCTGATGGCCGCCAAAAGCGCCTGTGCGTCATCCGGCGTCGGCCTCACCGAGATCGCGGTTCCCGCCCAGGAACGCGGCAGGGAAATCGCGGTGACACTCTGGTACCCGACCAGCTCAGCCGGCAAGGCAATCCCGGTCGGAAGCAACGCTGTTTTCGAGGGCGTCGCAGCCCAACCGGGTGCGGTGGTCGCGCCTGGGCGTCACCCCCTCGTGCTTCTGTCGTTCGGAGGCATGCGCGCCGCCCAGATGCACGGCAATTGGCTGGCGGCCGGTCTTGCCGCCGAGGGATACGTGGTGGCCTTCGTCCATCCGCCCGAGCTTGCCTCCGACGAGGCCAGCAGGGCCGTTGCTGAGATCTGGCGACGACCCGCAGACCTGTCGGCTGCGTTGACGGCGCTCAGCAGCGATCCCGTCTGGTCCAGACACGTGGATCGTCGGCGCGTGGCGGCCGTCGGCACCTTTCTCGGGGCGACTTCCGTGCTGCAGCTCGCCGGAGCGCGCCTCGATTTCGACCGGTTCGTCGCGACATGCACCCCGGGCGGAACCGGGCTCGACTGCGCCTGGTATGCCGAGAGCGGCGTCGATCTCCGCCAGACCGATCCGAAGCGCCTCACCGCCTCCAGGCGGGACGAGCGGATCGCCGCAGTGGTCGCGATCGCGCCCGAACTCGCCGACGCCTTTTCGCCGGACAGCCTGCGGACGTTAGCCACCCCGACATCCGTGCTGACGCTCGGAAAGCCCGCCCCGTCCGGCCTCGACGGATCGTCACTTGGCGGGCGGAGCCCAAGCATCGAGACCTCGGCCGTGATGGCGGCGGACCGGTTCAGCGTATTCGCGTTATGCACACCCAAGGGGGCCGCCATTCTGGCCGAGGAGGGGGATACCCTCCTCTGCGACCCGTCCGATCCGCCCCGTGCTGAGCTCCACGCCCGGATCCTGGCCAGGGTGGAGCGCGCGCTGCACGCCGCGCTTGGCCCTCAGTGACGACGCTCGCGATCGCGGGTGCCGGACGGGAGCGGAGGCGGGCAAGTCATGCACCCGTCCGATCGGCCTATTCCGGCGGCGCCATGAAGTCCGGGGCGAGCTGATCGGGGACGCAGCGGGCGAGGATCGCCTCGATCTCCGCCTTGGTCGGATCGTCGAGCCGCCAGCCGTCGATGTCGCCCACGGCGTCGAGCTGATCGGGACGGCGCGCGCCCCACAAGGCGATCGTCGGACCCTGATCCAGCACCCAGCGCACGGCCAGCGCCAGGACCGACCGGTCGAACCGCTCCCGGGCGAGGCGGTCCAGTTCGGAGACCGCCTCCAGATAGGCCTCGAAGCGCGGCGACTGGAACTTCGGATCGGTCTGGCGCAGATCGTCGCCTTCGAAGGTCCGATCCTTGCTCATCTTGCCGGACAGAAGCCCGCGGCAGAGCGCCCCGTAGGTCAGTAGCGTCAGCCCGCTGTCCTTGGCGTAGGGCAGGACGTCGGCCTCCATCTCGCGCTCGAAGAGATTGTAGGGCGGCTGGACGGCATCGAGCCGGCAGGCGGAGCGGAACGTGTCCATCTGGGCCGGGGAGAAATTCGACACGCCGATCGCCCGGATCTTGCCCTCTTTGCGGAAGGTTTCGAGCGTCGCCGCGGTCTCTTCCAGCGGGGTCCGGTGGTCCGGCCAGTGGATCTGATAGAGATCGATCGTGTCGGTCTGCAGCCGGCGCAGCGAATCCTCGAGCTCCGCCCGCAGACGCTCCGGCTTCGAATTGCGCTTCACGCCGTCGCCGTCGGTCCAGTCGAGCCCGACCTTGGTGGCCAGCACGATCTTGTCGCGCAGGCCACCCTCGGCGAGCGCCTTGCCGACAAGCTCTTCCGACGTGCCGAACCCGTAGACGGGCGCGGTGTCGACCAGCGTGATGCCGCGCTCCACCGCCGCGCGGATGGTTGCGATCGACTGCGCCTCGTCGGTTCCGCCCCATTGCCAGCCACCGATCGCCCAGGTGCCGAGACCCACGCGGGATGACTTGAGATCCGATTGGCCGATTTCGATCGTTTCCATGATGAGGTTCCGTTTCGCCTTCTGCCGAGGTCCTGGGGTGGGTCGGGCCTTCGCCCGCGATCCGGCCAACGCGACCGGACCGGAAGAGTTTCGTCCTGACGGTCCGGCAGCGCCTACAGATAACGGCCGTCGAACTGGCCCACCTGGCTCAGCCGCGCCCAATCCTGGATCTCGAGCGTGCCGTTCGACAGGGTGATCAGCCCCTCCGCGCGCAGCGCCTGCAGCGACCGGTTCACGTGCACCACCGACAGTCCGGTTGCATCGCCCAGCTCCGCCTGGGTGATCGGCCAGGCGACACGCGACCCGTCGGTCAGGCCGACCATGCGATGGCGCGCGAACATCTCGCACATGATGTGCGCGATCCTGTGATAGGCGCTGCGCCGGCCGAGATTGACGATCCACTGACGGAAGATCGCCGCTTCCGCCAGGGACTCCTTCCAGATCGCAAGGCTGATCCGCTGGGATGACTTGGTGATCGCCAACAGCGTGTCGTGAGGAATGATCGCGATTTCGCAGGGCGAGATGCTGGCGATCGAGTGGTCCATCGTCTCCAGCAGGAAGCTCTGGATGTCGTAGATGTCGCCGGGGACGATGAAGCTGGTGATCTGACGCTTGCCGTCCGAGGTCATCGAATAGCGGCAGGCAAGGCCGGACAGGAGCAGGCCGCAGGAGCCCGCGCTCTCCCCTTCGCGGACAATGTCGCGCCGGGCTCCGAAAGTCATGGTGCGGACCCAAAGGTCAAAGAGCGCCTGCTCCTCGTGCGCCGTCAACGGCGCCCGGGCGGACAGTTTTCTGCGCAGTGGATTGTCGTCCGGTGACATGTCCCTTCCCCCATTTCCCGAACCCGCCGACGCGAGGCGATGTAGCACACCTGGAATGCAGGAAGCCCAATTGGCCGCGGTCGTGACCGCTGACCTGCAGGCACCATAATCCCCGCAGCCCACCCGTGGCACCAATCGATGTCAATCGACACGCGCGCCACGGGTCGGGCTCTGCAGGTAAGGGACCGGCCGCCGACGTTGCCGATGGGCAACAGGCACGAGATTCCTGGCCGTCGAACGGTATTTCAAACGCCATTCATCCGTCTTCTGGAGTATGAAGACCTCCCCGCTCACCAGGTCAGCTCTTCGCGGACTTCAAGGGTGCGCGGATCTCGCTGGAGGACCCAATGCCAAATCGCGTCATGCGCCACTGCTGACGCGCCGCTTGCGCAGATTACGGATCGCACCGTCCCGGCCACCGTTCACGCGGACGCCGGGCGCGTAACCGAGAAGCTTCGCAAACAGGCGCGTTCCCAACGTTCGCCGCCGTCTGCCGGAGCTTTGCCATGTTCTCCCGTTTCGAGTCCCTCGTCGACCCCCTTGCCCCCGGGCCGGAAGGCCAGCCGCCCGCCCAGCTGGGTGCGTTCGTCTGGCATTTCGTGCGCCAGTCGTGGAAGGTCATCGCCGTCCTTCTGGTGGTCGCCGGCGTGGTCGCTCTGATCGAGGTCAGCCTGTTCGACTTCATCGGCCGTATCGTCGACATGCTGGCCGACACTCCGCCGGGTGACCTGTTTGCGGTCCACGGCACCACGCTCCTGTGGATGGGGCTGGTGGCCGTCGTGGTGCGCCCGCTCGCGGCGACGCTTCACCTGATGCTGGTCCACCAGGCGGTCGAGCCCGGACTGACCAATCTCGTCCGCTGGCAGACCCACCGCTACGTCCTGCGCCAGAGCCTGTCCTTCTTCCAGAACGACTTTGCGGGCCGGCTCGCCAACCGGATCATCCAGACCGGCCCGTCGCTCCGCGAAGCCGTCGTCAGCCTGATCGACGCGATCTGGTACGTGACGGTCTATACCGGCAGCGCGCTTTTCCTGTTCGCCCAGGCCGACGTCTGGCTGACGGTGCCGCTCCTTTTCTGGATCGCGGCCTATGTCGGCGTGCTCGGCTACTTCGTCCCCCGAGTGAAGCGGCAGGCCACTATCATGTCGGAGGCCCGCTCCATGCTGACCGGCCGGGTCGTCGACAGCTACACCAACATCATGACGGTGAAGCTCTTCGCCCATGCCGAGCGCGAGGATGCCTACGCCCGGGAAGCGGTCGTCGACCACACCGCCAAGTTCCGGCGGGCGATGCGCTACGTGACCGGCATGAACATCGCTCTGGTGATCATCAACGGGCTGCTCATCGCCGGCACGCTGGGCATCGCGCTGTGGCTCTGGCACGGCGGCGCGGTCACCATCGGTGCGATCGCACTGGCCGCCGGACTGGTCATGCGGATCAATGCCATGTCCGGCTGGATCATGTGGGTGACCACCGGGATCTTCGAGAACCTGGGCACGGTGACCGAAGGCATGGGCTCGATCGCCCGGCCCTACTCGGTCGTCGACCGGGCGGACAGCAAGCGCCTGGCGGTGCCCGAGGGCGAGATCCGCTACGAGGGCGTGTCGTTCCATTACGGCCAGGACCGCGGCGTGATCGACCGGCTGGACCTCACGGTCGCTCCCGGCGAACGGGTCGGCCTGGTCGGGCGCTCCGGCGCGGGCAAGTCCACGCTGGTGAACCTGCTGCTGCGTTTCCACGACGTCGAAGCCGGACGGATCCTCGTCGACGGCCAGGACATCGCGGCCGTTTCCCAGGAGAGCCTGCGGGCGGCGATCGGCATGGTGACCCAGGACACCTCGCTCCTGCATCGCTCGGTGCGCGACAATGTCCGCTATGGCCGTCCGGACGCCGACGACGCCGCGATCTGGGCGGCGTTGCGCCAGGCCCACGCCGACGGGTTCGTGCCGGATCTGGTCGACCTCAGCGGCCGCACCGGGCTGGACGCCCATGTCGGAGAGCGCGGCGTCAAGCTCTCCGGCGGCCAGCGCCAGCGCATCGCGATCGCGCGCGTGCTTCTGAAGAACGCGCCGATCCTGATCCTGGACGAGGCGACATCCGCGCTCGATTCGGAGATCGAGTCGGCGATCCAGGAGGATCTGGAGTCCCTGATGCAGGACAAGACGGTGATCGCGATCGCTCACCGGCTGTCCACCATCGCGCGCATGGACCGGCTTGTCGTGATGGATGCCGGGCGCATCGTGGAGACCGGCACCCACGCCGAGCTGATCGCCAGGAACGGCATCTATGCACGGCTCTGGGCGCGCCAATCCGGCGGGTTCCTGGGGGAGATCGAGCAGGACCCTGCCCAGGTCCTGGGCCCGTAACCGGGATGGTCCCGATCAGATCGACACGGTCTGATCGGGATCAGGCGGCCGCGGCCGGCAGCGCCCGCAGGATCTGCGCGACACAGGCGTCGGGCGAGAGCGCGGCCGTGTCCACCGTCACGTCGTAGGCACAGAAGCCATGGACCACGTCGTTGAGCCCGCGGGCGCGGCCGAGCACGCGGTCGCCGCGCGCCTGCTCGCGGGCTTCCAGCACCGGCAGAGGACAGGTGACGCCCACCGTGAACACCTCAAGCCCCGCGGTGGCGGCGCGGAAGCTCTCGTACATCTCCCGGTCGTGCAGGACATGGTCGAAGATGACGGAATTCCCGGCGTCGACCAGGGCCCGGACCGCCGGTGCCATGCCGTCGATCAGGTTGCGGAACACCGGGCCGAAGCGGGCGCTCACGGACAGCGGCGCGCCGGGCGGCGAGGTCGTGACCATTTCGACCCCGAGCGCGGTGAACCGGTCGCGCTCCTCCTGCCGGCCGGTATCGGCGCCGAGATAGTAGCGCGGTGCGGACATGAAGATGAAGTCGTCGAAGCCGACCACCAGGTAGGGATGCTCGATGGCACTCTGAAGCGCCCGGCAGAGCGTCGACTTGCCGGCGCTGGACGGGCCGTTCACCAGGATGAGCTGCGGCCAGCCCGCGCTTGCGCTCTTCACCGCGCCCCCTGAAGGATCATGCTGCCGTCCCCCTGCCATCTGTCATATCCCAGCTGCCCAACTCTACCGGCGACGGTAGCGGCCTACCAGCCGAATTCGATGAAATCGGACCGTGCCCGGCCACCGGGTGAGGCGGCTCATGCGTGGCCGACACGGAGGCCGCCCGCCTTGTCCTTCCGGTTCAGGCCGGGGCGAAGCCGCCGGTCTGGCGGAGCGCCTCGCCGGCGACGAGCCCCACCGCGACTGCAAGGTTCAACGACCGAACGCCGTCGACCATCGGGATCCGGAGCCGGTGGTCGGCCGCCGCGTGCACCGCTTCCGGCGCGCCCGCCGATTCCCGACCGAACAGAAGCGTGTCGCCGTCCCGGAACCCGAAATCGACGTGCCGGGTCTCGGCGCGGGTGGTGAGCAGCAGCAGTCGGCCTCCGACATCGTGACGCGCTGCGACAAATTGGTCCCAGGAGGCATGACGCACGAGCCCGGCCCGCTCGATGTAGTCGAGCCCGGCCCGGGTGAGGGCCCGGTCCGTGAGCGAGAAGCCGGCGGGCTCGATCAGGTCGACCACAAAGCCGAGGCACGCCGCGGTCCGGAGGATGGTGCCGGTGTTCTGGGGAATATCGGGCTGGTAGAGCGCGACGCGGATCGGCATCGGACCTCAAGGGGAATGGCGTTTTCGGCGATCTCGCGCACTTTGTCGGTTTTGCGACAAACCGTCCAATGCGTCGGCTCGACACTGGACATCCGCATGAAGGGGTGCAAAAACGCAAGCGGTTCTAAAAGAGCCGTTCGTGGGCTCGGGGCGGTGCCCCCTTCGACCGTCTCCCTGGCTGTCGAAAGTGCCAGACCGAGCTGGTCCCGCGAGAAACTGAGATCATCATTCTCGGCATCTAGAGGAGCCGACCTTGGCGAGCATGGATTCGTCGGAGCCGAACCGCCGCGACTTTCTTTATCTGGCCACCGGAGCGTTTGGCGCGGTGGGCGTTGCCGCGGTTGCCTGGCCCTTCATCGATCAAATGAACCCGGACGCTGCCGCGCTCGCGCTGGCGACGACGGAAGTCAACGTGTCCTCGATGTCGCCCGGCCAATCGATCACGGTCAGCTGGCGCGGCAAGCCCGTTTTCGTGCGCTATCGCACCGAGGAAGAGGTCAATGCGGCGAAGGAAACGCCGCTGTCCGACCTCAAGGATCCGGTTGCGCGCAATGAGAACCTGCAGGGCGATGCTCCGGCAACGGACGAGAACCGCGGCGCTCCCGACAAGGAAGCCTGGCTGATCATGGTGGGCATCTGCACCCATCTGGGCTGCGTACCGATCGGCGAAGCAGGTTCGTTCAACGGCTGGTTCTGCCCCTGTCACGGCTCGGTCTACGACACCGCTGGCCGTATTCGCAGCGGTCCGGCCCCGACCAACCTGCCGATCCCGACCTACCAATTCACCGCCGACACCGTGATTCGGATCGGTTGACGGGCGTCAAGGGAAACTCGGAATGTCCGGACACTCGACCTATCAGCCTCAGGGAAAGTTCGCGAAGTGGCTCGACTCGCGGCTCCCCATCCTCACCTTGATGAATGCGCAGGCGATCGACTTCCCGACGCCGCGCAATCTCAACTATTTCTGGACCTTCGGCGCCATCCTGATGATGATGCTGGTGGTGCAGATCCTCACCGGCGTCGTGCTGGCGATGCACTATGTCGCAGACACGCAGCTCGCGTTCGCATCGGTCGAGAAGATCATGCGCGACGTGAACTTCGGCTGGCTGCTGCGCTACATGCACGCCAACGGCGCATCGATGTTCTTCATCGCCGTCTACATCCACATTTTCCGCGGCCTCTACTACGGCTCCTACAAGGCGCCCCGCGAGATCCTCTGGATGCTCGGCGTGGTCATCTTCCTTCTGATGATGGCGACCGCCTTCATGGGCTACGTGCTGCCCTGGGGCCAGATGTCCTTCTGGGGCGCGACGGTGATCACCAACCTGTTCTCGGCGATCCCGCTGGTGGGTGAATCGATCGTGCAGTGGCTGTGGGGCGGGTTCTCCGTCGCCAACCCGACGCTGAACCGGTTCTTCGCCCTCCACTACCTGCTGCCCTTCATGATCCTCGGCGTCGTGATCCTCCACATCTGGGCGCTGCACGTCCCGGGCAACAACAATCCGACCGGCGTGTCCGTGAAGTCGGGGCAGGACACGGTTCCGTTCCACCCCTACATCACCGTCAAGGACATGTTCGCGATGGTGGTGTTCTGCATCTTCTTCGCGTGGTTCCTGTTCTACATCCCGAACTATCTGGGTCACGCGGACAACTACATCGAGGCCAACCCGCTGGTGACCCCGGCGCACATCGTTCCGGAATGGTACTTCCTGCCGTTCTACGCGATCCTGCGCGCCGTGCCGTCCAAGCTCGGCGGCGTGATCGCCATGTTCGGCGCGATCGCCATCCTGTTCGTGCTGCCCTGGCTCGACACCTCCAAGGTCCGGTCCGGCGCCTTCCGGCCGATGTTCCGTCCGTTCTTCTGGGTCTTCGTTCTCGTGTGCATCCTGCTGGGCTGGCTCGGTGCCCAGCCGGCCGAGGGCATCTACGTGATCCTGGCCCGGATCGGAATGGCCTACTACTTCGCCTACTTCATCATCATCCTGCCCTTGCTCGGGATGGTGGAGCGGACCACGCCGCTGCCTGCCTCGATCTCCGAATCGGTCCTGGGCAAGCAGGGTGGCGGCAGTGCCCACCCCGCCGGCTCGACGGCGGCGCCTGCGGACAAAGGGTGAGCCGGATATGCTTTTGACACGGAAGAAGAAAATGAGTCTCCGGTCCGCCGCATTCCTCGCCGCCGGCCTTCTCGGTGCGGTCCTCACCGCACCGACGGCCATGGCCGCCGGAGAGGCACCGCACATCCCGAAGGAGCGCTGGTCGTTCTCCGGTCCCTTCGGACAGTACGATCCGGCCCAGCTCCAGCGCGGCTTCAAGATCTACCAGCAGTCGTGCTCGGCCTGCCATTCGCTGCAGTACGTGGCCATCCGCACCCTCGGCGCGGCGACCGGCCCCGACTTCCCGGAGGCGGCCGTCCGGGAGATTGCCGCCGGCTATCAGGTCGAGGACGGCCCGAACGACGACGGCGAGATGTTCATGCGGCCCGCCCGGCCGTCCGACCACTTCCCGCCGCCGTTTCCCAACGAGGAAACGGCCCGGCTCGCCAATGGCGGCGCCTATCCGCCCGACCTGTCTCTGATCGCGAAGGCGCGTGCGGCCCATGCCGGCTTCCCGTGGTTCGTGTTCGACGCCTTCACCCAGTATCAGGAGGCCGGTCCGGACTACGTCCACGCCCTTCTGACCCACTACGAAGAGGCGCCGGAAGACGTCGAGCTGGCACCGGGCATGTACTACAACACGGCCTTCCTCGCCGGTAACCAGATCGCCATGCCGCCGCCGCTGTCGGACGGGCAGATCGAGTACACCGACGGCACGCCGGAGACCGTCGACCAGTACGCGCGCGACGTCGCAGCATTCCTGATGTGGACTGCCGAGCCGAAGCTGGAAGAGCGCAAGCAGATCGGCTTCCGGGTGATGCTGTTCCTGGTGGTCTTCGCCGCCCTGCTCTACTTCACCAAACGCAAGATCTGGAGCAACGTCGCCCACTGACGACGCCACTCCAAAGCCTCCCCGACACGACGCGCCCGAACCCGGTTCGGGCGCGTTTTTTGTTGCCGCACCCCGACGGTGAACCATTGTGCCGGTCGTCCGCAGGCCGGGTCCGGGAACAGGCTCCCGAGACCGCTGGATTCCGTAGATATTTGAGAAAATTATCGATTTCCTTCCCCGACCTTCCTGCGTAATATGCACAATGATGCACTTTCCGGGCGGTGCCCCGGAAAGCCAGCCGCTCCGCCCAAGCATGCGGAACGTCAAGAAGAAATCGGATCTCGGGAGGATCTCTATGAAGCGGGTATTGGTTTGTGCGGCCCTCATGGCCGGCACCGCGCTCTCGGCCCATGCCGAGGAAGTGACGCTGCGCGGCGCGAGCGCGTTCGCCTCGGGCACCACGTTCGACCGGCCCTTCCAGGCGTTCGTCGAGTGGATCAACGAGAACGGCGAAGGCGTCCTGCAGATCAACGTGGTCGGCGGCCCCGAAGCCGTTCCGCCATTCGAGGTGGGCAATGCCGTGTCCTCGGGTGTCATCGACATCGCCAACGTGACCGCCGCGTTCTACACCAATCTCCTGCCGGAGGGCGACGCGCTCAAGCTGGCCACGAACACCATCCAGGACCAGCGCGAGAACGGCTGCTACGAGTTGGTCGACCAGCTTCATCAGGAAGCGATGAACGTCAAATATCTCGGCCGGACCGGCGACGGCATCCCGTTCCATCTCTACCTGACCAAGCCGATCGACTCCGCCGATCTGAGCGGCCTCACGATCCGCACCACACCGGTCTATCAGGCGATGTTCGAATCGCTCGGCGGCAATCTGGTCCGCACGGCGCCGGGCGAGGTCTATACCGCGCTCGAGCGCGGCACGATCGATGGCTACGGCTGGCCGGCCCAGGGCGTGCTCGATCTCGGCTGGGATGAGCAGACCAAATACCGCGTCGATCCGGGCTTCTATCAGGTCGATGTGGACCTGATCATGAACCTCGACACCTGGAACGAACTCGGCGAGGAGCAGAAGTACCTGCTCCAGCGCGGCATCAAGTGGATCGAAACCCGGAATGCCGAAAACGAGCAGATCAACGCCGAGGAGCGCGAGAAGCAGGCTCAGGCTGGTATCGAGACCATCACCCTGGAAGGCGAAGAGCGCGAAAAGTGGCTGACCGCCGCCCAGGAAGAGGGTTGGGCCGCCATCGAGAAGATTGATGCGGAAAACGCGGAGAAGCTGCGCGCCTGCCTCACCGACTAGGCATCGCACCAGCGCCTCCCGTCATCTGGCACCGGAGCCTGTCCGCATCGCGCACGAGCGGGCGGGCTCCGGAGTTTCCGCGACACGGCCCGTTCACAGGGCGCGACCGTGTACCCCCTCACAACCCCTGACCTTCTGTCCAACTTCATGCGACTGTTTTCGAGCGTCTTCGACAAGGTGATCACCGCGCTCGCCTATCTGGCGGGCGCGATCTTTTCGGCGATCGCGCTGGCGATCGCGGTGAACGTCGTCCTGCGCGCCGCCGACGCGCCCCAGGTCCGCGGCCTCGTCGACCTGATCGAGGCGGGTATGGTCGCGGCGACCTTCCTGGCGGCGCCCTGGGTTCTGAACCGGAACGCCCACGTCACCGTCGACATTCTGTCCTCCCAGTTGCCCCTGGAGAGCCGCCGCGTGCTTGCGCGGGCGGTGGCCCTTCTGGGCATGGCGCTCTGCGCCGTCTTCTTCTGGAGCGCGCTGCAGGCGGTGCTGATCAGCTACGACCGCGGCTCGATGGTGCGGGGCATTCTCGTCTATCCGGAATGGTGGCCCCTGATGGCGCCGACGATTTCGGCCGCGCTCCTGTCGCTGGAGTTCGCACGGCGCGCCGTCAGCGGAACAACCGCGGCCGAGCGGCAGGCAAGCGGGCTCTAGGCGATGGATTGGTCCACCACACTCGTTCTGATGCTGGGCAGCCTCGTCGCGCTGCTGGCCATCGGACTGCCGGTCGCCTTCGCCTTCATCGCGGTGAACATTGCCGGCGCCTATTTCATCCTCGGCGGCGAGAACGGTCTGGTCCAGATGGCGCGCAACGCGACCCAGTCCGTCTCGACCTTCTCGCTCGCGCCCATCCCGCTCTTCATCCTGATGGGGGAGATCCTGTTCCAGACCAGGGTCGCCCACCGGGCGATTGACGCCATCGAACGGGTCGTCACGCGCGTGCCCGGCCGGCTTTCGGTGGTCACCGTCTTCGGCGGCACCATCTTCGCCGCGCTCTCCGGCTCCACGATCGCCAACACCGCGATGCTGGGCTCGACGCTGCTGCCGTCGATGCTCAAGCGCGGCTACCATCCGACGCTGGCGATGGGGCCGATCATGGCGTCGGGCGCTATCGCGATGCTGATCCCGCCGTCGGCGCTCGCGGTGCTGCTCGGTTCCCTCGCCGGCATCTCCATCGCAGGCCTTCTGGTGGCCGGCATCCTGCCCGCCATCATCCTGTCCGCCCTGGCCGTCCTGTTCATCGTCGGCCTGGCGACCCTGCGACCGAACCTCGCGCCGCGGGACGATGCCCCGTCCATGGGCCTGCGCGAACGCTGGACGCCGTTCGCCATCTACGTCCTGCCGCTCTCCGGCATCTTCATCGTCGTCATCGGCAGCCTCCTGACCGGTCTCGCCACCCCGACCGAGTCCGCCGCACTCGGCTGCATCGCCGCGATCGTCGCCGGACTGGCCTACCGCTCCATGAGCGCCGGCGCCCTCGTCACCGCCGTGATGGAGACCGTCAAGCTGTCCGTGATGATCCTGTTCATCATCGCGGCCAGCCAGACCTTCAGCCAGATCCTGTCTTTCTCCGGCGCCACGGGCGGCCTGATCCGGATGATCGAAGGGCTGGACCTCTCCGCCCTTTACATCCTGATCGGGATGATCCTGATCCTTCTGTTCCTGGGCTGTTTCGTCGACCAGATCAGCATGCTGATGGTGACGATCCCGGTCTTCATCCCGCTTGCCCGCTCCGTCGGCATCGACGAGCTGGTGCTCGGCGTCGTCTATCTGCTGACCATGGAGATCGCGCTTCTGACGCCGCCGTTCGGGCTGCTCCTGTTCGTCATGCAAGGCGTCTCGCCGCCGGAAATCCGCATGCGCCAGATCTACGCCGCGGTGACGCCGTTCCTGATCATCAAGCTGATCGTGCTGGCGCTGGTCGTCGCGATCCCGGCGCTCGGCACCTGGCTGCCCGGCCAGCTCGGGCGGTGAGCCCCGACGGAGACCCGGTTCCCACTTTCCTGGGATCGGCCTTTTTCTTCGCAAATCCCAGACGGAAAACCGGTTCCCACTTTTCCTGGGATTTGCTTGCCAGCGCGCGACGGCGCGCCGGCCGGTCAAGAGGCGAGAACCGAAGCGACCGGGACGAAAGATCCGCCGCCCCAGCGCAGCCATGAGCGCCGAGAATTGGCATGAGCGCTGTTTTTTGAACGCAAATCCCGGACGGAAAACCGGTTCCCACTTTTCCTGGGATTTGCGTCAGAACCCGGCCATCCGGTTGACGCTCTCGCCGATCACCAGGCTCAGGAGCAGGTCCAGCACCACGATGCCGATGGTCGGCGCAATCGCCAGTTCGAGCGCGATCCGCGTGATCAGGTACTGGTAGCGGACGACCACGACGATCACGATCAGGAACAGGATTGCCGCGAACTCCTGGCCGACCAGCCCGGACGCGAACAGGATCGCCGGAAGCACCGACAAGGACAGCGAAATCGGGCTCGCCCAGTTCCGAGCCACGACAAAGGGGATGTAGCGGGGGCCGAAACCGAGGGGACGCGCCAGGATCACCAGCACCACCGGCAGCGCGATCCAGTCGATGGCAAGCCCGAGCATCTTCCAGGCGAAGAACCAGCCCATCGGGAAGGCCTCCACCGAGGCGGCACCCCCGACCTGAAGAAGGCGCGCCTCGGCCAGCACCGAGATCGCATAGGGCGGCAGCAGCAGGAAGATCGCGCCGAAGGAGCGGAAGAAGCCGTCGATCGAGACGTCGAAGGCCTGCATGCCTTCGCGGCGGTTGAGAAACAGCGCCCACGCCCCGCCGAGCGAGCGGCCGATTTCCTCCCGCGTGGGTATCATGTGCCGGCCGCGCCGCCGCCCCCGGCCAGAACCAGGGACGTGAAGCGCCCGTAGATCTCCGTGAGCCCCTCAAGGTCGGCGAGAGGAACCCGCTCGTCGATCTGATGCATCGTGTCGCCGACGAGGCCGAACTCGACCACGGGGCAGTAGGCGCGCACATAGCGGGCATCGGACGTGCCGCCGGACGTGGAGAGCTCCGGCCGCGCGCCGACTACCTGGCTGATCGCCTCGCTCATGGCATCGGCGAGGGCACCGCTTTCGGTGACGAAGGGTTCGGACGGCCGCTCCCACTCCACCTGGGTCGAGATCCCGTCCGGCGTGGCATCCTCGATCCGGCGCAGCAGCTCCGCCTTCAGCGTGTCCGAGGACCAAATCGTGTTGAAGCGCACGTTGAAACGGATCTCGCAGGCGCCGGGAATGACATTGAACGCACTGTTGTCGGTGTCGATGGAAACCAGCTCGAGGTTGGACGGCTGGAAGTCGGACGTTCCCTCGTCGAGCGGATCCTCGGCGAGGGTCCGGGCGATCGGCGCGACGGCGGCCATCGGATTGAGGGCCCGGTGGGGATAGGCCGCATGGCCCTGACGCCCCTGGACCCGGATCGTGCCGGACAGCGACCCGCGGCGGCCGATCTTGGCCATGTCGCCCAGCCGGGCGACGCAGGTGGGTTCGCCCACGAGCGCGCCATCGAAGGCGAAGCCCTTGTCGGCGCACCAGGCGAGCGCCTTCTGGGTGCCGTTGATACCCGGGCCTTCCTCGTCTCCGGTGATCACGAGGGTGATCGTTCCCACGGGAAGCCGGTCCGCCGCCTTGAGCCGTGCAATCGCGGCGACGAAGGCGGCCACACCGCCCTTCATGTCGACGGCACCGCGGCCATAAAGAAAGCCGTCGTCGATCTCTCCGGAAAACGGCGGATGGCGCCAGGTCCGGCTGTCGCCGGGGGGAACCACGTCGGTGTGGCCGGCGAACAGCAGATGCGGAGCGCCGGTGCCGAGACTGGCGACCAGATTGTCGACCTCCGCCGTTCCCGGCTCGCTGAACGTCAGGCGCGTGACCGAGAAGCCCAGCCGGTCCAGCACGCGTTCCAGCAGATCCAGCGCGCCGCCTTCCTCCGGAGTAACGCTCGGGCAGGCGATGAGGGCGCGCGCGACCGCCACCGGATCGCAGACGTCCAGGCGGTCCTCGGTTTCGGCGGAGGGGGTGCTCATCAAAGCGTCCTCACGGCTTGCGCGTATTGGGTGCCGGGCCGAACGCGTTCGGCCCCTTCTCACCCGGAAGCAGGCCGAGCACGATGAACACGACGAGGTTCAGAAGCGGGACGAAGAGGAGCGCGGCGAACCAGCCCGAGAGCCCCCGGTCATGGAGACGCTTGACCACCAGCGCGAGCTCGCTCCACAGCGCAACGCACAGGATCACGAGAAAGCCGGCATCCATCATGACCTGCTCGTCGCCCTGCGGGCGATAGGGCGTCAGCGCGATGCTCGCCAGCAGCGACACCAGGAGAAAGCCCAGCCAGTAGGGTTCGCGCGAAATGCGCCCGTCGAAACCGAAGACGACCCAAATCACGTTCGAGATCTTCGTCTGGGATTGGCGGACCTGGTTCATTGCACTCCCGTGGCGTCGTGTGTCTCGGTCCGGCCGCGAACGCCGTCGGAGCCGACCGTTGTCATTCCCCCCAAGCCCCCGGGCCGTCCCGTGGCTCTTCGCCCTGCCCCTTGCCGGACCGATCCCGCCTGCCCGGCCAGAGGCCCCCGGCAACGACGAGAAGACCGACAAGAGCGCCCGCAGCGGCAGCGACCGCAAGCCGGGGCGGGGTCAGCACGCCACAGGCCCCGAGCGCATCGAGTTTCAGCGCCACCGGCGCAGCCAGTGCGGCGAGTGCCGGCAGGATGGCGAGCCAGTCCGGCCATCCCATGTCGGACAGCCGCTTGGCCCCGACTGCAACGAGCATAACTGCGCCCAGAAGCGCAAGCACGGCCAGTGCGGCGAAATAGACCTGCCCCATGTGATCGGCCAGGTCCATGGCGCAGAAGGCACCTTGGGGAACCCGGAAGATCACCGCGACGGCGCCCCCGTAGATCGCGATCAGGGCAATGCCGCCCCAGAACGCGCCTCGGCCGATGCGTCCGGATCCCGACAGAAGCAGGCGCTCGAGAGTCACGGATGCGGGTCTCCGGCTGGGGTTTGCGCCTGCGCTACGACCGCAGGAGTTCGTTGATCGACGTCTTGGCGCGGGTGCGTTCGTCGACGCGCTTTACGATCACCGCGCAGGCCAGAGCCGGACCCGGCTGGCCGTCCGGCAGCGGCCGGCCCGGGAGCGCCCCAGGCACGACGACCGAATAGGGCGGAACCTGGCCCACGAAGGTCTCGCCGGTTTCCCGGTCGACCACCTTGGTGGAGGCGCCGATGAAGACACCCATGGAGATGACGGCGCCTTCGCCCACATAGGCGCCTTCGGCAAGTTCCGAGCGCGCGCCGACGAAACAGTTGTCCTCGACGATCACCGGCCCCGCCTGCAGCGGCTCCAGCACCCCGCCGATGCCGACGCCGCCGGAGATGTGGCAGTTCTCGCCGATCTGCGCGCAGCTGCCGATGGTCGCCCAGGTGTCGACCATGGTGCCCGCACCGACGAAAGCGCCGAGATTGACGAAGGACGGCATCAGCACAACGCCCGGTGCGATATGGGCGGACCGGCGGACGATGGCGCCGGGCACCGCACGGAAGGCGGCTTCCTCAAAATCGCCCGCGCCCCAGCCGGCGAACTTGGAGGGAACCTTGTCCCACCACGGCGCGCCGCCGGGACCGCCGGGAATCACCGTCATCGGATTGAGGCGGAAGGACAGCAGAACGGCCTTTTTCAGCCACTCGTTGACGGACCAGGCGCCGTCCCGCTTCTCCGCGACGCGAGCCTCGCCCCGATCGAGCAGACCGAGAGCCGCATCCACGGCCTCGCGCACGTCCCCGCCGGTATCGGCACCGATTTCGGCCCGTTTCTCGAACGCCTCGTCGATGATCGGGGCAAGGGTCTCGGGCGCGGCAGAGGCAAGCGTCATATTCCAGCTCCAAGGAAACGCGAAAGGGTGGCCGAGGCGGTTGTCATATGTCGGGTCGACGAGGGCTGACACACAAGGACGCGGCGGACGATAGCGGCGGGTACAGCCGAGTCAACGCTCCTGCGGAGCGGGCGAGACAGGGTTGTGATCCAGCAGGCGCTCCAGAAAGCCGGTCAGGTGATCGGTGACGAAATCGATGTGCGGCGCGGTGCGGCCTTCCAGCTCCCAGCTTTCCCGGAAGACCTCCCGCGTTCCCTCCGGGACAACCAGCACCGTGCGCATGCCGAGATCGCCCGGAACCTTCAGATTGCGCGACAGGTCCTCGAACATGGCCGAGGCCTTCGGGTTGAGACCATGGAGTTCCAGGAATCGCGCATAGGTCGCTTCCGCCGGCTTGGGCAGAAGGTCGGCGGCCACTATGTCGAAGATGTCCTCGAAATGGTCGGTGATACCGAGACGCTCGGCGACCTTCTCCGCGTGGCGGCGCGAGCCGTTCGTCAGGATGAACCGGCGGCCCGGAAGAGCCGAGATCGCCTCACCGAGCCGGGGATCGGGATCGAGATGGGAATGGTCGATGTCGTGGACATATTCCAGGAAGCCGTCCGGGGATATGTCGTGTTCCTGCATCAGTCCGCGGAGCGTCGTGCCGTAGCGGTGATAGTAGTCCTTCTGGACGCGCTGGGCGGCCTGCGCATCCAGGTTCAGGAGTTTCTGAACATACTCCCGGATGCGGTCATTGACCTGATCGAACAGGTTCGAGTGCGCCGGATAGAGCGTGTTGTCGAGATCGAACACCCAGGTGTCGACGTGCCGGAAGGCGTCTGCGACCGGCATCTCCGCAGCCGGGTGTCCTTGATCCAGTTCTGAGCGCACGATGGCGGTCCTTGCGTGTTCGCCCCGGTGGGCCGGACCTGCCGGGCCACGCCGAGGCGCGTTGGGGTGCTCCCTTATCTAGGGAGTCATCAGCGTGCCGGCACCGCGCTCGGTGAACAGCTCCAGGAGCACCGCGTGGGGCAGCTTCCCGTTCAGGATGACCACACCCTTCACCCCGCGCTCCAGCGCCTCGATGCAGGTCTCCACCTTCGGGATCATGCCGCCGGTGATGGTCCCCTCGATGATCATCCGCCGCGCATCGGCGACGGTCAGTTCCTTGATCAGCCGGCCGTCCTTGTCGAGCACGCCCGCGACATCGGTCAGGAACAGCAGGCGCGAGGCATTCAGCGCGCCGGCGATCGCACCGGCGAAGGTATCGGCGTTGACGTTGTAGGTCTCGCCGTCGTCGCCCGGCGCCACGGGGGCGATGACCGGAATGATCTCGCTCTGGGCCAGCATGTCGAGAACCTCGCGGCGCACCTCTTTCGGTTCGCCCACGAAGCCGAGATCGACGACCTTCTCGATGTTGGAATCGGGATCGACCACCGTCCGCTTCACGCGTTCGGCCGTCACCATCCGGCCGTCCTTGCCGCACAGCCCGACGGCCCGTCCTCCGGCGCCGTTGATGGCCCGCACGATTTCCTTGTTGATCGATCCGGCAAGCACCATCTCGACCACCTCCACGGTGGCCTTGTCGGTCACCCGGAGCCCGCCGCGGAACTCGGAACGGATGCCGAGCCGCTCCAGCATCGAGCCGATCTGCGGCCCGCCGCCGTGGACGACCACCGGATTGATGCCGGCAAGCTTCATCAGGGTGACGTCTTCGGCGAACGCCTTGGCAAGCGACGGGTCGCCCATGGCGTGGCCGCCATATTTCACCACGATGGTGCGCTCGTCGTAGCGCAGCATGAACGGCAGCGCTTCGGCGATGATGCGCGCGCGCGACAGGTCGACTTCGTCGGTGTCCGTGTCCGTCAGGGTCATGGTCGCTCTTTCCGCACTCGGGCCGGTCTCGTTCAGCGCCTGCTATACCGGTCGCAGGGGCCCGGCTCAATCACTGTGCGCCGGCAGCTTCCGCCGCGAGCCTGGCGAGTTCGGCGCGAAGCGCATCGACCCCCTCCTTCGTGACCGACGACGTCGCCACGATCTCCGGGTAGGCCGCGGGCCGCTTCTTGATCTTCTCGGCCGTCTCCGCCAGCAGCGTTTCCAGCGCGGAGGGGGCGATCTTGTCGGTCTTGGTCAGAACGATCTGGTAGGACACCGCCGCCTGGTCGAGGGTGTTCATCACCTCCTCGTCGTTCGCCTTGAGGCCGTGGCGGGCATCGATCAGGAGATAGACCCGGCGCAGCGTCACGCGGCCGCGGAGATAGTCGAACACCAGCCCCGTCCAGGCTTCCACCGTCTTCTTCGGCGCGGCCGCATAGCCGTAGCCGGGCATGTCGACCATGACGATCGGCGCGGTGTCGGTGACGAAGAAGTTGAGTTCCTGGGTGCGGCCCGGCGTGTTGGAGGTGCGGGCAAGCGCCTTCTGGCCCACCAGCGCGTTCAACAGGGTGGACTTGCCGACATTCGACCGGCCGGCAAACGCGACCTCGAGCGGCCCGGCGTCCGGCAGGTCGCCCATGCCGCGCGCGCCGCGCAAGAAGGACCACGGCCGCGCGAACAGCCTGTGCGCAAGGTCATCCACGGGCAGGGCCTTCCGATCTCGGCCAAATCGGCGTCACGAGGACGATCCGCCCTCGTTGCTCTCTTTCTTCCGCTTGAACACGCCGGAGATATTGTCCCACAGCTCCACCTTCACGCCCTGGCGGCGCATGATGACATATTGCTGGAGAACCGACAGCGAGTTGTTCCAGGCCCAGTAGATCACCAGCCCAGCCGGGAAGCTCGCCAGCATGAACGTGAAGATCACCGGCATCCAGTTGAAGATCATCGCCTGCGTCGCGTCCGGCGGCGTCGGGTTCATCTTCATCTGCATCCACATGGTGAAGCCCATGATCAGCGGCCAGATACCGATCATCAGGAAGGACGGCGGATCCCACGGGATCAGCCCGAACAGATTGAAGATCGTCGTCGGGTCCGGCGCGGACAGGTCCTGGATCCATCCGAAGAAGGGCGCGTGCCGCATCTCGATGGTGACGAGGATGACCTTGTAGAGCGCGAAGAAAACGGGGATCTGGATCAGGATCGGAACGCAGCCGGAGACCGGATTGATCTTCTCCTTCTTGTAGATCTCCATCATCGCCTGCTGCTGCTTGACTTTGTCGTCCTTGTAGCGTTCGCGCAGCTTGACCATTTCCGGCTGTAGCTTCTTCATCTTGCTCATCGACACATAGGCCTTGTTGGCAAGCGGGAAGAAGATCGTCTTGACCAAAACCGTCACGATCAGAATGGCGACACCGAAGTTGCCCACGAGCTTGTAGAAGAAGTCGAGGGCGTAGAACATCGGCTTGGTCAGGAAGTAGAACCAGCCCCAGTCAATCAGCAGATCGAATTTCTCGATGCCGAGCGACGTCTTATAGCCGGAGATGACGTCGACTTCCTTGGCACCGGCAAACAGCAGGTTGCTGGATTCGGCGGAGGAGCCGGGATCGATGGTGATGCCGGATTCCAGATAGTCGCTCTGATAGATCTCGCGACCGCCGCGCTCCGTCGCCGACAGGCGGGCCTGGAACTCCGCACCCGGGGTCGGGATCAGGGTCGAGGCCCAGTATTTGTCGGTGAATCCGAGCCAGCCGTTGTCGACCTTCTCCGGAGAGATCGGCCCGTCCTCGATCAGGTCGTCGTAGCTGAACTCCTGCAGGCCCTCTTCGCCGAACACACCGATCGGGCCTTCGTGCAGGATGAAGAAGCCGGACGTCTCCGGTGTCCCGTGGCGGGAGATCAGTCCATAGGGGAAGAGCGTGACCGGTTCGGAGGTGTTGTTCTGCACCGACTGGGTGACGGTGAACATGTAGTTCTCATCGACCGCGAACGTCCGGTTGAAGGTGAGGCCGGCGTCATTGGTCCAGCTCAGGGTCACCGGGGTCGAGGGCGTGAGCGTAGGTTCGCCCTCCACCGTCCAGACCGTGTCGGCGGTCGGAACCTGGACATTGCTTCCGCCGTCGCCACCGGCCACCCAGCCGACTTCGGCGTAGTAGGGATCGGGCGAACCGGACGGGGAGAACAGAATGATCGTCGGGCTCGTGGGATCTACCGTCAGGTGGTAGTCCTTGAGCCGGAGATCGTCGAGCCGGCCGCCGGTCAGGTTGATCGACCCTTCCACCCGGCCGGTGTTGATGGCGACGCGTTCGGACGCAGCGAGCGCTGCTTCGCGGGTCTGTCCCTGCGGCACGCTCGCCGAGCCGCCGCCGGTGGGTGCGTTCTGGCCCTGGCCGGACGCACCGGGCTGCGGAAGGCTGGTTCCGTCGCCCTGCAGAGCCTGATCGTCGGCGACCTGTTCGGCCGCCTGCTCGCGCTGCGCCTGCTGCTGCGGCTCGATGAAGAAATACTGCCAGCCGATCAGGACCGCCAGGGAGAGCGCGATCGCGAGAATGAAGTTCTTGTTGTCCATGATCGCACCGGTTCAGCGTTTCGGAGCCCGGCGGCGGGGTGCCGGACGGTCGACGGCGTTGTGGACCCGCTCGAAGGCGAGTTCAAGATCGCCGAGCAGGTCTGCGTACGAGCGCGACAACGCGGCGCGGCGCCCCACCAAAACGTAGGCGCATCCGCTTCGCGCTCCGGCGAGCCGCTCGTCCACGGCAGCCTTCAGGCGCCTGCGGATCCGATTGCGCTCGACGGAGTTGCCGGTTTTCTTGGTCACCGTGAAGCCGAAGCGGGGCGGGGTCTCGACCGCGGGCTCGCATCTTGCCTGCAGCACGAAGGCCGGTCGTTCGGCCCGCACGCCGCGCGCGACCGACTTGAACTCGGCACGCTTCTTGAGCCGCATCATCGCGAATACGGACCGAGGCCTCTAACGATCGATGGCCACGCAGCGTCGGATCTAGGCCGACAGCCGCTTCCGCCCCTTCGCGCGGCGACGCGCGATCACGGTGCGGCCACCCTTGGTCGCCATGCGGGACCGGAAACCATGGCGGCGCTTACGGACGAGGCGGCTCGGCTGATAAGGACGTTTCATCGGACATAACCTGCTGTCGCGGGCTCGCGTCTGGCGCGTCGGTGCCCGTCGGATCGATCGAGAAAAACGGTTCCCCGCCCGTTTGCCAGCCAGAACGGTGCTCGAAAGCCCAGCATTCGACGAGGAAATCAGCCCCGGCTTATAAAAACCCCAGGGCACCAAGTCAACGTAGGCATGGCGCCTCGATGCGCAAGTCGGGCGATCCCTGTTTCCCTGCCCCGCCTGTGCTCGCAATGTCTCAATTTCGAGTGAGACATGATTTCGCTGGATGCGGTGTGCCCGGATCGCAGTCATCTGTAGAGTGCGGCCGTCGCGCGTCGGCCGGACGGACGAGCGCCACCGGACGATCACGCAACCCCGAGCAAGGTTCCGCCACCGTGGCAAGCCAAGACAGGTGCGAAGAAGGACGGTCCGACGACCGGCGCAGGCGCCCTGTGCTCGCCTGGCTGCCCTTGCTCGTCCTGTTCGGCGCAATGCTCGTTGCCTACGCGGCGGGCTGGTTCGACCAGCTGACGCTGGCCAACCTGATCCGGCGGCGCGGCGAGCTCGCCGCAATGGTGGAGGAGAGCGTTGCGGAAGCCGTTCTCGCCTATGCGGGCCTTTATGCCGTCCTGGTCGCCCTGTCCTTTCCCGGCGCGAGCCTGCTTACGATCGCCGGGGGCTTCCTGTTCGGGGTCTGGATCTGCGGCCCCGTGACCGCGCTGGCAGCCACCATCGGCGCCACGGTCGTCTTCCTGGCCGCGCGCTCCTCGCTCGGCCATGCGCTTCGGGCCCGCGCCGGACCCTTCGTCGGTCGGCTGGCGGCAGGTTTCCGCGCCGATGCCTGGAGCTATCTCCTGTTTCTGCGGCTGGTTCCCGTGTTTCCCTTCTGGCTCGTCAATCTCGCGCCGGCGCTGTTCAATGTGCCGCTCCGGACCTACGTGATCACAACCTTCGTCGGCATTCTGCCCGGCACCTTCGCCTACGCCTTTCTTGGCCAGGGCCTCGACAGTCTGATTGCGGCCCAGGAGGCGGCCAACCCCGGCTGCGCGGCGGCCGGAACCTGCTCGATCGAGCCCGCCGCCCTGATAACCCCGACCTTCCTCGGTGCGCTGGTCGCTCTCGGGCTCGTGGCCCTGATACCGCCGGCCGTGCGCCGCGTCAGAGGCCGCCAGGGTGGGCCGGAATGACGGCGTGTCCCAAACTGCTGACGCCCGACATCTGCGTGATCGGGGCCGGCTCGGCCGGCCTGACGGTCGCGGCCGCGGCAGCCCAGTTCGGCGTTCCGGTGGTGCTCGTCGAAAAGGGCGAGATGGGCGGCGAGTGCCTCAACACCGGCTGCGTGCCGTCGAAGGCCCTGATCGCCGCCGCCGCCGTGCGCCAGACGGGACGCCGCGGGCCTGCCTTCGGCATCGAGGCGACGGAGCCGGCCGTCGACTATGCCGGCGTCCACCGGCACATCCACGAAGTCATCGCGAAGATCGCCCCCCACGATTCGGTGGAGCGGTTCGAGGGGCTCGGCGTCACAGTCCTGCGCGACCATGCCCGGTTCCGCGATGCGCGGACCCTGGAGGTCGGTGACACGCTTGTCCGGCCGCGCCGGTTCGTCATCGCCACCGGGTCGACCGCTGCGGTGCCTCCGGTCGAGGGCCTGGAGACCGTGCCGTACCTGACCAACGAAACCGTCTTCGGCCTGACCGAACTCCCGGGGCACCTGCTGGTGGTCGGGGGCGGGCCGGTCGGCGTGGAACTCGCCCAGGCCTATCGCCGGCTCGGCTCGGAAGTAACCGTCATCGAGACCGGATCGATCCTGTCGCGCGACGACCCGGAGCTGGTCGAGGTCGCCCGGGAAGCCCTTTCGGCCGACGGCGTCCGCCTTCTGGAGAACACCACGCTGGCCGAGGTCGGAGGCAGCGCGGGCGCGATCGAAACGGTGGTTGAGATGGCGTCGGGTCGCCGGACCATCGCCGGCACCCACATTCTCGTCGCCACCGGCCGGGCTCCGACGGTCGAGGGCCTGGATCTCGACAAGGCCGGCATCGCCTATTCGGCGAAAGGGATTTCGGTGAACCGGGGCCTGCGCACGACGAACCGCAGGGCCTACGCCATCGGCGACTGCGTGGGCGGGCTCCAGTTCACCCACGTGGCCGGCTATCATGCCAGCCTCGCGATCCGATCGATCCTGTTCCGGCTCCCGGTCAAGGTGGACACGACGCGCCTGCCGCGGGTGACCTATCTCGATCCCGAACTCGGCCAGATCGGCCTCACCGAGGCCCAGGCCCGGGAGATCCACGGCGACCGTGTCCGTGTGTTGTCCGCGCCGTTTTCCGGCAACGACCGGGCGCGCGCGGAGCGGCGCACCGAAGGCCTGGTGAAGATCGTCACCGGCCCGCGCGGGCGGATCCTCGGCGTCGGCATGGTCGGCGCCGGCGCAGGCGAACTCCTGGCCGGGTGGTCGCTGGCTCTGTCGGCCGGTGTCAAGATCTCCACCGTAGCCAGCCACGTCGCGCCTTATCCGACGCTTTCGGAGGTAAACAAGGCGGCCGCGATCGGCTATTTTAGCGAAAGTTTGACCAACCCCTGGCTCCGCCGCATTCTCGGGGTGTTGCGTCGCCTGGGATGAGCCGTCCATGCGCACCGATTCGCGCCGAGTTTCATCAAGCCGAACCCCTGTTGCCGCCCATGACCGGGCCGCTTGCGCGCGCCGTCGGAGCGAGGCCGGCCGGCCATGACCGAGACCGGCGAGACGCCCCGGTCGGGGGCAAACGATCCTGTCGCGCCGGCGCCGCAGCGCCGGCCCTGGCGCGCCGGGCTCAGCGGCAAGCTGCTATTTCTCACCATCCTGTTCGTGATGGTCAGCGAAATCCTGATCTACGTTCCGTCGATCGCCAACTACCGCATGACCTGGCTGCGCGACGCCCATGCCACGGCCAGCGTGGCCGCCGTGGTGCTGGCCGAAGACAGTGAATTGCCGAAGCCGCTGCAGGCACGGCTCCTGAGGTCCACCGACACCATCGCCATCGCACTTCTGACCGGCGAACGGCGCCGCCTGATCGCAATTGATATGCCCCCGGAGACCGTGGACCACCACGTCGATCTGGCCGAAACGGAACCGGTCAAGGCCATCGTCGATGCCTTCGCGGTGCTTCTGGAAAGCCGGCCCCACACCATCCGCGTGTCCGGCGTGGCGCCGGGCCGGGACGAGCAGGTGGAGATCGTCATTTCCGACCGCCGGCTGCGCGCGGCGATGCTGGCCTATTCCAGCAACATCCTCGTCCTGTCCCTGATCATCTCGATGGTGACCGCAGTGCTCGTCTACATGAGCATTCGCTGGCTGCTGGTTCGTCCGATGCAGCGCCTGACCGGCGCGATCGCCCATTTCGCAGAGAACCCCGAGGATACGAGCCGGATCGTCGCCCCGTCCGGCCGCAACGACGAGATCGGCGACGCCGAGCATCGGCTGGCGACGATGCAGCGGCAGCTCTCCGAAACGATCCATCAGAGGCGGCGGCTGGCCGAGCTCGGGCTCGCGGTCTCCAAGATCAACCACGATCTGCGCAATCTGCTGGCGTCCGCCCAGCTGTTCTCCGACCGGCTGGCGTCGAGCCCCGACCCGATGGTCCAGCGCATCCTGCCCAAGATGGTGGGCGCGCTGGATCGGGCCGTCGGCTACACCCGCTCGGTGATGTCCTACGGCAGCACGAGCGAACCGCCGCCATCCCGCCGCCTGCTCCGGCTGCGCCGGCTGGTCGACGACGTGGGCGAGCTGGTCGGCCTCGGCCAGCATCCCCAGATCGCGTTCGAAAACGGGGTACCGGACGGTCTCGAAGTCGACGCGGATCCCGACCAGCTGTTCCGGGTGCTCATCAATCTGGCGCGCAACGCCGTACAGATCCTGGAGACCGGCGACGACGCGACGCTGGTGAAGCGCCTGGAAATCACCGCGGAACGGGAAGGATCTGTCGTGACCATCCGGGTCGCCGACACCGGGCCCGGCGTTCCGGCCAAGGTGCGCGAGCACCTGTTCCAGCCGTTTCAGGCCTCCACGCGCAAGGGCGGAACCGGGCTCGGCCTGGCCATTTCCGCCGAGCTGGTTCGGGCGCACGGCGGCTCGATCGAACTGACCGATGGGGCACCGGGAGCGGTGTTCGAGATCACCCTGCCCGATCGCCCCGTCGATCTGGCGGAGGTGCGCCGGACGAGCGGGGGGAAAATCGCCAGAAAACGGGTCGAATAGCGGTTGAACCTGGTCCGGCTTCGCCGTATATAGGCGCCTTGCCCGCACCCCTGGAGGCGGGCGGTTGGAAAGAGGCCGCGTTGCGCGGCCTTCTTTCGTTTCATGCCATGAAGGAGAGACCGATGGCTCAAGAGTATGTGCTCGAGGCCACGGTGCGCGATCGGGTGGGCAAGGGGGCCGCTCGTGCGCTGCGCCGCGAGAACAAAATTCCAGCCGTGATCTACGGCGGCAAGAAGCCGCCGCTGCCGATTGCCCTGCCCTACAAGGACGTGAACCTGAAGCTCCATGCCGGTGGCTTCCTGACCCACGTCTGGACGATCAAGGTCGGCGGCGAGTCGATCCGCGTCCTGCCCCGCGACTACCAGCTCGAGCCGGTGCGCGACTTCCTCGCTCACGTGGACTTTCTGCGCATCACGCGCGACAGCCGCGTGGCCGTCGAGGTGCCCGTGCACTTCGAGAACGAGGAAGAGTCCCCGGGCCTGAAGCGCGGCGGCGTGCTCAACATCGTCCGCCACACGGTCGAGCTCGATTGCCCGGCGACGTCGATTCCGGAAGCGCTGACCTTCGATCTCACCGGTCTGGACATCGGCGACACCATCCACATCTCGGCGGTGACCCTGCCCGACGACGTGGCGCCGACGATCACCGACCGCGACTTCACCGTCGCGACGATCGCCGCGCCGGCCGTCACGCCCGATGAGGAAGACGCCGCGGCCGAAGAGGCTGCCGCCGAGGAAGCCGAAGAGGCTGCCGAGGGCGAAGGCGAAGCCGAGGGTGGCGAGGAGGAAGGCTCCTCGGACGACAGCGAGAGCTGATCTCCATCCCGCGATGTTCCGCGCACCCCGCGGAACGCAACAGCATCAAGGAAACCGGGCGGCAGGCGCTGCCCGGTTTCTTTTTTGTCGGCAGCCGGCCAGCCCGCAGACACCTTGCCCGGCACTGGTGACGAGCGCGGCCGCCCTGCTATATCCGTGGCCAGCGACAAGGCCGGAAGCGGTCCGGCCCTATCCTTCTGACTGGAGCCAATTCCTGTCGTCCGGACGTTTCCGTCCGAGCGGAAAAGGCTCTGAACGACGGGACGACACGCCATGCTTCTTCTGGTCGGTCTCGGAAATCCGGGTCCCCGCTATGCCGGCAACCGGCACAATGTCGGCTTCATGGCGCTCGACCGGATTCAGGATCGCCGCCGGTTCCCCGGCTGGCGCGCCCGGCGCAACGCGGAAACGACCGAGGCGTCACTCGCCGACGACAAGGTCCTGCTTCTGAAGCCGCAGACCTACATGAACGAATCCGGCCAGGCGGTCGGCGAGGCGATGCGCTTCTACAAGCTGACCCCGTCGGACGTCGTGGTGATCTACGACGAGCTCGACCTGCCGCCGGGCAAGTTCCGGATGAAGGCCGGGGGCGGGCACGGCGGGCACAACGGCCTGCGCTCCATCAACGCCCACATCGGAGAAGGCTATCGGCGCCTGCGGATCGGCATCGGCCACCCCGGGCACAAGGATGCGGTCGTGCCTTACGTGCTGAAGGATTTCGCCAAGGCCGATCTGGACTGGCTCGACCCCCTGCTGGACGCGATCGCGGACCATGCCGACCTTCTGGTCGCGGGCAAAGACTCCAGCTTCGCGAACAAGGTGCATCTCGCCACCGGCGACAGCGGAGACGCCAAAACGGAAAAGAAAAAGCCTGCAAGCTCCGCCAAGGAACCGGACCAGGACGGCGCGCGCCCCTCCCCCGCGCCCGGCCCCGCCGACAAGGCGGAGAGCGGCCCTTTCGCCGCGCTCGGCAAGCTGATTGGCCGGACGCCCGGCAGGGACTGACGAAGAAAGGGCCGCGCAACCGCGCGACCCCTTCTCGATCGACACATGTCTCGTGTCTTTACTGGGTCATCGAGGACCCGCTGCCGGTGGTCCCGGTCGTGGTAGATCCGCTGCCCTCCACGGGCTGGGACTCGGCGTCGCTGCGCGCCTCGGCATCCTCGCGGGACACGAATTCCGGCAGGCTCTCGATTTCCTCCTGGGTCATCGCGAGCCGGACCACTTCGTCGCCGTCCTCGTCCTGGGTGACGTTGAGCTGCTCCCAGGGCAGCATCACTT
The DNA here is from genome assembly GCF_030814015.1 of Amorphus orientalis. NCBI lineage: Bacteria > Pseudomonadati > Pseudomonadota > Alphaproteobacteria > Hyphomicrobiales > Amorphaceae > Amorphus > Amorphus orientalis. The sequence continues at coordinate 253,191 of NZ_JAUSUL010000003.1, forward strand.
CCTTGTCGCCAAGGCCGAGGAAACCGCCGAACGACACGATGACATGGCTGATCTTGCCGTCCGGGCCGATGATGAAGTCGTCGATGTCGGCGAGGTTCTCGCCGTCCGTGTTCTGGACCGGCTGGCCGGTGAGTTCGCTCGACAGGTGCGTGTCGGCCGGCTGCTGGACACTCATCTCGCCGTCACCGTCGGTGGCCGCGGCCGTGTCCTGGTTCATGGTGTCGGACGAGGCATCGTCCGAACTCATGTCGGTCGAGCCCGAGTCCATCGTGTCGGACTGAGCCTGACCCGTCGCGGTCGACGCGCTGTCGCTCTTGTCCGCCTTCGGCGTCGGCGTGGCCTGGCTTTCGGTCTGGGCCTGCGTCTCGTTATTTGAGTTCGACTGCGAAAGCGCCGGTGAAATGGCTCCCGCCGACATAAGAGCGGCCGCGGAAACTGCAGCAAGCAAGGTCTTGCGCATGACATACTCCCTTTTTCTGTCACGTATAGAAGCAAATTGCCGACATCAACGGCCCATGACCCACATGGTTCCCGGATCTTGACTTGGTCCCAGGAATTTCATGAAATATTCGCGTTTCCACCTCATTTCGCCAGGCCAGGCGGCTGGAACCACGCTCAGATCCGATCACGCGGATTTCGCATTGTCGGGACGGGTGCCTTTGGCCTATCACGCCCGCTGATCCGGCACGGTCATTCCCTGCCAAGCTCGAACAACCCCACCCGAGGAAAGCGCATGGGCTTCAAATGCGGCATCGTCGGCCTGCCGAACGTCGGCAAGTCGACCCTCTTCAACGCGCTGACCCGCACCGCCGCGGCCCAGGCCGCGAACTATCCCTTCTGCACGATCGAGCCGAACACCGGCGACGTTGCGGTCCCGGACCCGCGGCTGAAGAAGATCCGCGAGATCGCCGGCTCCGCTCAGATCATCCCGACCCGGCTCACCTTCGTGGACATCGCCGGCCTGGTGCGCGGCGCCTCCAAGGGCGAAGGTCTCGGCAACCAGTTCCTCGCCAACATCCGCGAGGTCGATGCGATCGCGCACGTGCTGCGCTGCTTCGAGGATGACGACATCGCCCATGTGGAAGGCCAGATCGATCCGATCGCCGACGCCGACACGGTCGAGACGGAGCTGATGCTTGCCGACCTGGAAAGCCTGGAACGCCGGGTGACGCCGCTGCGCAAGAAGGCGACCGGCGGCGATAAGGAAGCCAAGCACATCGTCCCGATCATGGACGCCGCGCTGGAACTCCTGCGCGACGGCAAGCCGGTGCGGCTGCTGGTTGCCCAGAACCCGGAGATGGCCGACGACATCAACGGCCTGAACCTGCTGACAGCCAAACCCGTGCTCTATGTCTGCAACGTCGAGGAAGCCGCGGCAGCGACCGGAAACAGCCAGTCGAAGCGGGTTGAGGAGAAGGCCGCGGCCGAAGGGGCCGCGACCGTGGTCATTTCGGCGGCCATCGAGGCCGAGATCGCGCAGCTCTCCAACGAGGAGGAGATCGAGTATCTGGAGACGCTCGGTCTCGAGGAGCCCGGCCTCGACCGGCTGATCCGCACCGGCTACGACCTGCTCGGCCTGATCACCTACTTCACCGCAGGGCCGAAGGAGACCCGCGCCTGGACCATCGGCAAGGGCACCAAGGCGCCCCAGGCGGCCGGCGTGATCCATTCCGATTTCGAGCGCGGCTTCATCCGGGCCCAGACCATCGCCTATGACGATTTCATCGCCTGCGGTGGCGAACAGGGCGCCAAGGAAGCCGGCAAGGCCCGCGACGAAGGCAAGGAATATGTGGTCCACGACGGCGACGTGATCCTGTTCAAGTTCGCCACCTAGAGCGGGATGAGGAAAAGTGGGAACCGGCTTTCCGCCCGCATCCCGCTCGAACTAGAATGGCCATGCCCCGCTGGACAGTTCACGGCTACGCCATCGTCTCCGCCGACGACCGCATCGCCGACGCCGACGGCAGCATGCCGGACGCGCTGCGCAACGAGGCCGACTGGCGGATGTTCCAGTCGGAACTCGACCGCATGGATGCGATCGCCCTCGGCCGCCGGTCCCACGAGGCCACGCCCAACCGACACGGGCGCACGCGGATCGTGCTGTCGTCCTCGCTTCCCGCGCTCGAGCGGCGGGCGGACGGCTGGTGGTGGAACCCGTCCGGCATGGCCACCGGCGACATGCTGGCCACCGTGCTGCCCGAAGGCGGGGCCGTGGCCGTCCCGGGCGGCCGGGACGTGTTCGATCTCTTTCTCGGTTTCGGCTTTTCCAGCTTCCACCTGAGCCGGGCGGATCGCGCCCATCTGCCGGGAGGCGTCGCCGTGTTCGGCGCGTGCGACCGCGGCATGCCGGCGGAGGAAGTCCTTCGGGCGAGCGGGCTGGCACCGGAACAACCGGTGATCCTGGATGCGGAAAATTCGGTCAGCCTGACCGTGTTTCTGCCCACCAATCCGGCTCGACAGGCCGCACCGGCGAGCCTATGAGCCAGCCATGCAGAAGACCACCTTTTTCGAAGACTTCACCGTCGGCCAGGTGATCGAACTCGGCTCCGCGCCGGTGACGGACGCGATGATCACCGACTTCGCGACCGAATTCGATCCGCGGCCCGTCTATCTCGATCCGGCGGTGGGATCCGAGGCCGGGCTCGGCGGAATCGTCGCCTCCGGTTGGCATGTCTGCGCGCTCGCCATGCGGCTGGTCTGCGACAGACTGCTGTCCCATGCCGCCTCGGGCGGCTCTCCCGGCATCGAGCGGGTGTCCTGGATCCGTCCAGTGCGTCCCGGCGACCACCTGACAGCCACAATGGAGGCCACCTCCGTGCGAGCGCTGCGCAGCCGGCCGGATCTGGGTATCGTCGGCTTCACGCTGACCCTGACCAATGGCGACGATCAGCCGGTCATGGAGTGGGATGCCCCGATCCTGTTCGAACGCAGGGCAGCCGCGGCATGATCTATTTCGAGGATCTGGAGCCGGGAAAGACCACCGTCGTCGGCAGCCACACCTTCACCGCCGAGGCCATCCGGGCGTTTGCAACCCGGTTCGACCCGCAGCCGTTCCACATCGATGAAGCGGCGGGACGCGAGACCCATTTCGGCGGGCTGGTCGCCTCGGGATGGCATACGGCTTCGGCCTATGCCCGGCTGGTCGCGCTCTACCTGGCCTCGCGCCAGGAGATCCGCAGCGAACAGGTCGGCGAGGACCCGGCCCCGCCCGGCCCGTCCACCGGTCTCGAAGAGCTGCGCTGGATCAAGCCGGTCCGGCCCGGCGATACCGTGACCTACAGCTGGGAAGTCCTGGAAACGCGGCTGTCGCGGTCGCGGCCCGGCTGGGGCGTCACCCGCCTGCGGATTCACGGGGTCAATCAGGACGGCGTCGAGGTCATCACCTTCGTGCAGACGGTGCTGGTCGCGACACGCGACGCCACGTCTTATTCCGGCGCGGCGTAGATCAGCTCGGCGTTGCCGGATTGGTCGATCAGGCTGAAGCGTTCCAGCTTCAGCCCGAACGCTCCCCACGACCAGACGCCGGATCCGATCCGACCATCTGCGTCGCGTGGGCCTTCCGCCAGAAAACGTCCGGCGTCGGCGTCCCATTCGACCGCCCGCACGCGGGCGGTCCCCTGCCAGCCGTACTCGTCGGTGTAGACGGCCACGAAGGTCGGGTGGACGCCCTCGATCTCGCCGGTTTCGTGGACATAGAGCCGATAGGTGGGTCGGCTTGCGCCTGCAGTACACGGCAGCGCGTAGAGCGTCGCCGTTCCCGACAGCTGCCCGAGCACGGGATCGATGCCCTCGAAGGACTCGCCGAGCGGCTCCTCGCATTTGGAGATCGTCAGGTGCTCTATCATCACCGGCTGCGGGACGGAGAGCCAGGCGTCCGCCTCGGCAGCCGTCCCCGCGTCCTGACCGGCAACGGGGACCGCCCACACAAGAAGCAGAGCGAGAAGCGGAGCGAGGCCCATCCCGATACCGCCTACCGCGACCGGACCGGCGGCATGCGCTGGCCGGCCTTCGTGCATGCATTGCGGTCGACCTCGGGGCAGGAGCGGTAGGCGGAGAGATCCCGGGTCATGCAGATCCGGACCTCCCGGATGCGGTTGCCCCGGCAGATGACCGCGATCTCATCGGCGGCAAGCCCCTCGTTTGTCGTGCGGAAGGCCCGTTCCAGATCGGCCGGATCGATCACGATCGCGGTATCGGGCTCCTGAAAGGCGGACGGGATCGTGATCCGCTCGAAGGCCTTCCGGGTCGCGGAGAAATAATCGACCGGAGACAGCCCGGAACAGGTGCCGTGCTTGTCCCATTCGTGCCGGACCAGACTGCGGCTCGGCATGATGTCAAGCATGGAGTTGACCAGACGGCGCGGCGGATCTCCGCCGGCCGCACAATGCTCGGGATAACCGCGATTATATTGCGGCCACAGCCCGTGCACGACGAACGCGTAGGGCCGGCCGCTGTCGCACTGGGTCTTGTCGGCGCGGTCGCCCGCGGCCGCACAGTAGCTCGGCGACCAGGAGAGCGAGAGAACGTAGAAATCGAAGCTGCCCGGCGTTCCGTCGGCGCGCGCCGGCAGGACCGATCCCGCCAGCAACAGAGCAAACGCCAACGAAAGGGCTCCGACGGCCCGTCGCAGAGAGGCGCTCACCGGGGCGCGCTCCACCGGGATCAGCTGTCCGGAGCCGCCCGCGCGGTCCGGCAGTGGCCGTCATAGACGCGCCACTTGTCGTAGCCGTCGAGGCAGACGTTGACCGCCCAGCCGAGACCGACGAAGCCGCCGGCTTCCTCGATGCGGATGTAGGCGGTCGCCGTGCGGCCGTCCTCGAGGACGGCGCGGCCCTGGCAATAGCGACGGGCGAGCGGGCTCGGATTATCGACTTCGAGGCTGCGCTCGTAGACCTGATCGATCGCGGCGACGCGGATCGCGCGATAGACCGGCTCGGCACCGTTGGTGAACTTCATCGCGGCGTTGACGACCTTAGCGTCGCCGCAGGCCGGAAGCGGCTTGCCGGCCGCCTCGTCGGCATTGAAGCCAAGCAGGTTATTCAGCGAGCCGTTGATGCCCTGGGACTTCGGCTGCGTTTCGGCCGACGGTGCGACGACATAGGGATCCGCCGCGTTGGCCCCGGCGAACCCGGCAACGACGAACAGTGCGGCAGCGGCGAAACGCGCGAGCATAATGGCCCCCAACAACGATGGTTTTGCGGACGATGCGCGAAAACCGGACACAGAATCAAGGTTGCGAGCGCATCCGGCCGCTCAGGAGCCGGCGAGTGTGACGCGGAAGCCACCGCCGGGAGCCTCCGCCAGGGTCTCCGCGAGCCACGGCAACAGCCGGTCGAGCTCCTCCTTCAGCGTGTAGGGCGGATTGACGATGGCCAGACCGCACCCCGCCATCGGTCCATCGGCCGCCGGCGCACGGACGGTCAGTTCGACGCGAAGCCGTTTGGCGATCCCGGCGTCCACAAGACCGTTCTCCACGACGTCTCCCTCGGTCCCGGCCTTGATCGGATACCAGCCGCAATAGACCCCGGTCGGCCATTTCCGCCAGCTTTCCGCGATGCCCTCACCGAGGCGCTTCGCCTCGCCGCCCACCTCGAATGCGGGATCGACCAGCACCAGGCCACGCCGCTCCTTCGGCGGCACGAAGGCGCCGAGCGCAAGCCAGCCGTCGAGCGCGACGATTCGGACCTGATAATCGCCGGTGAACAGATGTCTCAGGGCATCGCCGTCGGCCGGGTGGAGTTCGACCGCCGTCAGCCGGTCCTGGGGGCGCATCAGATGACGGACCAGCCGCGGCGAGCCGGGATAAGCCAGAAGGCCGCCATCGGGGTTCTCGGCCGCCACCGCTTCCCGCCACGGACCGATCAGCTCGGCGATCTCCGGCGGCGTGTGCCCCTGAAGCACCCGTGTCGCGCCCCGCTCCGCCTCGCCGGTGCGCAGCGCCTCGTCGGACGAGAGGTCGTAAAGCCCGACGCCGGCGTGGGTATCGATGACGCGGATTGCGCCGTCCTTGCGCTGCATGTAGCGAACGATCCTGGCAACCACGACGTGCTTGAGGACGTCGCCGAAATTGCCGGCATGAAAGGCGTGACGATAATTCATGGCCTGACGGAGAGTTGAAACGACACGGCAGGGTCCGCTACGGATCCTGTTTGGGCCGGGAACAGACTGATGACCACATTCGACCACGCTTCCGCAAGCGACCTCCTGAGGACCGTCTTTGCGCCCTGGATCCAGGCCCTCCGCCTGTCCGTCGAGGAGGTGCACTCGGGCGGCGCGACCCTGCGCATGCCGTTTTCGGATGACCTTACCCGCGACAACGGGGTGGTTTGCGGCCAGGCGCTGATGGCACTGGCCGACACCGCGATGGTCTGCGCCGTCTCCGCGGCCTCCAACCGCTACCTTCCGATGACCACGGTCGACCAGACGACCCATTTCCTCCGTCCGATCGCCGGTCGCGACACGCTGGCGGAGGCGGAGGTCGTGCGCCTGGGCCGGACCATGGCGTTCGGTCACATCCGCCTGTTCGCCGACGGCGACGACCGGCCTGCCGCGACCGTGCAAACCGCCTATGCCCTTCTCGGCGAACCGCAAAAACCGGTTAAAAACAGACTTTCACGGCCCGATTCGCCCTCACTGCCAGGAGTGACCGGATGACGGAACCCAAGACGTCGGGACCTGCCGCAGGCTCGATCGACCGCTTCTTCAACCTCACGGCCAACGGCACGTCCGTGCGCAAGGAACTGGTGGCGGGACTGACCACCTTCCTGACCATGGCCTACATCCTGTTCGTGAACCCCTCGATCCTGGGGGCGGCGGGCATGCCGGAGGGGTCTGTCTTCGTTGCCACGGCGGTCGCGGCGATCGCCGGTACCCTCATCATGGCGCTGGTCGCCAACTATCCGATCGCGCTTGCTCCGGGCATGGGGCTGAATGCCTTCTTCGCCTTCACGGTCGTGCTCGCCTACAATTTCACCTGGCAGGAAGCGCTGGCGGCCGTGTTCTGCTCCGGCGTCATCTTCGTCGGCATCTCGGTCATCGGGTTGAGGCGCGCGATCATCGACGCCATCCCGGAGAACCTGAAGCGCGCGATTTCCGCCGGTATCGGCCTCTTCCTCGGCATCATCGCCTTTGAGAACGCCGGTATCGTCGTCGACAGCCCGGCAACGCTCGTCACGGCCGGCGACTTCGCCTCCGCGCCGGTGCTGCTCGCCATTCTCGGCTTCGTCCTGATCGCCGCACTCAATTCGCTGGGCATTCTCGGTGGCACGATCATCGGCATCCTGATCGTGACCGTGCTCGGCATCCCGCTCGGGCTGGTCGAGCTCAACGGCCTCGTCTCTTTGCCGCCGGATCCGACGCCGACCCTGTTTGCGCTGGACTTCGCCAAGGTCGCCACCGGCACGTTCTGGATCGTCGTTTTCTCGCTGCTGCTGGTGGATCTCTTCGACACCGCGGGCACCCTCATCGGCGTGTCGGCCCGTGCCGGACTGCTGGACAAGGAAGGCCGCCTGCCGCGGATGAAGCAGGCGCTTCTGGCCGATTCCAGCGCCACCGTCATCGGCTCCCTCGTCGGCACGTCCAACACCACCAGCTACGTGGAGAGCGCGACCGGCGTCGCCGCCGGGGGCCGCACCGGTCTGACCAGCCTGACCGTGGCTGTCCTGTTCGCGCTGGGGCTGTTCTTCGCGCCGCTGGCCGGAGCGATCCCGGCCTACGCAACGGCCGGTGCGCTCCTGTTCGTTGCCACGCTGATGCTGCGCGGCCTTGCCGAGATCGACTGGTCGGATCCGACCGAGGTGACCCCGGCCGTGGTCTGCGCCATCGGCATGCCGTTCACCTACTCGATCTCCGACGGCATCGGGCTCGGCTTCATCACCTACGTGCTCGTCAAGCTGTTCTCCGGCCGCATCCGGGATCTGACGCCGTTCAATGTGGCGATCGCCGTGGTGTTCGGCCTGTTCTTCATATGGGGCTGACGGGGGGAGCGGCGTCTTCGGACGGAGCCGGGCGCTGGACGGGCGAGACCAGGGGCCTCGCCCTCGTCCTGGCGCTTGCCGTTCTTCTGCACGCCCTGATCTGGATCGTCCTGCCGGTGCTGCTGGAAGGGTCGATCCGCCTCGACGTGGCAGAAGGCGCGATCGGCGGTCAGCACTGGCGGATCGTCTATGCGCGGCACCCGCCGTTCACGCTCTGGCTCACGGAACTGGCCCGCCAGGCGGGGCCTGCCCGCTACGCCGTGCTCTACGCGATCGCGCAGATGCTGGCGCTCGGCGGTCTGGCCGGCGCGGTCTGGCTCGCCCATGCGATCGGAGGCGCCCGGGCTGCCGTTCTTGCCGCCGCGATGGGGCTGTTGTCGCCTTATCTCACGATCTCGCCGCTGGAGCTGAACCACAATATAGGCGTGATGCTCTTCTGGGGACTGACGCTTGCGACCGCCTGGCTGGCCTTCACGCGGGGCAGCTGGTGGGCCTGGGTCCTGTTCGGCTGCGCCGTCGGCGGCGGCATGTGGGCGAAGTACGCGATCCTGCATCTGGTCGCGGGCCTGGGGATCGCCTTCCTGATCGTTCCTTCATGGCGACGACAGCTGGCGAGCGCCGGCCCCTGGCTGGCGCTTCTTGCCGGCGCCGTGATCCTCGTGCCCCAGATCTGGGTCCTGGCCACGGCCGACGCCTCGCCCCTCGGCTGGGCGGTCCGGACGGCCGCATCCGGCTGGATGGACCGGGCGGCCGGCGCGCTTGCCTTCACCGGCGCCACCCTCGGCGCGATTGCGCCCATGATGCTGATTGCGGCGCTGGCGACACCTCGGCCGCGCACCCTGCCGGGGTCCGTGCGCCGGCTTCTGTTCGCCGGGCCGTCGGATCCGCCCGGCGTCTTTCTCACCTGGGCCGCGATGGGCCCGTTTCTGGTCATCGTGCTGGCCGATCTCGGCTTCGGGGTGGATGCCAAGTCCCACTGGCTGACCCCGATGGCGCTCTCATTCGCCGCCTGGTGGGCGATTGCCGCCGTGCGCGCGGGTGCAGAGCCGGCCGGGCGGCGGCTGGGGTGGGGGATCGGTGCGCTCGCGGCCGCATTCATCCTCGGCTACGGGGCCATCCGGCTCCTGTCTCCGCTGGTTCAGGATCGGCCGGGCTATCCGGATTTCGACGGACCGGCCATGGCCGACCTCGCCCGTTCGTATTGGGAAGAGGTTTCCGACCGGCCGCTCGAGGCGATCGTGACCCAGGGCGTTCAGAAGGGGCGGCAGCTCGGCGGGTCGCTCGCCTTCGATCTCGGCCAGCCGGTCAACGTGTTCGAGGACGCGAGCCCCCACCTTTCCCCCTGGACGTCAGCTGACGAGGTCCGCTGCAGCGGCGCGCTCGTCGCCTCCACGGTGCCGATCAGTCCGGAAACGCTCGGGCCGGACCTGCCGATCGAGGCGATCCGGGTGGTGGACCGCCCGCTGGTGCGCGGCGCGAGCTCTGAACGGGGCAAGGCCTGGCTCGGCTACATACCGCCGGCCTGCAACTGATCGTTCAGCCAGCGGCGGCGGTTTCGATTTCCGACAGCCACCGCTCCACCCGGGCGCGGTTCACGCCCCAGTCATATCCGGGCAGATTGGCGCGGGAGAAGATCGCGACGGAGGAGCGGTCAGGTCCGAGCGGGACCACCTCGACCGAAACCGTGTCGGGGAACCGCATCAGATGCGAACGGACCACATATCGGGCGCGAAGCGGATCGCCCCCGGGGTCGACCCGTTCGGTGCGCGGCTCGCGCGCGGCAACACCCTCGACGATCGTGAACAAGCGGTCCGCCGACACGTCGAACACCGGTGCCGTCTCGTCAGCCGCCCGGGGCGGACAGAATTCATCGGGACAGACCACGTAGCCGTTCACGTGCGGGGCCGGCTCGAGGCTGGCGAAATCGACCGCGCCCAGATCCGCGGGTCCGGCGGCTAGGCGCCAGATCCGCTCGCGCCCGACGACGGCGAACGCGGCCGCGGCACAGGCCGCGACCCCGAGTCCCACATAAAGCACCGTTCTTCCGCGCCCCATACGCTCCTCCCACGCCTTCGATGATCAGGCCGGCACCGGGCGACCAGGCCGCCGGCGGACCGATCCCGGAGCGGGCGCGTTCTGACTGGAAGAACTGGTCGGCCCCGATCAGGCCTCCTCGTTCTTCCGCTTCCGCTCGGTCTCGACCGACTGGCGGAACGACCGCCAGGAGACCGCAACCACCGAGATCATCGTTCCGAACAAGAGGGTCGCAACGCCTCCCGCAACGACCCGCTCTACGACCGGTTCATGGCCGCTCGTATGAGGAGCCGCCACCTCAGCGACTTCCGCGGCCTGACCTGCCACCATCTCGATCTGGTGCGTGTTCAGGGGAGCCGCATCGGCGACGCCGGCGGTGATCACGCCGCCGAACCCGACCATGAAGGCGGCGACCAGCATCAGGTTGCGCACGCGCCGGGTGAGCGGCCCCATGCTCCGGTGCGGTGTGGTGGTCTGTCTGCTTCTGCCGAACTGCATTCGACCGTCTCCTGCATTCCCGCGGCGACCCACGCCGATCGGTCACCCCAGTCTGCGTCTCAATGGGACGATGATGGGGGCGATGCGGGACGAAGGACGGGCGATATTGTGGCAAATTCGGCCTGAATACCCAGCCATTCGCCACACCTGTGAAACATCCGTTAACGGGAACGGGTCGCAACGGCAGATCGCTGTAATTTTAATGATTTAAATCCGTGACAGGATCGCCCATCATCGGAAATCGGCATGTGCCCTGCCGACCCAGGAGGTTGGGTGGCGTGCCGGCGCGGGGGCTGCGGCAGCCGCGGGAGTTGGACGGAAGTCCCGGCCGAACGAGGACCGGGGAAATAAGGGGCTGAGTATGTACGACCACATCGACACGGCGACCCGTTTGTCGACGCGCGCCGCGGATCCCGGCATCGGCCGGCGCACCCTTTCGCAGGCTCGGCGGGCCATCGCCGGCACCGCGCTGGCGGCGCCGGCGCTTCTGTTCGCCCTCGGCTCGGCTCCCGTCCTCGCCCAGTCCGACACCAGCGGCAATTCCGGCAACGCCGCGTCCCAGAGCACGTCCGGCAGCACGAGCAGCGACGCGACGACCGGTTCGGACGCGACGGCGGCCAAGAGCACGACCTCCGCGGCGGCCGACGATCTTATCGCCAAAGGCAAGTATCTCGTCACCGCGGCCGACTGCATGCCCTGCCACACCGGACAGGGTGCGGAACCCTTTTCCGGCGGCCTGATGCTCGACACGCCGTTTGGCGGCATCTCCTCGCCGAACATCACGCCGGACAACGAGACCGGCATCGGAACCTGGTCGGAGAAGGAGTTCTACCGGGCGCTCCACAACGGCATCGGCAAGGACGGCGAATATCTCTATCCGGCCATGCCCTACACCTCGTTCACCAAGATCACCGAGGACGACGTCAAGGCGATCTACGCCTATCTGCAGTCGCTCCAGCCGGTGAACAATCCGCGCAAGCCGAACACGATGACGTTCCCGTTCAACGTGCGCGACGGGCTGGCGGCCTGGAACCTGCTCTATTTCACGCCCGGCACCTTCCAGCCCGATCCCAGCCTCTCCGATCAGATCAATCGCGGCGCGTACCTGGTCGAGGGCCCGGGCCACTGCGGCGAGTGCCATACTCCGCGCAACGTCGCCGGAGCGATGGAGAACAGCGAGTTCCTTGCCGGCGGCAAGCTGCTCGGTCAGCCCTATTCCGCGCCGAACATCTCCGGGTCGCTGCAGGACGGCATCGGCGACTGGTCGACCCAGGAGATCGTCGATTATCTCCACACCGGCGCCGACAAGAAGAAGGGCACCGTGTTCGGCCCGATGGCCGACGTGGTCACCCACTCCCTGTCGAAGCTGACCGACGACGACATCGAGGCCATCGCGGTCTATCTGAAGCAGACCAAGGCGGAGTCCGGTGACGAGACGAAGGTCGCCGACACCACCACCAAGGCCGGCTCGGAGGTCTATCTGAACAACTGCGCCCAGTGCCACCAGTCGACCGGGCTCGGCATCTCCGGTTCGGTGCCGCCGCTTGCCGGCAACGACGCGGTCGCCCAGGCCGGCCCGCAGAACGCCATCACGGCCGTGCTCGGCGGCCTTCCGGGTCAGGGCTCCTACATCCAGATGCCGGCCTTCGGCGGCCAGTTCGACGACCAGCAGATCGCCGACGTGGTCAACTTCGTGCGGACCAACTGGGGCAATGAAGGCTCCGCCGACGCGACGCCTTCGATGGTCGCCAGCCTGCGTAACCAGGTGACCCCCACCGGCGTCGCGTCCGAGGCCGCACGCAGCTTCGGGTGCCCGGCGGTGTCCGAGTCCGGATCCCAGGATGCGATCACCGCGCCGGCCAAGGCCATCCTCGACGGCTTCCAGGGCGTGACGGATGCGGAGATGTCCAACCGGGTCGGCGAGCTGGTCCGGCTGGTCAAGTCCGCCAATCCGGGCAGCCAGGACGCCGATATCGCCGACACGCTCGTCGCCGCCTACTGCCCGGTCGTGGCCGCCGACGGCGACCTGACGATCTCGGAGAAGAAGGCTCGGATCGACACGTTCCTGACCGAGGTCAATTCCGAACTCGATCGCAGCACCATGCCGTCCGGAAGCCGCGTCCTCCTGCAGGTGCCCGTGTCTCCGGAAGTCGCCGATCAGGTCAACTCGGCCGCTCGAGCCGCCAAGGAGCAGCCGGGCGAATATCTCGGCAAGCTGATCGAGGACCAGGTGAAAGCCCCTGCCGCCCAATAGGCGTCGGGCCGCTCAGCCGGCCGGACGATAAGGCCCTGATCAACTAAAAATGCCCCGCGTCGGGATCGGCGCGGGGCATCTGCGTTTCGCACAAGCCGTGTTCGCTGGGCCACCGGAACCAGACCGGGCCGCCTGACGGAAACCAGGCAGACGGGGGGATCTATTCGCATGAAGCGGTACTGGAAGTGGGCCATCGCCATCTCGATTGCCGTGCCCGTACTTTTGCTGGTCTTCCTTCTGGCGACCGGCGAGAGAGGGTTGTCGTCAGGCAAGCGGTCGAAACCGCGCACTTCCTTCGAGCCCCGGGATGTCGCAACCTATCAGGTGACGGGGCCGGAGGCCGAACGGCTCGGCTGGTCGGCGGATCGCCTGGCCGCCATGCTGGACTACCTGTCCCGGCTGAGCGCGGATGCGTTCGTGATCGTGACGGACGGCGAGATCGTCGCCTCGCTGGGCCCGCTCGACACGGTCTACAACGTCCATTCCGTGCGCAAGGCCATGCTCAACGCCGTCGTCGGCCAGCATGTCGGCGACGCGCCGGACGAACTGCCGCTCGATGCCACGCTGGAACAGCTCGGCATCGACGATGAGCCTGACCCGCTCACCCCTCTGCAAAGGCAGGCGACGGTGCTCCACCTGGTGCGGAGCATGTCGGGGATCAATCATCCGGCAGCGGCCGAAGGCGGTCTGACCGCCGACAAGGACAAGCGGCTCGGTCACGACGAGAACCAGCCGGGCTCCGTCTGGGCCTACAACAATTGGGACTACAACGCGCTGACCACGATTCTTGAGGAGCAGACCGGCCAGTCCGTGGCCGAAGCCTTCAAATCCGGCATCGCCGATCCGCTCGGCTTCCAGGATTTCTCGGAGGAGTCGGTCTCTCGCAGCGTTGAGCTTGACCTGTCCCAACACCCGGCCGCGGCTTTCAGGCTGTCGGCACGCGACCTCGCCAGGTTCGGCCAGCTGTATCTCGACGGCGGCGTCGTCGATGGGAAAGCCGTGCTGCCGGCAACCTGGATCGATCGCATTTCGAACGACTATGTGGACACCGGAATGCCGGGGCTCCGCGGCGGACATGGCTATCTCTGGTGGATTCCCGATGCCGAAACGGGCCTCCCCGAAGGCAGCTTCTTCGGATGGGGCCTCGGGCAGCAGGCCGTGTTCGTCGTCCCCGTCTGGGACACCGTCATCGTGCACCAGTCGGACACGACGGAGTTCATCAAGCGGTGGCTGAACCTTCAACGGGAAGGTGTGGACGGCGATACGGCGCTCGAGCAGATCGTCGTCGAGTGTCTTCAGAAAGGCGGACCGGCGATCGAATTCTGCAGAGAGCACAGGTTCACCAGCCGCCGGGAATTCGACGGCCTGATCTCGCTGATCGCCGACGCGCGCCTGTCGGACTGAGTGGGCCACGCCGGCGGACCAGTCATCGAGGCTGTCGGCTGGCCACCCGTGCTCGCGCCCGTTCCCGGCTAGAGCGCCGCCGCAATCTCGTCGACGATGGCGGCGGCTGCGGCGCGGCGGTCGTCCGCGTTCAGAATCGGCCGGCCCACCACGAGATAGTCGGCACCTGCCTTGATCGCGTCGGTCGGCGTGGTCACCCGCTTCTGATCGCCGGTCTCCGAGCCCGACGGGCGGATGCCCGGCGTTACCAGCACGACCTGACTGCCAAGACGGTTCCGGAGTTCGGCGACTTCCTGGGCCGAACACACGAGACCGTCGGCCCCGTTCTCGATCGCCTTCTGGGCCCGCGAGGCCACCAGGTCGCCGACCGGTCCGACGAGACCCGCCTCGGCGAGGTCCGCGTCGTCCATGGAGGTGAGCACGGTGACGCCAAGCACCATCAGATCGTGGCCGAGGGCCGCCTCGGCCGCGGCCGCGATCGCCTTCGGATAGGCATGCACCGTGAGCATCACCGCGCCGCTCTTCAGGATCGACCGGACCGCGTTGGCAACGGTGTTATCGATGTCGAGGAGCTTGGCATCGAGAAAAACAGTCTCTCCCTGGGCCGTCAGCCTGCGGGCGAGATCGATCCCGCCGGCATAGATCAGCTCGAGGCCGATCTTGTAGGCTCCGACCACGCCGGACGTTTCCGACACGACCGCCTCGGCCTCCGTCACGGTCGGAACATCAAGCGCGAGGATCAGCCGGTCTTTCGGTTGAGAGGGCTTCAGACGCATCGAACCTTCCTGTCGCATACCCGTGCGCCTGGGCGCACGAACGCACTTTTATCCACGTCTTCCGTGTTTCTTTTCAATCGCGCACCGTGTTGATACAAGGCATCTTTCGCTGGTCTCCACCAATTAGAGGATCTGCCCCGGTGCCTCGGATCGCCAAGATCGTCCGGCAGACGAACGAAACGTCTATCACAGTCGACGTCGACCTCGACGGCAGCGGCCGCACCGAGATCGCCACCGGCGTGGGCTTCTTCGACCATATGCTGGACCAGCTCGGCCGCCACTCGATGATCGACCTGACCGTCAGGGCCGAGGGCGACACGCACATTGACGATCACCACACCGTCGAAGACACCGGCATTGCGCTCGGGCAGGCGGTGCGCGAGGCGCTGGGCGACCGGCGCGGCATCACCCGCTACGCTGATGCCTATCTGCCGATGGACGAGACCCTCACGCGGGCGGCGATCGACATTTCCGGGCGGCCCTATCTCGTCTTTCGTGCCCCGTTCTCCGCGCCGAAGATCGGCACGTTCGATACGGAACTGGTTCCGGAGTTCTTCCGGGCCTTCGCCATGAACGCCGGCGTGACGCTGCACGTGGAAACGCTGTACGGTGAGAACAATCACCATATCGCCGAGAGCTGTTTCAAGGCACTCGCCCGGTGCCTCGGCGCAGCGGTCGCCATCGACCCGCGGCGCGCGGACGACGTTCCCTCGACAAAGGGAACCCTGAACGGCTAAGTCGCTGTCCGGGGAGAGACAAGCCGTCGCTGGACGCGCCCGGCGCGCAAACGGGAACCGAACCATGGCCGTTTACACGGTGCTGCTTCCACCGCCGTCGAACAAGGACGGGGCCCCTTCGCCTTTGGAGCGCGCGGTCTTCGTGCGCGAGGGCTTCGCGTGGCTCGCGCTCTTCTTCCCGGTGCTGTGGCTCCTGTTCCATCGCATGTGGCTGCTGCTCATCCTGTTCGTTGCCGTCACTGTCGGCGTAGAACTCGCAGCCTCGCTCATCGGCGGTCCGGTCCCGGGCGTGTTCGGCTTCGCGATTGCCGTCCTGTTCGCCTTCGAAGCGAACGGCCTCCGGCGCTGGGCCCTGGTTCAGCGCGGCTACGAACTCGCCGGCATTGTCGCCGGATCGAACCGGACCGAGTGCGAGCGCCGCTTTTTCGCCGAGGTCCAGGAACCGGTATCGGCCTCGGTCATCGACCCGGCCCCGACGAGCCCGCGCCGGTCGGTTCTGGTCGTGCCGCCGCGGGGCGACCCGGGCGTGCTCGGCCTGTTTCCGCAAAAGGGGACTTCTTCGTGAACAACGTCGTCATCGTCGATTACGGCTCGGGCAATCTGCGCTCGGCGGCCAAGGCGGTGGAGCGTGCCGCGACCGAGGCCAGCGTCGAGATCGATCTCAAGGTCACGGCCGCCATCGACCGCGTTTTGGAGGCCGACCGGCTGATCCTGCCGGGCGTCGGCGCGTTCGCCGACTGCCGCCGCGGCCTGGAGACGGAACCCGATATGATCGAGGCGATCCGGTCCGTCGTGGAGGAGCGCGCCGCACCGTTTCTCGGCATCTGCGTCGGCATGCAGCTGATGGCCGACCGCGGGCTCGAATACGAGATCACGCCGGGCTTCGGCTGGATCCACGGCGACGTCACGCGCATCACGCCGGCCGACCCCACACTGAAGATTCCGCACATGGGCTGGAATACCCTCGACGTGACCGGGCAGCACCCGATCCTGGAGGGCATCCCGACCGGGCCTGAGGGATGGCACGCCTATTTCGTGCACTCCTACCACATGTCCCCTGCCGATCCGGACGACCTGATCGCGACCACGGACTATGCCGGGCCGATCACGGCAATCGTCGGTCGCGACAATGTGGTGGGGACCCAGTTCCACCCGGAAAAGAGCGAAAAGCTCGGCATCAGACTTCTCTCCAATTTCCTCAGGTGGGACCCGTGATCCTCTTCCCGGCAATCGATCTCAAGGACGGCGCCTGCGTCCGGCTGCTGCAGGGCGACATGGCGCGGGCGACCGTCTTCAACGACGATCCGGCCGCCCAGGCCGCCGCGTTTGCGGACGCCGGGTTCGAGTGGCTGCACATCGTCGACCTGAACGGCGCCTTTGCCGGCAAGAGCGTCAACACCGAACCCGTGGAAGCCATTCTCGCCCGGGTTTCCATTCCGGTGCAGCTGGGCGGCGGCATCCGCGATCTGGCCGGGATCGAGGCCTGGCTAGCCCGCGGGGTGACCCGCGTCATTCTCGGGACCGCGGCCCTGCGCGATCCGGATCTGGTGCTGGCGGCCTGCCGGGCCCATCCCAACCGGATCGCCGTCGGCATCGATGCCCGGGGCGGGCGCGTCGCGGTCGAGGGCTGGGCGGAAACGGCGGAGACCCGCGCGGTGGATCTGGCGCGCCGGTTCGAGGACGCCGGCGTGGCCGCGATCATCTACACCGACATCGCCCGCGACGGCATGCTGGCCGGCCTCAACATGGACGAGACGCTGGCGCTGGCCGATGCCGTCGACATTCCGGTGATCGCCTCCGGCGGCCTCAACGGCATGGACGACATCGAGCGGCTGGCCTCGGACGGGTCGGCCCGGCTGGCAGGCGCCATCGCCGGACGGGCGCTTTATGACGGACGGCTGGATCCGAAAGCCGCACTCGAGCGTCTCAAGGCGGCCGACGGCGGCGCAATTGCCGCCGGCGGGCGACTGGGCTAGACACCCCCGATCTGCGAAAGGCCGCGATCCCGTGCTGAAGACCCGCGTCATACCCTGTCTCGACGTCCACGAAGGGCGCGTGGTGAAGGGCGTCCAGTTCGTCGACCTGGTCGATGCCGGCGACCCCGTCCAGGCGGCGATCGCCTATGATTCCGCCGGCGCGGACGAGCTGTGCTTCCTCGACATCACGGCCAGCCACGAGGAGCGCTCGATTATCCTCGACGTGGTTCGGCGCACCGCCGAGGTCTGCTTCATGCCGGTGACGGTCGGCGGCGGCGTGCGCTCCAACGACGATATCCGCCAGCTGCTCCTGGCCGGCGCCGACAAGGTGTCCATCAACACCGCCGCCGTCCACGATCGCCAGTTCGTGCGCCGGGCGGCGGAAAAGTTCGGCAGCCAGTGCATCGTCGTGGCGATCGACGCCAAGCGCGTGAACCATCCCGACGAACCGCCGCGCTGGGAGGTGTTCACCCACGGCGGACGGCGCTCGGCGAAGATCGACGCCATCGAATATGCCCGGGAAGTCGAGATGCTCGGCGCGGGCGAGATCCTGCTGACCTCCATGGACCGGGACGGCACCAAGGACGGCTACGACATCGAGCTCACCCGGGCGATCACCGACGCCGTCACCATTCCCGTCATCGCGTCGGGCGGTGTCGGCACCCTCGATCATCTGGTCCAGGGTGTGCGCGACGGCCATGCCTCGGCGGTGCTCGCCGCCTCGATCTTCCATTTCGGCACCTACTCGATCCAGGAAGCCAAGGAAGCGATGGCGGAGGCCGGCATCCCGGTGCGGCTGACATGAGCGCGTTCGCCCTGGAAGACCTGGCCGCGATCGTGGCCGCCCGGGCGGAGGCGGATCCTTCGGAGTCCTACACCGCAAAACTTGCGGCCAAGGGCCGGGCCCACTGCGCCCGCAAGTTCGGCGAGGAGGCGGTGGAGGCCATTGTCGCGGCGGGCGAAGGCGACCTCGACGGCTTGCGCGGCGAGGCCGCCGATGTTCTCTATCATCTGCTGGTTCTGCTAAAGGTTGCAGGCGTGCCCTATGACGAGGTCGTCGCCGAGCTCGCCCGCCGAACCGGCCAGACCGGCCTCGAAGAGAAGGCCTCGCGGCCCAACCCCTGACCGGGCCTCTGGCATCCGGTCGTCGGACCCCTCTTTCATGGACACCTTCAATCCGATGGAGCTTTCGCCTTACCGCGTCTTCTCAAAGGCTGAATGGGCGCGTCTGCGCGCCGACACGCCGATGACGCTCTCGGCGGAGGAAGTGCAGCAGCTTCAGGCCTACAACGACCAGGTCAGTCTGGAAGAGGTGGAGGCGATCTACCTTCCCCTGGCCCGGCTCCTGTCGATGTATGTGGAGGCGACCCAGGCCCTCCACGCCACCACCAACCGCTTTCTCGGCCGCGACGACGGACAGATCCCGTTCGTGATCGGCATTGCCGGGTCGGTCGCCGTGGGGAAGTCGACGACCGCCCGTCTCCTGCAGGCGCTCCTGTCGCGCTGGCCGACCAGCCCGACCGTCGACCTCGTGCCGACCGACGGCTTCCTGTTTCCCAACGCGGTTCTGGAAGCCGAAGGCCTGATGGAGCGCAAGGGCTTCCCGGAAAGCTACGACCTCAAGTCGCTGCTCGCCTTCCTGCATGACGTCAAATCCGGCGTCGCCAGCGTCGAGGCGCCGGTTTACTCGCATCTGACCTACGATGTGGTGGACGGCGAGACGATCCGGGTCGACCGGCCCGACATCCTCATCCTGGAGGGTCTGAACGTTCTGCAGACGAGCCGGCTCTCCCGCGAAAGCCGCGGCATCCCGTTCGTGTCGGACTTCTTCGACTACTCGATCTACATCGAGGCGGACGAAGAGGTGCTGCACCGCTGGTACATGGAACGGTTCATGCGCCTGAAGGGCACGCGCTTCCACGATCCGCGCTCCTATTTCCACAAATACGCCGACATCTCCGATGACGAGGCGCTCACCTTCGCCAACCGGCTGTGGAACCGGATCAACCTGGTGAATTTGCGCGAGAACATCCGCCCGACCCGCCCCCGCGCCGACCTGATCCTGTCCAAGAATGCCGAGCACCGGATCGAGACGGTCGCGCTTCGTAAGATCTGAGGGCCTCTATCGCCCGGACCGCGCCCGCCGATCGGGCGCGGCGATCGCCCCGCTGGCCGCCGCCTTCACGATCCGGCGGAAGGTCGGGCATTCCATGTGGCTTGGAGCGGAACAGGCGGCCGCGTGGCGCAGCCCGTCCCGCATTGCGGTGAGTTCGCGGATGCGGGCATCGATCTCGTCCGCCTTGGCCACGAGCTTCGTCCGGTCGATGGCCGGCCGCCCGTCCGGGCCGAGCATTTCGCCGATCTCGTCGAGGGCGAACCCGGACGCCCGGCCGAGGGCAATCAGCGCGAGCCGCTCCAGGACGTCCGGATCGAACGTGCGCCGCAGACCGCGCCGTCCCGAGGCCGTGATCAGCCCCTTTTCCTCGTAGTAGCGCAGCGTCGAGGCCGGCACGCCCGACCGTTTCGCCACCTCGGCGATATCCAGATCCCGCACGGGCTTGACCTCAAGTCGACTTGAACTGGCAGAATGCTGCGCAAGCCTGAGACTTGCAAGGACAGCGGAGACACGCATGGACGCATCACCCGACACGAACGCCGACCAGATCGCCCACTGGAACGGGGCTGGCGCCGGCGCCTGGATCGAAGCCCAGAGCACGATGGACGCCATGTTCGCAGGCCTCGTGCCCCTCCTGACCGAGACGATCCTGGCGGGCTTTTCCGGCCAGGTTCTGGATGTGGGCTGCGGCACCGGCGCCACGTCCCTTGCCGCCGCGCGGAAACTTGACGGCACGGGCCACTGTCTCGGTCTCGACGTCTCCACGCCGATGGTGGAGATGGCGCGCGCCCGCGCCGCCGAGGTCGGTCTCCCGGCGTCGTTCGTGGTCGGAGATGCCCAGATCCATCCATTCGAGCCCGACACGTTTGACCACATCGTGTCGCGCTTCGGCGTGATGTTCTTCGAGGATCCCGTCGCCGCCTTCGCCAATCTCCGGTCAGGCGCCAAAGCCGGCGCGGCGCTGCGCTTCGCCGCCTGGCGCAGCCCGTCGGAAAATGCCTTCATGACCACGGCGACCCGGGCCGCCAAGCCCTATCTGCCGGAACAGCCCGCGCACGATCCCGACGCACCCGGCCAGTTCGCCTTCGCCGACGGCGACAAGGTCCGCCGGATCCTGACGGACGCCGGCTGGCGCGATATCGAGGGCCGGCCGATCGACGTGGAGTGCCGCTTTCCGGCCGCCGATCTCGATCTCTTTCTCACCCGGCTCGGTCCGCTGGGCCGCTATCTCGGCGACATGAACGAGGACACCCGTGCCAAGGTCATCGAGACGGTCCGGGCGGCCTTCGAGCCCTTCGTCCACGGCGACGAGATCCGCTACACCGCGGCTTGCTGGCTGGTGGAGGCGAGGTCGTAAGGGGCGGCGCGAAGCGACCGGGACATCAGGACTGCACGCCCGCCCCAGGGTCTGCCGAACCGATACGACGTGGCTCTCCCCACCCGCTCATTCCCGCGAAAGCGGGAATCCATCATGAATCTGAGAAACTTGAGGGCATCTGACCGGGGCACGGAGGGGCCGGCCGATCCGTTTGACCGTCCCGCCGAACGGCGTCGCCTGTGCAGAATTTGCCGCGGCGCCCCATGGATTCCCGCTTTCGCGGGAATGAGCGGAATTTGGAGCGGGCGCCAGGCGCCGCCCGCAGAAGCGAAAAACCCGCCTCCTTTCGGAGGCGGGCCTTTCGTTTTTCTTCACGCAATCCCGGACGGAAAACCGGTTCCCAATTTTCCCGGGAGTGCTTTTACTCCGCCGCCTCTTTGATCCGGCCGGGCTGGTAGTTGAGGATCGGGGCGAGCCAGCGCTCGGCCTCCTCCACGCTCCAGCCCTTGCGGGCGGCATAGTCCTCGATCTGGTCGCGCTCGATCTTGCCGACGCCGAAATAGAAGCTCTCCGGCCGTGCGAAATAGAGCCCGGAGACCGACGAGGCCGGCCACATGGCGTAGGATTCCGTCAGCCTCACGGTCGTCGCCTTCTCCGCGTCGAGAAGCTCGAACAGCGTCGCCTTCTCGGTGTGGTCCGGCTGGGCCGGGTAGCCCGGCGCCGGGCGGATGCCCTGATATTTCTCCGAGATCAGATCGGCCGGGGAAAGGTCCTCATCCGGTGCATAGCCCCAGAATTCGCGGCGCACGCGCTGGTGCATGTGCTCGGCGAAGGCCTCCGCGAGCCGGTCGGCCAGCGACTGGGACAGGATCTTGGAATAGTCGTCGTCCGCCTTGTCGAAGCGGGCGGCCACTTCCTCCTCGCCGAGACCGGCGGTGACGCAGAACCCGCCGATATAGTCCGGCACGCCCTCGTCCAGCGGCGCGATGAAGTCCGACAGCGCCGCATTCGGGCGCTCGCGGTCGCGGGCGATCTGCTGGCGAAGCGTGTGCAGCGTGGCGATCTTCTTGGTCCGCTCCTCGTCTTCGTAGATGCAGATGTCATCTCCATCCGCACCCGCCGGCCAGAAGCCGATCACGCCGTTCGCGCTGAGCCACTTCTCCTCGACCATCTGTTTGAGCATGACCTTGGCATCGTCCATCAGCGCCCGGGCGGCCGGGCCGACCTTCGGATCGTCGAGGACCATCGGATAGGTCCCCTTGATCTCCCAGGCAGCCAGGAACGGCGTCCAGTCGATGTAGTCGACCAGCTTGTCCAGCGGATAGTTCTCGAACACCTTGGTCCCGAAGAATTCCGGCTTTTTCGGCTGACCGGCCTTCCAGTCGGGGGTCACGCGCTTGTCACGGGCCTTCTCGATCGGCAGCCGCTTCTTGTCGGCCTGGCCGCGCGAATAGGACTCCGCCGCCTTTTCATAGTCCGAGCGGATCTGGTCGAAATACTCGTTGCGGTTGGCCGCCATCAGCTTGGAGCACACGCCGACGGCGCGCGAGGCGTCGGTGACGTAGATCGCCTGGCCGCGATTGTAGTTCGGATGGATCTTCACGGCGGTGTGGACCTTCGAGGTCGTCGCGCCGCCGATCAGAAGCGGCACGTCGAAGCCCTCGCGCTCCAGTTCGCCGGCCACCGAGCACATCTCGTCCAGGGACGGCGTGATCAGGCCGGACAGACCGATGATGTCGACGTTCTCCTGCTTGGCCGTCTCCAAGATCTTCTGGGAGGGAACCATCACGCCGAGGTCGATCACCTCGAAATTGTTGCACTGCAGAACCACGCCGACGATGTTCTTGCCGATGTCGTGGACGTCGCCCTTCACCGTGGCGAGGAGGATCTTGCCGGCGTTGGAGTTCTCGGTGTTTCCGAGTCGCTTCTTCTCCTCCTCCATGTACGGCATGAGATAGGCGACGGCCTTCTTCATGACGCGGGCGGATTTCACCACCTGGGGCAGGAACATCTTGCCGGCGCCGAAGAGGTCGCCGACCACGTTCATGCCGGCCATCAGCGGGCCTTCGATGACGTGGAGCGGGCGCTCGGCACGGGCACGCGCTTCCTCGACGTCCTCGTCGATATAGTCGGTGATGCCGTGGACCAGGGCATGTTCGAGCCGCTTCTCGACCTCGTTCTCGCGCCAGGCGAGATCCTCGACCCGCTTCTTGCCGCCTTCGCCCTTGTAGCGCTCGGCCGCTTCCAGAAGCCGGTCGGTCCCGTCGTCGCGCCGGTTGAGGACCACGTCCTCGCATAGCTCGCGCAGTTCCGCGTCGAGATCGTCGTAAACGGCGAGCTGGCCGGCGTTCACGATGCCCATGTCCATGCCCTTCTGGATGGCATGGTAGAGGAACACCGAGTGCATCGCCTCGCGCACCGGCTCGTTGCCGCGGAAGGAGAACGACAGGTTCGACACGCCGCCGGAGATGTGCGCGTGCGGCAGGTTCTCCCGGATCCAGCCGGTCGCCTCGATGAAGTCGTTGCCGTAGTTGTTGTGCTCCTCGATGCCCGTGGCCACCGCGAAGATGTTCGGATCGAAGATGATGTCCTGGGGCGCGATGCCGACCTTCTCGGTCAGGATCTTGTAGGAGCGCTGGCAGATCTCGACCTTGCGCTCGTAGGTGTCGGCCTGGCCGGTCTCGTCGAAGGCCATGACGACCACGGCGGCGCCGTAGCGGCGCACCTTCTCCGCCTGCTCCACGAACTGCTCCTCGCCCTCCTTGAGCGAGATGGAGTTCACGATGCCCTTGCCCTGGATGCACTTCAGGCCGGCCTCGATCACCGTCCACTTGGACGAGTCGACCATGACCGGGACCCGGGCGATGTCCGGCTCGGCGGCGACGAGGTTCAGGAACGTGACCATCGCCTCCTCGGAATCGAGCAGGCCCTCGTCCATGTTGACGTCGATCACCTGGGCGCCGTTCTCGACCTGATCGCGGGCGACCTCCAGCGCGGTCGGGTAGTCGCCCTCCTTGATCAGCTTGCGGAAGCGGGCGGAGCCGGTGACGTTGGTCCGCTCGCCGACGTTCACGAACGGAATGTCCTTGGTCAGCGTGAACGGCTCGAGACCCGACAGCCGCATCATCGGCGCGATCTCGGGCACGGCGCGCGGCTTGTGGATCGAGGCCACCTCGGCGAGCGCAGAAATGTGCGCCGGCGTGGTCCCGCAGCAGCCGCCGATGACGTTGACGAGCCCGTCGCGGGCGAATTCGTCGAGCTGGGCGGCCATGGCCTCCGGGCTCTCGTCGTATTCGCCGAGTTCGTTGGGCAGGCCCGCGTTCGGATAGGCGCAGATCAGCGTATCCGCGACGCCGGACAGCTCGGCGATGTGGCCGCGCAGCTCCTTCGCGCCGAGGGCGCAGTTGAGGCCCACGGTCATCGGATCGGCGTGGCGCACCGAATGCCAGAATGCGGTCGGCGTCTGGCCGGAGAGCGTGCGGCCGGACAGGTCGGTGATGGTCCCGGAGATCATCACCGGCAGCCGGTAGCCCAGCTCCTCGAACAGCCCTTCGAAGGCGAAGATCGCGGCCTTCGCGTTCAAGGTGTCGAAGATCGTCTCCAGGAGGATCATGTCGGCGCCGCCTTCCACGAGGCCGCGCGCGGCATCGCCATAGGCCTTGGCCAGATCGTCGAACGTCACCGCCCGGAAGCCGGGATCGTTGACGTCCGGCGAGATCGAGGCGGTCCGGTTGGTCGGGCCGATGGCGCCGGCGACGAAGCGCGGGCGTCCGGTCTCCGCCGCGACCTCGTCGGCCGCCTCGCGGGCCAGCCGCGCGCCTTCCTTGTTCATCTCGACCGCGAGCTCTTCCATGCCGTAATCGGCCTGGGCGATCGTGGTGGAGGAGAAGGTGTTGGTGGCGACGATGTCGGCGCCGGCCTCCAGATAGGCGCGGTGGATCTTCTTGATCGCCTCACCCTGGGTGAGGATCAGAAGGTCGTTGTTGCCTTTTAGATCGCTGGGCCAGTCGCTGAAGCGCTCGCCTCTGAAGTCCTTTTCCTCGAGCTTGAGGTCCTGGATCATCGTCCCCATGGCACCGTCGAGCACGAGGATGCGATCCGCGGCTGCGGCCCGGAAGGTGTCGAAGGTGTCGCTGCGGCGAAGCGCCATTGGAAAGGTTTCCCTATCTCGTGTTGAACCCGGCCGCGCACGGACGTGCGCAGCCGGCTCTGTCATTGTCTGGTCTGCGACTGGTCGGCTCCCTTGCGGGAGGCGGCTCAGGCGGCCTCCGAAACGGGCTCCTCGCCGCGCATGCCGAGAAGGTGGCACAGGGCGTAGACGAGCTCCGCTCGGTTCATCGTGTAGAAGTGGAAGTCGGTGAACCCGCGCTGCTCCAGATCCAGCACCTGCTCGGCGGCCACGGCGGCAGCGACCAGACGGCGCGTGTCGGGATCGTCCTCGAGCCCCTCGAACCGGTGCTCCAGCGTGTCGGGGATCGACGCCCCGCAGGAGCCGGCGAAGCGGGCGACCTGCGGGAAGCTGTGCACCGGCAGGATGCCCGGAATGACCGGAAGCGTCACGCCGGCTTTGGCGACCCGCTCCATGTAGGCTTCGAACAGATCGTTGTCGAAGAAGAACTGGGTGATCGCCCGGGCGGCACCGGCGTCGGCCTTGCGCTTCAGGTTGTCGATATCCTCGTCCCAGTCGACGCTGTCGGGATGGCGCTCCGGATAGGCGGAGACGGACACCTCGAAATCGGCCAGGCGGCGGATTCCGGCGGTCAGCTCGGCGCCGTTGGCATAGCCGCCCGGATGGGGCTCGTAGGCGGTGCCGGCGCCGGCCGGCGGATCACCGCGCAGCGCGACGATGTGGCGGATGCCGGCGTTCCAGTAGTCCTGGATCACCTCGTCCACCTCTTCCCGGGTCGCACCGACGCAGGTCAGATGCGCCGCCGGCTTGAGCGAGGTCTCGTCGATGATGCGTTTCACCGTCCGGTGGGTCCGCTCGCGGGTCGATCCACCGGCACCGTAGGTCACCGACACGAAGCGCGGGTTCAAGGGTTCAAGCCGCTGGATCGACGCCCACAGAGTCTCCTCCATCTGCGCGTTCTTCGGCGGGAAGAACTCGAAGGAGGCGGAAATCTTAGGCTGGCCGGCCTTGGGGTGGCTGAGATCGGTCTCGGTCATCCGGTGGTCTCCAGTCTTTCGGTTGTTTCGGCGTCGGCGGTCTGCAAGCGCGTGTCGCGACCGAGCCAAAGGGTTACAGTCAGGTCGGCGGGAGAGGCCCGTTCGGGAGACAGATCCTCCACCACCATTGTCTCGAGCCCGGCCTGGGCAAGCCAGGCGGACACCTGGTCATGCGAGAAGCCGAGCCGTCGATGGGCGTGCTCGGAGCGCAGGAACTCCAGGTCGTGCGGCGCGAAGTCGACCACGAGCAATCGCCCGCCGGGCCGCAAAACGCGTGCCGCTTCCTCGATCGCGCTCGCCGGATCCTCCAGGTAGTGAAGGACCTGGTGCAGCGTCACGAGGTCGTAGGACTCCTGCGGCATGGCGAGCGCGAAGATGTCGCCCTGGCGGACCCGCGCATGTTGGATCTGCGCGTTCGCCAGGTTCATCCGCGCCACCGAAAGCATGGCGGCGCTGGCGTCGACCCCGAGCCCGCGCTCGTAGAGGTCCTGAAACAGTTCCAGCATCCGGCCGGTGCCGGTGCCGAGATCGAGCATCGAGCGGAACGGAACGGCGCCCACAAGGCGCCGCATCGCTGCTTCGACGGCATCTTCCGGCACGTGCAGCGTCCGGATCGCGTCCCACGCGTGGGCGTTCGCCGCAAAGTAGGCTGCGGCCGCTTCGGCGTGGGCGCGCTGGACCGCCGCAAGGCGCTCCCTGTCGCGCGCCAGAACCGGGTCGGACGGATCCAGCTGCAGGAGCAGCTGATCGGCCAGACGCGAGCCGGAATCCACTTCCGTCAGACGGTAGTAGGCCCAGGCCCCTTCCGGAGCCCGGACGATCAGACCGGCATCGGTCAGGAGCTTGAGATGCCGCGAGATGCGCGGCTGACTCTGACCGAGGATCGTCGTCAGATCCTTGACCGTCAGGTCGGCCCCGGCCAGCAGCGCCAGAATGCGCAGGCGCGTGGGCTCGCCTGCGGCCCTAAGGCCGGCGACCAGCTGATCGAGACCGATCACACTGTCGACGATCATTCCCACGATCTCCTTCTGCACCGCCGCCGGCGGCCGGAAAATGCGATATAAAGATATCTTTATACGTTGAAGTCCGTCGTTGCAAGCGTTGCCGCCTCCCGACGGGGAAATTTCCCACATCGCTCCCGGCCGTCTTGCGGCCCGGCTACGGCCTTCCCGGGGGCATTGCCGCTGATGGCCCGCGCTTCACCGGCAGACCGGATGCGCTTGCCCGGACCAGGCTGTCGGAAGAAAGCGATCCGGCCGCCGCCGGCGCCCGTGGTTTGACACAGCCGAAGAGGTGCGGAAGCGTCTCATGGACGAAAGAACCGGCCCGATGTCCGTCCCAGCGGCCCCCGCACGCGAAAGACACGCGAAAGAGTTGAGATGCGCAAACCCATCGATCACCTCATCCGCAACAACCCGCGGCATGTTCACTGGGTCAGGTACGTCGTCAGCATCACGCTCGGCCTGATCGTGCTCGGCCTTCTGCCCGGCTCGTTCACCCTCGCCTCCAGGGTCGCCGTGGCCTGGAGCGTCGCGGCTCTCTGCCAGATTGCGGTGATCATGGTCGTGATGGGACGGCTCAGCGCCTTGTCGCTTCACGACCGGATCGTGGTCGCGTCGCTCGGCCCGATCGGCTTTGCGCTCGTTCTGATCGTCGGAGCCGGCACGTCGGTGGCGGCGACGATCTGGGTGCTCCGGGTGGCGAGCAACCAGGGTCCGCTCATGGAAACGCTGCACCTGCTTCTCGGCGGAGGAACCGTGCTCGTCACATGGTTCACCATCCAGTGCATCTTCGCTGTCCGCTACACGCACCTCTATTATGAGGAGCCGCCCGCCCACGAAGGCGGCGAACCCGGGCTGATCTTCCCGGGCAAGCGCCCGCCGGACTACTGGGATTTCCTGTATTTCTCGATCTGCGCCGGCATGACCTTCCAGGTCTCCGACGTCGTGACCGTCAGCCACGCCTTCCGCAAATGGGTGACGTTCCACGGCGTGCTGTCGTTCCTGTTCTCAGCGGTGAACGTGGCGCTGATGGTGGATATTGCAGCCAATCTGGTGGGAAGCTGAGTGGAAGGAAAACGTCCGAACCAGGCGCCACGACCATTCGGCGGGCAGAAAACGGACGGATCCTCGATCGTGAGAAAGCCCTGTTCGGACAGACAGTCTCCAGCCGCCGGAAAACGCTCTAGTCGTTGGCCGGAGAGCGATCCTTGGCGCGCGCCTTGCCACCGGCGTTGTCCGGTTCGCCCGCATCGTGGTCAGGGTCGGCAGGCAGTCGCGGAATGCCGAACCGTTCCATCCGTCCGCTCTGGCGCGCCGACTTGAGCGCGCGGCGGCCGAGCACGAGCGCGCTCAGCGCCATGGCTCCGACCGCCATCGCGCCGCCGGCAACCGATCCCATAGCCACCGGTTCGTCGTCGCTCTTGCGCTTGCTGGACGCCATCACGGTCCTCCTCGCGAAGCCATAATTATAGCTCAATCGCGGCCTGGTCGAAAGCCGCCGCCCGGGAGCCGGCTAAGCATCACACGAAGCTGTGAAGGAGACGCGCGGGAGGGTACCGGCGCGACACCATTGGCCGTGCCTTTTTGAGAACACATGCTATGAACACTTAAGTGATCAGCGAATAACGACACCGGCACGGACGCAGAGCGGGGAGAATGGGGCTCGTCCATATCATCGACGATGACGAAAGCGTGCGCGACGCGCTTTCGATGCTGTTGCAGCAGGCGGGGATGCGCACGGCCGTGCATCCGTCCGCCGGCTCGTTTCTGGACGCGTCATCCGAGGGCGAGTTCGGCTGCGTCGTGACCGATGTCCGCATGCCGGGCATGACGGGCATCGACCTCCTCAGAAAGATGTCCGAGATCGACCGCGTGGTGCCGGTTATCATCGTAACCGGGCATTCGGACGTTCCGCTCGCGGTCGAGGCCCTCAAGTCCGGCGCCTTTGACTTCATCGAGAAACCGTTCGACGCGGACCGGATCGTGGAGACGGTGCGGGCGGCCCTTGATTTCCGGGAAAAAGCCCGGCGCAGCGAGGAGACCCGCGCGGAAGTGGCCGGCCGGATGTCTTCCCTCACCGTGCGCGAACGGGAGGTTCTGGAAGGCCTGGTCGCCGGACACGCGAACAAGGTGATCGCGCAAAATCTGGGCATCAGCCCGCGCACCGTCGAAATCTACCGCGCCAACGTCATGCACAAGCTGCAGGCTTCGAGCCTGTCGGAACTCGTCCGGCTGTCCTTCGTCGCCGACGGCCTCCTGGATGCCGACGCGGCGCACCGCGCCAGATAGCGCCACGCCGTTCCGACTTCCTCATCCGAACGGAAAAGGCTTTGCCATCCCGGTCAGGCCTGCTGAGTGAGCGAGGCCATCAGCCGGTCCAGGTCGATCGGCTTGGTGAGAAAAGCGCGCGCATCGAGCCGTTTGGCTTCCCGCCGCATCTCATCGGTCGCGCGCCCGCTGACGACGATCGCCGGGACCCGGTTGCCGGCTGCCCGCAACCGAGCCAGGGCCTGGAGGCCGCTGATCCCGGGCAGATCGATATCGAAGACCAGCACCGTTCCGGGCTCGATCCGCGCATGGGCGAGAAACGCTTCCGCGCTATCGAACTCGGCCACACGAAATCCGTCCAGCTTCAGTATCGTGCCGAGGGACTCACGGACGGACTCGTCATCCTCCACCAGGACGACCTCGCGCACGCGACCCCCGCGCCCGTTTTCACGCGAACGCGGAGCCGTCGCGACCGCATCGTCCGGATCGCCAGGTCCATCGGGCCGTATCGGCCGCACGATATCGTCCAAGTCCTTGCCCTTTCCGCCAGCGGGCCGGCACGTTACGCCGACTCCGGCGGCATCGGACCAACCGGCCACGCTTAATCGGCAGATCTTTACGACGAGGACCGATTCGGCCCCAGCCTTTCACTCCTCGCCGGTGAGAAACCGGTCGAACCCGGCCGAATTCCAGTTAAACGCGCACACCGCGGCGATTTGGAGACAGACATAGTCGCCGCCGCCCCGAATTCCCATCCCTGGATGACGTCTTACGGGTTTCTACGGATCCCGATGTCCTCAAGCACTTCCCGTTCAGATTGACTCGATCTGACTGGGAAGCAATCGCTCAACCTCTTGAATCTTGAGCCATTTCGTACCGGTCAGATCTTCGCACCTGATCGGAAAAAGCTTCAGGTTGTGCGCCTAGGCCTTCTGCCCGGCAGCCGCCTGAGCCTGAGCAATCACCGACGCGGTTGCGCTGCCGAAATCGTCCGCCGCTTTCTCGAAGAAGGCGGAATGGGCCTGGATGGCATCCTCAACGGAACTGCAACGGGCAAGGTCGATGCAGAGTTCCGCCTGAGCCTCGAGCCTCCGGCTCGCCAGCCGCATCGTTTCGGCCGCGACCGTCAGCGGGACGTCAACGGCCATCCGCTTCCAGAGCGAGTTGAACGGCCCCGCGTCCCCGAATGGCTCGCCGAACGGCATCGGCATCTCGAACATCTCGGCAAACGGATTGGTGGTCTTGAAGTGCGATTGGCGCTCCGACATCCCGCTCTCCCTCTGTCGGCCTGGTTTCCAGGCCGATGTTGACGACTGTTGCGCGCGCTCGCATTGACGTTGCGCAAGTGTCGACTGCTCCATTTGCCGTTATGACACGAAATGTCGGTCCATCTGTGCGGATACCGTCCCGCGCGGCCGGTCCGTCGTCAGGGGAGTATTAGAGATGAACGTTGGGGATATCATGACCGTGGGTGCCGCCACGGTTTCGCCGAAGACCACCATCGCCCAGGCAGCCCAGCTCATGCTGGAGCACCATATCAGCGGCCTTCCGGTGGTGGACGAGAGCGGACAGTTGGTTGGGATGGTCACCGAGAAGGACCTGCTCCGCCGCGCCGAACTCGGCACCGAGCCCGGCCATCCCCACTGGATGGAACTCGTCATGAGTGCGTCGGCGCTGGCCGATCAGTACGTGCGTGCCAATGCCCGGACCATCGAGGACGTGATGAGCCGCGACGTGGTTCAGGTCGGACCGGACATGTCGCTGGCCGACCTGGTGGCGCTGATGGAGAAACACGGCTTCCGCCGTCTTCCCGTCGTCGAGAACGGCAAGCTGACCGGCATCGTCGCCCGATCCAACTTCCTGCGCGCCCTGGTCCGCCGGGCGGAGGGGGCGCCGGCCTCGAGCGCCGACGATCTGGAAATCCGCACCCAGATCGTCGAGGAGATCCGCAGGCGCGGCTGGGTGCCGACATCGGCCATCGAAGTGATCGTCACCGAAGGCGTCGTTGAGCTGAAGGGCGCGGTGATCGACGAGCGCATCCGCGATGCCCTGCGGGTGATCGCGGAGAACACCGCCGGCGTGAAATCCGTTGAAGACCACATCGAGATCGTGCCGGCCATGCCCGGCTGGATGTG
This sequence comes from Amorphus orientalis, assembly GCF_030814015.1. NCBI lineage: Bacteria > Pseudomonadati > Pseudomonadota > Alphaproteobacteria > Hyphomicrobiales > Amorphaceae > Amorphus > Amorphus orientalis. The sequence goes on from NZ_JAUSUL010000003.1 coordinate 284,850, forward strand.
ATCTCCGCGCAAGGATGACAGCGCATCCGGCGACGATCCGGTCGCCGGTTGCCTGCCTTCGTTTTGGGCAATGACGGCGGCGGGGCGATCTGCCGTCGCACGGCGCAGGAAGGGCCGACGTTCCGACCCGATGGCGCTGATGAAAAGTTCGGCTTCGGCGAGACCGACGCCGGTGATATAGTGCAGCGCAACAAACACCTGAATAAATCAGTTTGCGTCATGAGGTGCGGATGGAGGCGCCGCGCCGCTGTCAGTCGGTTATCAGCCGTGTTGCGTACTGCGTATCTGTCTCCCCTCACAGGCTTCGCAGCCTGTCTCTTTGCGATTTCGCTGGGCGGCGCATGGTCCGCCCAGGCTCAGGATGCCCGACCGGTTTCCGTCGATCTGGCGAGCGACGACGACCGCGTCTACTCCATGACGGTCGGAACCACCGCGTCGCAGTGGTGGATCCCGTCTGTGGGGACCAGCGTGGCCTTCGAGCGTGACCGCCGGCCGGCCCCCAGCATGGACCCCGGCGACGCAGCCGCCCCGCCGTCGGGAACGGTGTGGACCAGTCTGACCCTGTCCGGATCCGGGCGCCCGCTGAGCCTGGATGCGACGGTCATTCAGGTTCAGGTCGACCCGAAGACCTCGACCCAGACCGTCAGCGTCACCGGTTCGCGCGCCTGGACCATCGGCACCGCCCTGGCAGCCAGCCTGAACGACACCTATGCGCTGCGCCAGGACCCCGACACCGACCAGCCCGACTGGGAAGCCAGCAACGCCCTCCGCCTCGACTTCAAGCCGAGCCGGACCGCGCTTGTGGCCGAGAGCATCCGCTCCGCCGACGACGGCGACTGGCACGCCAACCTTCGCGCCGAGCAGGCGCTCGGGGGCGGTCTGAGCGTTTCGGCATCCGTGGAGGATCTCACGTCCACCACGCCGACGCGGACCATTCTGGCCAGCTTCTCGCACCAGTGGTGACGCGGCCGGAAGACGGCCCTTACACGACGAAGCCCGCGACCGGACCGGCCGCGGGCTTGTGTGTTTCAGCTGATGGTCCGCATGAGCCCGTCCCGGTCGAACTGATCAGTTCGAAACGGTCACGCTCCGCGTCACCCGTCAGTCCAGCGGCTGCGGCACCAGACGCAGATACGGCTTCACCGCCTTCCAGCCGTCCGGGAACTTCTTCTTGGCGTCCTCGTCGGAAACCGAAGGCACGATGATCACGTCCTCGCCGCTCTTCCAGTTCACCGGCGTCGCAACCTGGTGCTTGGCGGTGAGCTGCAGCGAATCGATCAGCCGCAGGATCTCGTCGAAGTTCCGCCCGGTCGAGGCGGGATAGGCGAAGCTCGCCTTGATCTTCTTGTCGGGCCCGATGACGAACACCGAACGCACCGTCAGCGTGGAATCCGCGTTCGGGTGGATCATGTCGTAAAGGTCCGCCACGACCCGGCCCGGATCGGCGATCAGCGGGAAGTTCAGGGCGGTGCCCTGGGTCTCCTCGATGTCGGCCGACCAGCGCTTGTGGTCGTCGAGCGGATCCACAGACACGCCGATCACCTTGACGTTGCGCTTCTCGAAGTCCGACTTCAGCTTCGCGGTATAGCCCAGCTCCGTCGTGCAGACCGGCGTGAAGTCGGCCGGATGCGAGAACAGGACCGCCCACGAACCGTCGATATAGTCGTGGAACTTGATCGGCCCTTCCGTGGAATCGACTTCAAAGTCCGGTGCCGTATCGCCGATGAGCAATGCCATGGCTCTTACCTCCTCGATTGGTTCTCCGCCTATGTGGGCTTCGCCGACCGTCTTATCGAGCAACCGTGTCGCAATCAGACCGTCGTGCGAGAAACAAATTGCCCCCATTGGCCCCGCGGGCGCACATTAGCCGCAAATTCGTTCCCCCGACAGCGGGTCGCCGGCCGGTTTTTTCGGGCCGGCGCTCCGGGCGCCGGCCCCTCTGGAGCTCAGTCGAGCTCCACCGCATAGGTCTCCACCGGCTTCACGTCTTCGATCAGCCCCCGCTCCTTCATGAAGGACGCGAACCGCTCGTAGCGGCCGGTGTCGAGCGCGGCAGGCCGCAGGGCAAAGCGCCGGATGGTCTCGGCAAAGGCCAGACGGTTGTGCTCGTCGTCCAGATCCGGGTGGGCCGACACGAACAGCTCCAGCGCCGCCTCCGGGTGGTTGGTCTGCCACATGACCGCCCGCTCGATCGCCCGCAGAAACGCCTTGAGCGCCGGATCGTCCAGCCGGTCGGTGGCGGCGACGAAGACCAGTTCGTCATAGGCGGGCACGCCGTGTTCTTCCGGATAGAACGCCCGACCCTCGGCACCCTGCAGTGCGAGCTGGGGCAGTTCGATGTTGCGGTAGGCGCCGATCACCGCGTCGACGCGCTTCGACAAAAGCGACGGGGTCAGCGCGAAATTGACATTGACCAGGTTCACGTCGTCGAGGCTCATCCCCACCGAGCCCAGCATCGCCGCCAGGAGCGCATCCTCGAAACCGGCGACCGAATAGCCGATGGTCTTGCCCTTGAGGTCCTCCAGCCGCTCGATCGGCCCGTCCGCCAGCGCCACGAGCGTGTTGAGGGGCGTCGCCACCAGCGTGCCGATGCGCGCGAGCGGCAGCCCCTCCTCCGCCTGCTGATAGAGGCTGGGCTGGTAGGTGACCGCAATGTCGCCTTCGCCGGCGGCAACGAGCCGGGGCGGCGCGCTCGGATCGGACGGGGTGACGAGCTCGACCGCGAGACCTTCGTCGGCGAAATAACCCCGCTCCTCGGCGACCACGAGCGGGGCGTGATCGGGATTGAGGTACCAGTCGAGCAGCACGGTCAACCGCTGCTCCTGGGCGGAGGCGCTGCCCGACAGCGCCAGGACGGCAACGATCGAGGCGAAAGCCAAACGCAACATTGAAAAACTCCCTTTCATTCGTTGGCTGATCATCGGATTGGCTAGAGGGCTTCGGGCGCCCATGGCGCCATTCGGCGGGCGAGCGCATCCATCGCCAGCCGCAGGGCGACCGCCATGGCCGCCAGCAGAACGAGGGCTGCGAACAGGACATCGGACTGGAGCCGCGCGTTGGCGTGCAGCATGACGAAGCCGAGCCCGGCGGAGGAGCCGACCCACTCGCCGACCACGGCGCCGATCGGAGCGACGGCGGCCGCGACCTTGAGACCGGACAGGAGGCTCGGCAGTGCGGCTGGCACCCGGATCAGGGCGAGGGTCTGCAGCCGGCTGGCGCGGTTGAGACGCGCCAGATCCAGCAGTCCGGGATCGGTCCGGGCCAGACCGTCATAGAAGGACGAGGCGACGGGGAAATAGATGATCAGCGTCGCCATCACGATCTTCGACGCGATGCCGTAGCCGAACCAGAGCACCAGAAGCGGCGCGATCGCGAACACCGGCAGCGCCTGGGTGGCGATCACCACCGGCAGGAGAAGCCGGCGAGCCGGCGGGAACGCGCTCATGGTGAGCGCGGTGGTGACGCCGCAGGTGACGCCGATCGCGAACCCGAGCAGGATCTCGCTCAGGGTCACGAGCGCGTTTTCGAACAGATAGCCGGACCGGGTCTGGAACGCGCCGGCCACATCCAGCGGCGACGGCAGGATGAAGGGCGGCAGCGCGAACAGGCGGATCGCCCCCTCCCAGAGCAGAAGGAGCGCCGCCGTCACCAGCAGGGCGCGCAGGACGACCATCCCGTCAGATCCGGCGCATACCCGAAAGACGGCAGGGACCGCAAAACGGCCGCCGGGGCTCCGGACGCGCAGGTCCGGCCGAGAAAGGGATCGAGAAGGAAAAACAGCGCATTGGATCCACCGTCCACGTCGTTGGAATCGGAAGATCCGGGGAATGACGAGCGGTCGGTGGTGTCCGTCCCTTCGCCGGTATGACCCGGATCAGGTTCAAAGGGTTCGGTACCCGGACGGCACCATCTCAGCTCCTTGACGGAGCACCCCTCGGAACGCGGCAAGTGTTGCGCACTCGCCGCCGCGCCGCAACCCCCGCCGTCTCGTTTGCCTCGATCGCGGTGTCAGCGCCCGCGCGCGTGGTAATCCGAATTCGGCCGCATGTCGGTGGCCGTCGCGACCCGGTTGGACATGTTGAAGAAGCCGATCACCGAGGCGATGTCCCAGATGTCGCGATCACTGAAGCCGGCCTTGCGCAGCCCGTCGCGGTCCTCGTCGACCACATCGAACGGCGTAGCGGTCAGTTTCCAGGCGAAGTCGAGCATAGCCCTTTGCCGCTTGGTCAGGCGCGCGGCGCGGTAGTTCATTACCATCAGCTCGCCGAGTGCGGGATCGCCGGACAGCTCCCGCACGGCGGCCCCGTGGGCCACCTGGCAGTAGTAGCAGCGGTTGGCGCTGGACACGACCACGGCGATCATCTCGCGATCGAGCTTCGAGAGACCCGAGTCGCCCAGCATCAGGTCGTTGTACATGTCCGTGAAGGCGCGCAGCTTGGTCTCGTCGAAGGCGTAGGCCTTCAGCACGTTGGGCACCAGGCCCAGCTTTTCCTCGCACTTCGCGAAATAGGCCTCGGTCGCCTCGCTGAGCGGAGCGGCCTCCAGCGACAGCGCGATCACCGGGTTGTCGAAGTCGGCGCTCTTTGTCTTCCTGGCCACGTCTCACCTCCCTTGTTTGTCTCTTCCGCGGGCTCTCGAAGCGATCCCGCGATCCCTGCGGAAACCGCCCGCGAGCGCCGGTCGCGTCATCAGCCCATCAAGGCATGCCGGCGGCGGTGTTGCAAAGCGGCGTCTCCCAAGATCCGGCCTTCTCCGCCGGCGTCATCAAAAGGAACAAGACGGTATGGGAGAGGCATTGGTGCCGATCCCGGTCGCGTCCGGCGAACAGGACTCCGTGAACCGTGTTGTATCGGCGTTGTTGCCGCGGCCGTCTGCGCCGGATACCAACGACAGAGAGGAACGTTCGGAGGCCGAAATGCTCGATCGCTACGAAGCCGAAAAGGCCGAAAGGATTGCCGCCGCCGTGACCAGGCTCGCCGGCGACGACAGCGACGATCAGCGCAGACGGTTCGCAGAGGCCTTCTTCGCGCGCGGTTCGGCGGAGGATATCGTCGTTTACGATGATGCCGAGCTCTGCGCCCTCGCGGACCGGGCCTGGACCCTGTTCCAGAAGCGCGCCCCCGGTGCCGCCACGATCGAGATCACCGAACCGGACCTGCCCTCCACGGCGCAGGCCACGCGCGACGTCACCGTCATCGACATCGTCAACGACAACATGCCGTTCCTGTTCGATTCCCTGATGGACGAACTCATCGAGTTCGGCGTCGAGGTGCGGCTTGTTCTCCACCCCATCTTCGCCTGCAGCCGCGACGAGACGGGGCAGCTTCAGGCGTTCGTCGGCGAAGCTTCGGGCGGGGAGGCCGGCAACCGCGAAAGCTTCATCCACATCCACGTGCGCCGCATCGAAAGCCAGGAGCGGCGCGAGGAACTGCTGCATCGCCTTCGCGACACCCTGAAGGACGTCCGCGTCGCCGTGTCCGACTGGCAGGAGATGCGTGGTCGGGTGCAGGCCATCGTCGAGCGCTACAAGGCCTCCGAACCGCCGATCGAGGCCTCGGAGCTCGCCAAGGCCACGTCGTTCCTGGAGTGGCTGGTCGCCGACGAATTCATCTTCCTGGGCCTGCGCGAGTACAGGCTCGAAGGCGACGTGGACACCGGTGAACTGGAGCCCGTGTTTCAATCCGGGCTTGGCCTGTTGCGGGACCCGGAGGTCCGGGTACTGCGCCGCGGCACAGAGTTCGTGGTGATGACGCCGGAGATCCGCGAATTTCTGCGCGGAGAGCCGCCTCTCATCGTCACCAAGGCAAACGCCCGATCACGGGTCCACCGCCACGTCCATCTCGATTTCATCGGCATCAAGAACTACGCGGACGACGGCCGGTTGTCCGGCGAAACACGGCTCGTCGGCCTGTTCTCGTCGCGGGCCTACACCAGCTCGGTGCGCAACATTCCCTATGTCCGGGAGAAGGTGAACAGCGTTCTGGACCGCGCCGGCTACGCCGCGGACAGCCACTCCGGCAAGGCGCTTCTGAACGTGCTGGAATCCTATCCGCGCGACGAGCTCTTCCAGATCGACACCGACCTTCTGTACCAGTTCGCGACCGCCATCCTCGAGCTCGGCGAGCGGCCGCGCATCCGTGTCCTGGCCCGCAGCGACGCGTTCGAACGCTTCGTCTCCGTGCTCGTCTTCGTCCCGAGCGACCGCTACACCACGGAGCAGTCCGACGAGATCGGCGCCTATCTGGCCCGCATCTTCGACGGCCGCGTGTCGGCAACCTATGTCGGCTTCCCCGAAGGCCCGCTCGCCCGCATCCACTACATCATCGGCCGCTACGAAGGCGAAACGCCCCAGGCCAGCCGCGAGACCCTGGAAGCCGGCGTGGCCCAGCTTGTCCGCACCTGGACCGACGATCTGGAAGAGGCGCTGACAGCCCGGCACGGACTTTCGACCGCCCGGCGCCTGAGCGAACGTTTTGCCGAAGCTTTCGACGGCGGCTACCGGGCCACCTACAGCGCCGAGACCGCCGTCACCGACATTGCCATCATCGACCGGATGAGCGACGACCGCCCGGTGGCGATCTCCTTCTTCCGCCGGTCCGGCGACGCGGAGCACCGGGCCTCGCTCAAGCTGTTTGCCCACGAGGCGCCGATCCCGCTGTCCGACCGCGTTCCGATCATCGAGGCGATGGGCTTCCGGGTGATCAACGAGCGTACGTTCCGGGTCGAACACGGCACCGAGCACGGGCTTTACGTGCACGACATGTCGCTGGCGCGGATCGGCGGCGGATCGATCGATCTCGACGTGCTGGCCTCGCCGCTGGAAGCGATGTTCATGGCCGTGTGGACGGAACGGGCGGAAAGCGACGGGTTCAACGCGCTGCTTCTGGCCAGCGGCCTCGGCTGGCGCGACATCGCCATGCTCAGGGCGCTGTCGCGCTATCTGCGGCAGGCCAACGTGCCCTATTCCCAGGATTATATCTGGGGGGCGCTGATCCGCTACCCGGTCGTCGCCAAGCTGCTGGTCGACCTGTTCCATGTCCGCTTCGATCCGAGCGACGCCGACAAGGACCGCTCGCTCGCGGCTGCAAGGCTGCAGGAGCAGATCGACGCCGAGCTGGACACCGTCACCAACCTCGACGACGACACCATCATCCGCCGCTTCACCACCATCATCTACGCGATGCTGCGGACCAACTATTTCCGCCTGGACAAGGACGGGACCCCGCCGGATACCTTCGCCTTCAAGCTGTTTCCCGGCGCGATCGACATTCTGCCGGCGCCGCGCCCCTACCGGGAGATCTGGGTCTACAGCCCGCGCGTGGAAGGCGTGCACCTGCGCTTCGGCGAAGTCGCCCGCGGCGGCCTTCGCTGGTCCGACCGCTCCCAGGACTTCCGCACCGAGATCCTCGGCCTGGTGAAGGCCCAGCAGGTGAAGAACGCCGTCATCGTTCCCGTCGGCGCCAAGGGCGGCTTCGTGCCGAAGAAGCTCCCGGCCACAGGCGGCCGCGAGGCGGTGTTCGCGGAAGGCACCGAGGCCTACAAGATCTTCATCAACGCGCTCCTGAGCGTCACCGACAATCTGGTGGAGGGAAAACCGGTCCCGCCGACCGACGTGGTTCGCCACGACGGCGACGACCCGTACCTGGTCGTGGCCGCCGACAAGGGCACGGCCACGTTCTCCGACACCGCCAACGCGATTGCCGAGAACCGCGAATTCTGGCTCGGCGACGCCTTCGCGTCCGGCGGCTCCCAAGGCTACGACCACAAGGCCATGGGCATCACCGCCCGCGGCGCCTGGGAGGCCGTGAAGCGCCACTTCCGCGAAATGGACGTGGACATCCAGACGACCCCGTTCACCGTGATCGGCGTCGGCGACATGTCGGGCGACGTCTTCGGCAACGGCATGCTGCTGTCGAAGGCGATCCGGCTGGTCGCGGCCTTCGACCACCGCGACATCTTCATCGACCCGGATCCGGATCCGGACACCTCGTGGACCGAGCGCAAGCGCCTGTTCGACGCCCCGCGCACCAGCTGGCAGGACTACGACACCTCGCTCATCTCGAAGGGCGGCGGCGTGTTCTCCCGCTCTGCGAAGTCGGTGCCGCTGTCGCCCGAGGCACAGGCGCTGCTCGGCCTCAACAAGTCGAGCGCGACGCCGCTGGAGGTCATCCGGGCGATCCTGCGCACCGAGTCGGACCTGCTCTGGTTCGGCGGCATCGGAACCTATGTCCGTGCGGCGTCCGAGACCAATCTGGACGTGGGCGACCGTGCCAACGATTCCATCCGCATCACCGCCGAGGAACTGAGGGTCAAGGTCATCGGCGAGGGCGCCAATCTGGGCGTGACCCAGAAGGCCCGCATCGCCTTCGCCCGGGGCGGCGGACGCTGCAACTCCGATGCGATCGACAATTCGGCCGGGGTGAACACCTCCGACGTCGAGGTCAACATCAAGATCGCGCTGCGCGGCGCCGAGAGCCAGAACGTGATCGACCGGGAGAAGCGCAACGAGGTTCTGGTGGCGATGACCGACGAGGTCGCGTCCATCGTCCTGCGCAACAACTACCTCCAGACGCTCAGCATTTCGCTCACCCAGCGGCTCGGCATCGAGGATATCGGCTTCCAGTCCCGGCTCATGCAGGTGCTCGAACAGCGCGGAGTGCTGGACCGCGAGCTGGAAACCCTGCCCCCGGACCGCGAGCTCAGTGCCCGTGCGGGCAGGGGCGAGGGTCTGTGCCGGCCGGAAATCGGCGTGCTGCTCGCCTACGCCAAGATCACCCTCTACGACGCGCTCCTGTCCAGTTCCGTGCCCGACGACACTTATCTCGGCCGCGAACTCAGGCGCTATTTCCCGACCCTGATGCAGGAGGATTTCCTGGATCAGGTCGAAGGCCATCCGCTGCGGCGCGAGATCATAGCGACCGTTCTCGCCAACTCCATGATCAACCGCGGCGGGCCCACCTTCGTCACCCGGATGGCCGATCAGACCGGCGCCGACGTGGACCGCATCGCAAAAGCCTTCGCCGCCTGCCGCGACGCCTGGCAGCTCACCGCGCTAAACGGGGAAATCGACGCGCTCGATACGAGGGTGCCCGGCGACGTCCAGCTCGAGCTGTACGCCGCGGTGCAGGATCTGGTCCTCGACGCCACGGTCTGGTTCATCCGCAACGTTCGCTTCGAACAGGGAATCCAGGTCGAGGTCGAACGCTTCCGTGCCGGTCTCCAGGCGCTGGAGCCGAACCTGGAGAAGGTCGTGCCAGAGCATATCGCCGGGTCGGTCGATGAGACCGCACGGACCTGGATCGATGCCGGCGTGCCTGAGGATCTCGCCCACCGGCTGTCGCACCTGCCGGTGAGTGCGTCGATCCCGGACATCATCGTCGTGTCCGAGGCGACCGGCGCCCCGCTGGAAAAGGTGGCCGAGACCTATTTCGCCATCGACGGCCGGTTCCGCATCGGCCGGATCGAAGCTCTGGCCCGCCAGGCGACGGTCACCGACTATTATGACGGGCTTGCCCTGGACCGGGCCCGCCGGACGCTGGCCGAGGCGCACCGCCAGATCACCCGCCAGGTGATCGCGGCCGGCGGCGAAGCAGATGCGTCGCTCGCCGTGGAGAACTGGATCGCGGAGCGGGCCCAGCAGGTGGACCGCGCCCTGAAGACGGTGACCCAGCTCGGCGAGACCGACACCATCACCGTCTCCCGCTTCGCGGTGGCGGCGAGCCTGCTGGCCGACGTCGCGGGGGAATAGGAACGGCAGCAGACGGGCGGACGTCGATTTCGGCACGCAGCCCCCGGTTTTTGCCATAGCGGCGACCGGTGGCGGGTGCTATCAGCGCGCTGGCCGAGGATGCGTTGGAACGCCCAGCGCACAACGGCATTGTGTGAGGATGGACACGTTTTCGGCGCCGGCATGAGGCCGTGACCGATCGTCCCCTTCCCTCACTTCTTGGAGGACTGAGAATGCACTCTTGGTTTGCCCCGATCCGCGCCGTGGCAGCCGCCGCCGCGCTCTCCGTGGTCGCCCTTTCCCCCGTGGCTGCCCAGAATTCCACCGACACCGTGACCTATGTCGACGCCTTCGGCGACGCCCAGCTCACCGGCTTCAAGGCCCAGGTGGTCACCACCAACAAGATGGAAAGCCAGGTGGTCGTGAAGACCCCGAACCAGAACGAATACGCCGTTCCGGTTCCGGAGAGCTTCCCGCTCGATCAGGTTCGCGAGAACCAGTTCCTGACCGTCCAGCATCTGCAGGGCGTGATCCTGGACGTCGAGAAGAGCAAGGCCGACGAAGCCGGCGTGACCTACGATCTGGACGTCGACATCGACGACAGCGATTCGCAGATGCCGTCCGGCCTGGTGACCCGCAACGTCGCCCTGACCGCCAAGGTTCTCGGCGTCAGCCACAGCGACGGCACCGTCACCTTCGAGGCGCCGAGCGGCGAGAAGCAGACCGTCAAGGTTCAGCAGCCCGACCTTCTGAAGGATCTGGACATCAAGACCGGCGACTTCGTCGTCCTGACCTTCTACGACGCCGTTGGTCTGGAAATCTCCAACACCTGATCCCGGTCCGCCGGATCGGCAAATTCGAGAGGCCGGGGCTCTGCCCCGGCTTTTTCATGTCTGGCCGCCAGTCCCGGTTCAATCGCGCAGCCTGCGCCAGGCGAAGGTTCCGTAGACGAAGACGAGAACCACGGCGAGGCCGTACCACGTCACAGCATACTGAAGATGGCTGTTGGCGAAGGTCAGCGGGGTCTCGCCGGCCTGGGGCACTCCGCCTTCAGGCGTCTCGGACGCCACCAGCGAGACGTAGTAGGGCGCCGTCCGGCGCATCCCGAGCGCCTCCGCCATGGCGCCCAGTTCGCGGACCAGCCAGACATTCTTGTCCAGATCCGGATCCGGCGAGAAGAACGCCGGCATCTCGCCCGGCCGCATCAGGCCTTCGATCCGGACCTCCCCTTCCGGCGGCCCCGGCCGGGTTTCGGGATCCTTGCGATCCAGTGGCACGAAGCCCCGGTCGACGAGCAGGGTCCAGCCATCGGTCGTGGTGAAGGGCGCGAACACCAGATAGCCCTGGCCGCCCAGCGGCCCGTTCGGATCGGGCAGCGCCATGAACACGTGAATCTCGTCGTCGCCATAGCGGCCCGTCGCCTCGACGCGCTGATAGATCCAGTCGTCCATGTCGAGCGCGGGCCAGGCGTCCGGGCCCGGCGCCGGCACCGCCTCGGCCACGCTGCGGCTCTCGGCGGCAGCGATCAGGCTTTCCTTCCAGGCCAGCCGGCGAACCTGCCAGTTGCCGAGCCCGATCAGGATGACGAGGGCGATCAGGGTGACAAGCGTCGGCCAGAGCAGGCTGCGCAGTGCGGATCTCGAAGGAGCGGCGGCCAAGGGATCAGTCCTCGAGACGGCCCTCGGCCGCCCTGGTCTGGTACTGCTGCGCGATCAGCATGCCCTTGAGCGGACGGATGATCCCCAGCGACAGGCCGATGGTCAGAGGGGCCAGCACGATCAGATGCACCCAGATCGGCGGTTGCCAGAGCACTTCCATGAGAAGCGCCAGGCCGACCACCAGGAACCCGACGATCAGGATGACGAAGACGGCGGGGCCGTCGCCGGAATCGATGAAGCGGAAATCCAGCCCGCAGACCGCGCACGTCTCCCGGATCGAGAGAAAGCCATCGAACAGCTTGCCCTCGCCGCACCTCGGACAGCGTCCGGCAAGGCCTGTCTGGCTCGCCGGCAGCGGCGGATAGGAGCGTTTCCGGGACGCCGGTTTCGGCGCGGCCTGCTCGGGTTTCGCGTCTTCGCTCATGGGATCCCGTACAGACGTTGGAACGGACTGGCTCTGCTTTGCGGGCGCGAAACCTCGACCCGCCCTCCGGTCTCCCGACCGCCCCCCGGATACGATACGGGCGCCGATCGTGAAACCGGCGCCCGCTGCGAATCTTGATCCGTGATTAGCCCAGCTAGACCGGAAGCACGCCGGACCCTAGCAGGCTGCTCACCTCTTCGGTATGCGGCGAGGCGCCCCAGACATAGATGCAGGCGAACAGGAACAGCCAGACCACGTCGACGAAGTGCCAGTACCAGGCGGCCGCCTCGAAGCCGAAATGGTGCTCCTTGGTCCAGTGGCCCGACATGGCCCGGATCAGGCAGACGATCAGGAAGATCGTGCCGACGATCACGTGGAAGCCGTGGAAGCCCGTCGCCATGAAGAACGTGGAACCGTAGATCGAGCCGGCGAACGGGAAGTCCGCGTGGCTGTACTCCAGATACTGCACGTAGGTGAACGTCAGGCCGAGCAGCACGGTCAGCAGCAGGCCGAACTTCAGGCTCTGGCGATCGTCGTGCAGCAGCGCATGGTGCGCCCAGGTGACGGTCGTTCCCGACGTCAGCAGGATCAGCGTGTTGAGAAGCGGCAGATGCCAGGGATCGAAGCTCTCGATGCCCTCGGGCGGCCAGACGCCACCGGTGTGCTCCAGCCGGAGATACTCGATCGGCGCGTTGATGAAGAGCGAGGCATCGAAATAGGCCCAGAACCAGGCCACGAAGAACATCGCCTCGGAGGCGATGAACAGGATCATGCCGTAGCGCAGGTGGAGCTTCACCACCCGGGTGTGATCGCCCGCCAGCGATTCGCGGATCGTGTCCGACCACCAGCCGTACATGGTGTAGAGGACGATCAGCAGACCGATGACGAACAGGCCCCAGCCCTCGGTGCTCAGACCGAAGACGGTCAGTTCCTCGCCCTGATGCCAGCGGAACAGGCAGACCGCACCGAACGCCGTGACGAACGCGCCGATCGACCCGAGAAACGGCCAGGGGCTCGGCTCGACGAGGTGGTAGTCATGGTTCTTCTGGTGCGCCTCGGCCATCGCTTCGTCCCGATCCTTCGTCCTGTTTGTCCCGCTCTCGGGTCTCGAATTCGAACGTTTCTACAACTGCTTTGTCGGCTTCGCCAGACCAGTCTGCGGAAAAGTGGAAACCGGTTTCCCGGCCCGATCCCGCGCGGCCATACGAACTCCGATCAGGGTCATGACTTCGACCGTACCGGCCTCGTGGCGTCGTCGGTCGCGTCCTGGTCGCCCGCGTCCGCGGACTGATCCGGCGGATCCGCCGGATAGAAGGTGTAGGAGAGCGTAATCGTGCCCACGTCGCCGGCCTCGTCGTCTGTGACCATGTCCGGATCCACGTAATAGGTGACCGTGATCCGGCGTTTTTCCGACGGGCCGAGCGGCTGCTGGGTGAAGCAGAAGCAGTCGAGCTTGGAAAAATACGGTCCGGCCGCGAACGGCGTGACGTTGAACACCGCGGTCGCGTTGGTCTCGCGCTCGGAGGTGTTCTCGATGATGTACTCCGCCTCGACCACCTCGCCCATGCGCGCCGTAATGGAGCGTTCGACGGGCTTGAACGTCCAGGGCAGCCCCTTCCGGACGTTCGCGTCGAAGCGGACGGTAACCTCGCGATCGATCGGCTCCACAGGCTGCGCGCTGGCGAGCGAGGTGGTGCCGCCGTAGCCGGTCACCTGGCAGAAGATCTGATAGAGCGGGACGGCGGCATAGGCCGCACCCACCATGGCGCACACGAAGGCCAGGCAGACGACGGCGACGCGCACGTTGCCGTTCATGGATTTCCGTGTTCGCTCGCTCATGACGTCCCTCTCAAAGCGGCCGTTCGACAACGTTCCCGCCCATCTTGAAGATCGTGATCACGTAAAACAGGACGACCAGGATCGCGAGAACCACCGCGATCGCGATCGACCGCGACCGGCGGCGCCGCTTCTGCTCCGGGCTCAGCTCGACGCCGTCGGTCTGCTTGTCCGTCTCTTCGCTATCGGCCATGCGCGATCACACGCTCTGGACCAGATGCTCCGCGAGCAGGGTCGCGAAGAGAAGGAAAAGATACAGGATCGAGAACCCGAACAGCTGGCCGCAGGCGCGCCTGGCAGCCTTGCCTTCGCGGTGACGCAGCACGTTGACCGCGCCCAGCACGAACAGCCCGCCGCTCACCGCCGCGACGGCCGCGTAGACCGGTCCGGCGAAGCCCAGGAACGCCGGAGCCAGCCCGACCGGAACCAGCACGACGGCGTAGAGGAGGATCTGCCAGCGCGTGGCCTGGGGGCCGGCCACCACCGGCAGCATCGGCACGCCGGCGCGGGCGTAGTCCTCGTTCTTCAGAAGCGCGAGCGCCCAGAAATGGGGCGGGGTCCACAGGAAGATGATGGCGAACAGGACCAGCGGCGGCAGCGAAATGCTGCCGGTCATCGCCGCCCAGCCGATCACCGGCGGCAGCGCGCCGGCGGCACCGCCGATGACGATGTTCTGCGCCGTGCGCCGCTTCAGGATCATCGTGTAGAAATGGCCGTAGAACCAGATCGTGAAGGCGAGCAGTCCGGCGGCGAGCCAGTTGGCGACCAGCCCGAGCGTGACCACGGACCCGATCGACAGGGTGATCCCGAAGGCGAGCGCCGCTTCCGGAGCCACGCGTCCGGCCGGCACCGGGCGCTCCCGGGTGCGCGACATGACCGCGTCGATGTCGGCGTCCCACCACATGTTCAGCGCCGCCGAAGCCCCTGCCCCGACCGCAATCGCCAAGAGCGAGATCGCGCCCAGGACCGGATGAAGGCCCGTCGGCGCAAGCGTCATTCCGACCAGCGCGGTGAAGATCACGAGGGACATCACCCGCGGCTTCAGAAGCGCGATGTAATCGGCGACCGTCGCTTCGCCCAAGGCCACGGTGGTGGGGGAGGTGGTGGCGTGTGCCATAAAGAAGGATATCCGTCCCTTGACTGCTTCGATGTCCGATCGGACCGGTCATCCCCGGTCTGTCCGTCGGCGACCGTCGCCTTACGCGCTGCGGGACAGGCGATCCGGAGCCGCGCATCCCGCTTTCTTGGTGTTGGAAGAGCCGGCCCCGCGGGGCCGGCCCGTCGATCCTCGAGAAGAGGCCGGGCTCGAACCGCCGGCCCCGTGTCGGATCACTTGATCCGCGGCAGCGTCTCGAACTGGTGGAACGGCGGCGGCGACGACAGGGTCCACTCCAGCGTGGTCGCACCGGCGCCCCAGGGATTGTCGCCGGCGACCCGCTTCTTGGAGAACGCCTCGACGATGCCCCAGATAAAGACGAGCACGGCGATGCCCGACAGGTACGAGCC